>JANOIJ010000061.1:0-15644 GCA_031407575.1 Gemmatimonadaceae bacterium | reverse complement strand
CGCCGATACTTCGTAGCCGCGGGCACCTGTGGTTTGCCCGCCTCCACGGTACTTAACAGGTCAAATTCGATGTCCTCGCAATCATCCGCATGGCGACGCTCACTCGTCCTGGTAGCAGCCGTGCTGCTAGGGCTCTTCAGTATCGCAGGCTACTGGATGGCTGGTACGCTACAAGGATCTGGCCACCGCACAGTAGCATGGATCTATCTCGGACTTTTCGCCCTCAGTGCGGCAGTTGCCGTCCGCATCCTCGCAATGCGCCGCGGACGACGCGACCAGCCAACCAATGGAGGTTGAAGGAGCTCTTCATCGACAAAGAACGGACGTTTGATCCGGCAGCTCCCGCTGTTATCCGGTGCAATCGTGTGCGCGCTCTCGATTGCCGTCGACGCGCCCCGGCGGGCGAATCGTAGCCCCAGTTTGTGACGTCCCGGATGCCCTGATCAGTCATGGAACACGGGGAGTCGTCGCAGGCCCTCGGACCGCGCCCACCAATCCAGCATCCAGAATGGCCGAGCAATCGCGCGCGACGTCGTATCTGCATGGTCGCGCCGGTACAATCGCGTCCCGGCTCGTCGCCCTCGCGGCCGTCGCGTGCTCGGCCACGGCGGCCGTGCCCGGACCCACGCCAACCGCGACCAAGCCCGGTGTCAGCGCGCGCGAAGTGCGGATCGCCCTGGCGGAAGCACAGACGGAGGTGAGGCTCACCGCCACCGGCCCATGGCAGATCTACGCCGCCGACGGACGCACGCCCGTGGCACTGACCAAGCCTGGCGAGCGGTGGATCCTCGAGCGCGACAATCGCGGCATCGCGGCGCGTCGTGAGGATTCGCGGCCAGTCACGGCGCGCGAGCCAACGGTCGTGGCGCGCGCACTGGATCGCGGCGCGCAAGTCACGTTCAACGGCAAGCGCTGGCGCGGCGACCTCGTCATCAGCGTGAGCACGACGGGCTTGCTGGTCGTCAACCGGCTGCCCATGGACGACTACATCAAGGGCGTCGTCCCGCTGGAGATCGGGACGTCATCCGCCTCGGACGTTGCGGCCGTTGAGGCACAGGCGATCACCGCGCGCAGCTACGCGGTGACGCACCTCGGCAGCGCCGCCCGACCCTTCGACATGCGCGCCACGGTGAGCGATCAGGTCTACGGTGGCGCCAGCGCTGAGACGAATGTCGGCAACACTGCCGTGGACGCGACCGCGGGGCTCGTGCTGCTGTACGAGGGACGCGTCGTCAATGCGCCGTACTATTCGACGTGCGGGGGCAGCACGGCGGAGCCGCAGGACGTCTGGCGCGCGGCGGCCCTTCCGTACCTGAAGCGCGTGAGCGACCAGATTCCCGGCACCACGCGCTTCTACTGCGAGAGCGCGCCGAGGTATCGCTGGACGCGCGTGTTCGCGCGGGATGCGCTGCGCCAATCCGTGGCGCGCTACCTGCGAACGCTTCCGGGCCGCGACGCGTCGATCGCCGTGGTGCGCGCGGTCACCGTGACGGATGTCACACCCGCGGGCAGGGTCGGCGCGCTGACCATCGAGACGGATCGCGGCGCGGTCGCGCTCAAGGGCAACGAGATACGCAATGCGCTTCGTCTTCCGAGTGGCGAGATACTGTACAGCACCTATTTTTCCGTCGACGCCGTTGCCGGCCGCGAGGGCATCGAGACACTCACCCTTGCCGGCGGTGGAAATGGCCACGGCGTGGGGATGTGCCAGACGGGCGCCATTGGCCGCGCGCGAGCCGGCCAGGACTTTCGAACCATTCTTCAGACCTACTATCCCGGCACGACGGTTGGAACGATCGACTGACCTGCTGGCGTGCGTCGTCGGCGTCGCGCTGTTCGCCGCGCAATCGCTCGGCGCGCAAGGGCTCACGAAGCGACTGACGGTCGACAGCCTCCAGTTGTCGATGTTGAGCATCGACTACGGCGCGATCCGCCCGAGCCAATCTGAGCCGGCGCCCATCCTCGGGCTCTCGGCGGATTACGGGCGGGTGTCGTCCACGCTGCGGCTCCGCCTCGAGGCCAGTTACTGGGAGTCGCGCCTCACGGACGACGTCATTCGCACGTTCACCGACTCGTTGAGGCGCATTATTCGAGACCCATCGCTCGATGACGTCGTGTCGCCGTCCCGCGTGACGCTCTACGATGTCATGATGGGCGTTGGCCTGCGCTGGCTGCCGAGGCAAGTGACCGTGGTGCAGCCGTACGTGGGCGCCGGCATCGGTGTGCACATCATCAATGCGGAAGGTCCGATCATCGACGGCACGTTCGTCGAGCGGTTGTTCGACAACATCTCCACCGGCCTGTTCGTCGAGTCGGGCGTGGTGCTCAAGCCGCTGCCGCGGTTCGCGGTGGATGGTCGTGTGCGCGCCGACCTGGTCAATGGCTTTCGCGCGCTATCCGTGCGCGCGGGCGGCGTGTATTACTTCGGCCCACTCCGGAGAACCGATCCATGACGGATCCTGTACGAATTGGCATCGTGGGTGCTGGCGCGATCGCGCAGCTCACCCACCTGCCGGTGCTGTCGAAGATGCGAGGCGTGAAGCTCGTCTCTGTCTGTGACAACGATCGCCCCAAGGCGCGTGCGCTCGCGGACCGCTTCGAGGTGCCTGACGTCTGCACCGACATCGGGGACCTGCTGGAAACGGAAGGACTTCAGGCGATCGTGGTCGCCACGCCGAACCACCTGCACGAGCCGCATGTGATGAGCGCCATCGCCGCCGGCATTGACGTCCTCGTCGAGCGGCCGTTGTCGCTCACCGCCAAGGGCGTGGAGCGGATCGTGAACGCCGCGGCGCGCGCGGGACGCAAGGTGATCGTCGCCAACAACCAGCGCTTTCGCAGCGACGTGCAGGCGCTCGCCGGATTCCTGCGCGGCGGTGAGTTGGGCAAGCTCACCGGGATCCGTGCCGGCGCCTACCACCACAAGCGCGGCGAGCAGGGATGGCGACAACGGCGCGCCGAGGCGGGCGGCGGTGCCTTTTTCGACTATGGGATTCCGCTCGTCGATCTCGCGCTGTGGCTCAGCGATTTCCCGGAGCCGGAGCGCGTCGTCGCGCACATGGAGCGTGGCGCGGGCAAGAACGCCGTCGAGGAGTCGATGCTCGTCCAGCTCAAGTGTGCGTCGGGCGTGGTGTTCAACTTTGACGTCTCGGGCGCGTACGTGGGCGAGGAGGAACGCTGGTGGTTCGAGACGCTGTCGAATCGCGGCAGCACGCGACTCGCGCCGTTGCGCGTGGTGAAGGAGCTGCATGGCCGGCCAACCGACGTCTCGCCGCGCGGCGCGTCGGCGCGGGAGAGCGCGTTCATCCAGTCGTACCGCGCGGAACTCGCGCACTTCGTCGCGATCATCGCCGGCGACGCGGAGTACGAGGCGCCCACCGACCAGGTCCTGCTGCACCGCATCGTCGAGGCGATCTACAAGTCGGCCGACGAAGGGCGCGAGATCAAGCTGTGAGCATACGACGTCTGGCGTTCGTGCTGATGCTGAGTGCGTCGGCGGCGTTGGATGCGCACGCGCAGCAAGCCGCGTCGTCCGCGCGGCAACTCGCGTCGCCCGCGCGCGAGCCCGGCAGCGAGATCACGGTCAGCCTCATCACGTTTGGCAGCGGCCACGAAGTCTTCGAGCGATTCGGGCACAACGCGCTGCGCTTCCAGAACGCAGTAACGGGGCAGGACGTCGCATATCACTGGGGCCTGTACGACTTCACTGCGCCAGACTTTGTGATGCGCTTTGTCACGGGCGAGACGAACTACTCGATGGGCGCTGTGGATCCACTCGCATTGCTCGAGGCTGAGCGCCGGCGCGGACGTCCCACGACGCTGCAGCGCTTGAACCTCACGCCGGCACAAGCGCTCAAGCTTCAGGAGTTCGTTCGCTGGAACGCGCTGGAGGAGAACAAGTTCTACCGCTACGACTACTACGTCGACAACTGCTCCACCCGCCTGCGCGACGCACTGGACCGAGCACTCGGCGGCATCCTCGAGAAGGCGACCGATTCCGCGCGCACCGCGCTCACCTACCGGAGCGAGAGCCTGCGGCTCACGGAAGGCGACGCGCCGGTTCAGGCGGGCATCGACATCGCGCTCGGCCGGCCGGCCGACGTGCCGCTGACGAAGTGGGAGTCATTCTTCATTCCGATGCGGCTGCGCGACGCCCTGCGCGACATTCGCGTCGCCGGACCTGGTGGTGTGGAGATTTCACTTGTTGGGGGAGAGCAGGTGCCCGCCTTGCCGCTCGGGGTGTCGCCGATCCCGGAGGCCACCGAGGTCCCCGGGCTGTTCTGGCGATACGCGGTCGTGGGCCTGCTGCTCGCGGCGCTGGTCGTGGTGTTGCGCGTTGCGATGATCTCGCGCCCGTGGGCCGCGTGGGTGCTGGCCGTGGTTGGCACGGTGTGGTCGTTGGTGTGTGGAGTGATGGGTGTGGTATTGCTGCTCGCGTGGTTCGCCACGAAACACCAGTTCTGGGCGCGCAACGAGACGGACCTGTTGCTGACGCCCCTTTCGCTCGCGCTGGTGGTGTTGATTCCGGCGTCGCTGGGGTGGGGGCGCAGCGTGCGCGCCGCGCGGATGGTCGCGGCGGTTGTCGCGGCGCTCGGCATGGTTGCCCTCTTGCTGGCGCTGGTCCCAGGGGGCCAGCAAAGTGGGGCACTCGTGGCAATGTTGCTGCCGGCGCACTTGGCGCTCGCGTGGGCGTTGGCGCTGCCGCGTCGAGTGAATCGCTGACGGCGTGCGTCCGGATCTCGCCTAGCCAGCGAACGCGGGAACACGTTCACCGCAGAGGACGCAGAGGAGCAGGGGTACGCAGAGGGACGGCAACAGATGATCCATGCTCCTTCGAACGCCAGATGCGGTTCACCACGATCGTCTTCGGTGCGACGCCTTTTTCGATCAATTGGTTCTGCTTTTCTCTGCGTGCCTCTGCTCCTCTGCGTCCTCTGCGGTAAATGAATGCACCGCTCCCTCGACTCGGCAGAGTAAAGAGGGAGAGTAGGCCAGCCTGAGCCGATTCATCGAGCATTTCCGCGTCAGTGAATGGAGGCTAACCATTCACCGGGCGACCCATGACGACGAACACAGCTCCATCAGCCGCACGCCGCGCGCTGGCGCTACTCCTTGTCCTCGCGTGCGCGCCCATGTCGGCCCACGCGCAGGTTGCCGCGCCGCTCGCCGTCCGGGCTCACGACAACCCGCGAGCGAGCTCGGACTCGCCACAGTCCCGCGCACTGCGGTCCTCCCCCCTGGAGCTTCCCAGCCGGCTCGTGCTCGGCCTAAGCGGTGCGTACGCTGGACTCATTGGTGGATCGCTCTTCGGGGCGAACGTCCTCTATCGAGGCGGCTGCGCGTGCGAGGACCCCGGCCTGGGCGAAGCGCTGGTGGGAGCGGCGATCGGCAGCGTCATCGTCAGCGGGATCGTCGCGGCCCTTCCCGCCTTCACCAGCACGTGTGGTCCCGGTGAGCGCATCGAACGCGGCATCGGAGACTCACTGGTGAGGGCGCTTACCGGAGCAGTCGTCGGCTCGGCGATGGGTGGCCCGGGTGGGCTGTACGGATACATTGGTGGCGCGGGCATCGGCGCTGGCCTCGCGAGCGTGGGGTGCTGACCATGGAGCAAGCGGCGCGGATTGTCGGTAGGATTGTCCATGCACATTCGTCGACGAATCGCGTTCCTGCTGATCTCGCTGCTGCTCGCCAGCGCGGCCCGCGCGCAGGCGCCGCGCAAGGTCCCCGCACAGATCAATCGCTACTTCACGCTGGCTCGCGCCGAGTATTCCGGCGAGCGCGCGCGCCAACTGGTTGAGTACATGGGCGGTTGGTTCCGGTGGCCCGGTAACACGACCTTCGACGCGAGCCTCGATCGCGTCGTCATGCAACTGAGCGACGCCGGCTACGTACCCGAGGACTCCGCGCCGAGGAATGCGCCCCTCGTGTATCGCATCGAGAAACGCCCCATGCGCGTGCCCGCCTGGGATCTCGACGATGCCTCGCTGACAATCGTCGGCGATCGCGCGCCACTGCTTCGGCTCGCGACCAACCTGAACATGCTCGCCATCAACTCGTACTCCACGCCGGACACCGGCGTCGTGGCGGAGGTGGTGGATGTCGGGAAGGGCACCGCCGCCGACTACGATCGCGTCAAGGTAGAAGGCAAGATCGTCCTCGCGGACGGCGGCATCGGCCAGGTCTTTACGGAAGCGGTGCAGAAGCGCGGCGCAGTGGGCGCACTCGCGTATCGCATGCCCGCGTACACCAAGCCGGAGATCAACCGGTCGTCCATTCAGTTCTCGTCCATCCCGCTGGATTCGGTGCGCAAGACCTGGGGCATGCCCATTTCGCGCGGCGCGCTCGACTCGCTCCGCGCCTCGCTTGCTCGCGGGCCGGTGTCACTGCGCGTCATGACGAAGACGCGACTCTTCCCGTCGGTCGAACGCACGGTGGTCGCCGAGGTCCGCGGCGCGACTGTGCCGAGCGAGCGGTTCGTGTTCAGCGCGCATGTCCAGGAGCCCGGGGCGAATGACAACGCATCAGGCGTGGGCGCAGCGGCCGAGATGGCGCGCGTGTTCGCGACGCTGTGGAAGAGCGGGGCCGTGCGTCCGAAGCGCACCATCACCATGATCTTCGGCAACGAGATCGCACAGACGCGCAACTTCCTCGCCGACAACGCGGAGCGCACGCGCGGCGTGCGGTGGGGCCTGAGCCTCGACATGGTGGGCGAGGATACGAAGAAGACCGGCGGCACCTTCCTCATCGAGAAGATGCCTGATCCGTCCGCGGTGTGGACGCGAGGCAACGAGAAGCACTCCGAGTGGGGCGGCAGCCCGATCAAGAAGGAGGAAATCGTGCCGCACTACTTCAACGACTTCCTCCTCGCACGTTGCCTCGACCAGGCGGCCACCAACGGCTGGGTCGTAAAGACCAACCCGTTCGAGGGTGGCAGCGACCACACACCGTTCCTCACTGCAAAGAAGCCGGGCGTGCTGTTCTGGCATTTCACCGATCAGTTCTATCACACCGACGGCGATCGCATCGACAACGTCTCCGCCGTCACGCTGAAGAACGTCGGCGTCTCGGCGCTGGTGTCGGCGCTCACGCTTGCGAGTGCGGACGGCGCGACGGCGCGCGAGATCATCGGCGAAGTGGAGCGCGCGGCCGTCGCTCGGCTCGATACGGAGCTCGCGCTCTCGCGCGCTGCAATCACCGGTGGCGGGCCCGCGGCGCTCGAGCGCGACATCCTCCAGACCTGGACCGACTACTACGTCGGCGCGCTGGGCGCCGCGACGGAGATCGAGGTGGGCGGGTCGTCGCCGCGGACGACGGCGGCGATTGCCGCGGCGCAGCAGCGCGTTCGCGCCGCGGGTGCCAAGCGGCTGACGGCGCTGCCATAGGATGCTCGATGCACTCGTCATCGGCCTAGGCGCCATGGGCAGCGCGGCGCTCTATCATCTCGCGTCGCGCGGCGCGCGCGTGGTGGGAGTGGACGCGTACGATCCTCCGCACACGCTCGGCTCCACGCACGGCCGCTCGCGCATCATCCGCGAGGCGTACTACGAGCATCCGTCGTACGTGCCGCTGGTTCGCCGGGCGTACGAGAACTGGTCGTCGCTGGAAACGACGTCGGGTGCGACCTTGTTCCGGCGCACCGGCGGATTGATGATCGGCGCGGAAGACTCGTCACTCGTTCGCGGCGCGTTGGCGAGCGCGGCGCTGCATGACATCCCCGTCGAGACACTGTCCGCCGCGGAGATGACGCGCCGCTTTCCGGCGTTCGTGCCAGAGCCGCACATGATTGGCGTGCTCGAGGCGAACGCGGGCGTGCTGTTTCCAGAGGTGTGTGTGCGCGCGCATCTCGACGGCGCGCGCGCCGCGGGCGCGACCATCCGCGCCAATACGCAGGCGCTCCGCCTGTACCGCGAGCGAGGATCCATGACCGCGTTGCTGGACAACGGTCGCCTCGAGGCGCGGCGCGTGATCGTCGCAGCGGGTCCATGGGCGCCACGGCTGCTGGAGATGGTTGGGATCGAGGCTCCGCTCGTCGTGGAGCGACAGACGATGCATTGGTTCGACGACCTTGCCGACGCCACGCATTTCGCGCCTGACCGTTGTCCGGTCGCGCTCATCGAGCACCAGACGGATCGCGTCTTCTACGTTATGCCCGACTTTGGCGACGGCGTGAAGGCGGCGATTCACCACGAGGGCGTCGTCGTCGCACCGCATGACGTGGACCGTGATGTCTCCAGCGCCGATACCGGTGCAGTCCAGCGACTGGTGCACCGCTTCGTGCCCGCCGCTGGACAGCGCATTCGTGAGTCCGCGGTGTGCCTGTACACGAACACGCCCGATCTCGACTTCATCATCGACCGCACTGCAGCGGCACCGGAGGTCGTCGTCGTGAGTGCGTGCTCCGGCCATGGATTCAAGTTTGCCAGCGCCATCGGCGAGGTCGCGGCGCAACTCGCGCTGGACGAAAGCCCCACAATCGATGTGGGGCACTTCGGCCTGCGCCGGTTTGCGTGATGGCACATCCCGTCATCCAGGTGACCGGCATTCGCAAGGCGTATGGTTCGCTCGTCGCCGTGAACGACGTGTCGCTCGAGGTCATGGATGGCGAGATCTTCGGGCTCATTGGACCCAACGGCGCGGGCAAAACGACCACCATGGAGTGTGTCGAGGGCATCCGCACACCGGACGCCGGCACCATCTCGGTGCTCGGCCTGGATCCGTTCCGCGATGTGTATGCATTGCAGGAACGCATTGGCGTACAGCTGCAGTCCGCGCAACTACAAAAGCGCATCAAGGTGTGGGAGGCGGTACACCTCTGGGCGTCGCTGTACAGGAAGCAGCCCCGCATCGGCGACCAACTGCTCGAGCAACTCGGCCTCACGGACAAGCGCAACGCGTGGTTCATGACGCTGTCCGGCGGACAGAAGCAGCGGCTGTTCATCGCGCTCGCGCTGATCAACGATCCCGAGGTCGTGTTCCTGGACGAGCTGACCACCGGGCTCGACCCGCAGGCACGGCGCGCCATCTGGGAGCTCGTGCGCGGCATCCGCGCGCGCGGAAAGACGGTCTTCCTCACGACGCACCTCATGGAAGAAGCGGAGAAGTTGTGCGATCGCGTTGCGATCATCGAGCACGGACGCATCATCGACATCGACAGCCCGGAGGGACTCGTGGCGCGGCACTGTCCCGAGCGGACGGTTGTCCTGGCCACCGCCGACGCGAGCGCGGAAGCCGCGTTCGCGCGCATCGCGCACGTGGAGACGGTGAGCGCACGCGATGGCCGCATCACCATTCTCGGCACGGGTGACGAGCTGGTGGCGGACGTGATCCAGTGCCTTGCCGCGAACGACATTCGCGTCACGGAGTTCAAGACGGTGATGCCGACGCTCGAGGATGTGTTCCTCAAGCTCACCGGCCACGCGATTCGGGACTGACCGATGCACTTCCTGCGCGGACTGGGCGAGCTCACGTGGCTCAAGATCAAGATCTTCATGCGAGAGCCGCTGGGGGCCATCGGGACGGTGGCGTTTCCGGTGCTCGCCTTCCTCGTGCTCGGGCGAGCGGCGGGGCGTTCCGGCGCCGACGTCGCCGCGTCGCAAACGGGCATGTTCAGCGAGGGGGGCATCGCCGTGCTGGTGTCGTTGCTGATCGCGGTGAGTGCCGTCCTGTCGCTCGTCACGATCATTTCCATCTATCGCGAGGGCGGCATCCTCAAGCGGCTGCGCGCGACGCCGCTGCGTCCGCAGACCATCCTCACGGCGCACGTGCTGGTGAAGCTGTTGCTCACCGCCGTCACGATGGCGCTGATGATCATGGCCGGCCGGCGTTACTTCACGGCCACCGCCGACGTCCCGAAGCTCGCGTTCGCGCTGGCGTTGCTGCTCAGCACGTGCAGCATCCTGTCCATCGGCTTCGTGATTGCCAGCATCGTTCCGACCGCGCGGTTCGCGCAGCCGCTGGGCGCGCTCATCATGTATCCCATGCTCGCGCTGTCGGGGCTGTTCGTGCCGGTCGCGTCGCTGCCGCCCGTGCTGCGTGGCATCGCGCGCGTGCTGCCGCTCACGTACGCCGTGTCGCTCCTGCAAGGCATCTGGCGAGGCGACTCGTGGCTCGCGCACATGGGTGACGTCGCGGCCCTCGTCGTGGCGTTCCTGGTCTGCACGGTACTCGCGGCGAAGGTCTTCCGCTGGGAGTAGCGTGCGGCTCCGGGCAGCGCACGCGCCGTCCGGAGCCCATCACCACGCTGCGTTACGGGTACATCGACTTGATCATCGCCTTGTCCTTCGGTGACAGCGCCTTGTTCGAGTTGGTTCGCCCAAGGCCATCCGAGAACAGGTTCGCGTCGAAGTCGTACAGCATGATGGACTTCGAGTCGAACACGGTGGCGGCAATGCCCTTCGACGAATACTTGTCGAGGACGTTGAAGCGGATGTCCTCCTCCGACCAGAAATTCGGTGGGCCGGAGAAGTATCGCAGCACCGCGGCCTCGTTCCACTTGCGATTGAACTTCGGCTGCTGGTGCTCGTGGATGCAGCCCAGCGCGTGACCGAACTCGTGGAGCACCACGCGCTGGTACTCGGCCGGGTCCGTGTCGTCGCGCAGCCAGCCGTAGTTCATCGTCGGCTGGTGCAGCGGGAAGTACCACCGATTGAGCGCGTCACGCCCCACCGCGGACCAGGATCCGGCGTCCGCCACGAACGAGATGCGCACCTCGGCCGCGCCTTTCGTCACGAACTTGAGCGTAACGTCGGCATGCTTCTCCCAGCCATGCGTCACCGCCTCGACCTTCTTCTTCTGCGTCTTGCTGCCATCCAGGAAACGACACCGTACGACGGCGCCGGAACCCCACTTCTTGGAGAGCACCACCGCCATGCGCGAGACGCGCAGCGTGCCGCTCGCGTCCAGCTTGCGTCCTCCGCCGAGCTCCTTGCGGATGTTACGGCGCACCTGCTTCTCGGTGTCGACCTCGTCCGGCAGGATACGCTCGAAGCAGATGCGGACGGGTGTCGGTGCCTCGGCCGACGCTACTGGCTGCCCCTTCTTGCTGGCCATGCTCCTCGCCTCCTCTTCACGGGTGCGATCGTGCGACATCTTGAACGCACGAACATGCGGCGAATGGGCAGCGCTCACCAGAGCGACGTGAGAATTGTTCGGCGCGCCTTAACGCGTGACGGCGCCCATCAGCACCACCTCGAATGCGGAGGACGGCACTTGCTTCAGCGCATTGAGGCGGCTGTCGTTCCAGCGCGGGTCGGGTGCGCCGGTGACGAACCACCCGCTCCCGTTGTCCGCCAGCAGCATGCCGTACGTCTTCATGCTCGTGAGGATGACCTTCACTTCCGCAGGATATCCCGCGATGTCGTAGGACGCCTTGAGCCGTACGCGCATGCCCATCGGTGGCAGCGCGGACGACGGATCCGAGCTCGCGAAGTGGCGCGCCGGTGCGACGAAGCCACGCTGCGTGCGCGGGCACGTAAAGCGCACCGCGTGGTCGATCACGCCTCGCACGACGGCTTCATCGTATCGCACGAGCCCGGGAAAGATCGGCAACCCCGCAGCATCCGCGGAGGTCCAGTACAGCGGACGCAACTGGTTCGATGCCAGGTCGAAGACGGCGCCAGAGCCTGCGCGCCAGCTCGTACCACCGTTCAGCGGATGCGCGTCGAACAGCTCGTACAGCTTCCACGCCACGGTGTCTACCACGAGCACATGCCGGTCGCCACCGCTGCTCGCGCCGCCCTCGATGGGCGCATTGGCCGGAATGGGATATGGGCCTGCGTCGCTCTCGCTCGCATAGTCGAAGGACACGGGAACCTTCGCGGTACCTGCACCGGTGAGCACGTACGGGATTCCGTATGCCGTGCCGAAGTCGGGATGCAGGTTGCGCAAGCCGCACGCGGCGATGAGCGTCGCCGAATTCGGATCCACCGGCGCAAGCGAGACGTCGGCGTTCCACGCATTGTCCGCTGGAAATGGGCGACGCGAGAGCTCACCGCCGGCGACGACGGGTGTGTTGTCGTCACCTGACGGCGTCGTCGGCGATCCATCGGATCCGCCGGCGCACGCGGCCAACGTGCAGGTGACGAGCGCGGCAATCCGTCGCAAGGACATGGTCATCCTGCAGCATATGTCGCTCGGCCGCGCAGGACTGCGACGCATGTCACAGACTCAGCGAGCGAGAGCCGTGCGAGAACGTTGAGATCGAACGAGCACGATGTCGCTGTTGCGTTTTTCTGCTCCTCTGCGGTGAACGGATGCAGTGGCTACTTCCATCATCACGATTAGTAGGCCACTTTCTCGATCGTGAGCCCACTCTCGGTTGGCGTGGATGTCGGCGGCACCTTCACCGATCTCGTCGCCGTGGACGAGCGCGGTGCAGTAACGACCCGCAAGGTGCCCAGCACACCCGCCGACCAGAGCGACGGCGTGGCGCTCGCACTCCAACTGCTCGACGGCGCGCCGGTATCGCGGTTCGTGCATGGCACCACGGTCGCCACGAACATGCTGCTCGAGCGCGCCGGCGCGCGCGTCGTCCTCGTGGCCACGGACGGGTTCACCGACGTTTTGCATCTCGCGCGGCAAGACCGCGCGTCACTCTACGACCTGTCGCTGCATCATCCCTCGCCGCTCGTTGCGCGCGAGGATACGGTTGGTGCCCACGAGCGACTGGTGCCCGAAGGCGTGCACGTGGCCCTCACCGCTGACGCGATCGCACATGTGGTGGAGCGTGTGCGCGCACTCGCCCCCGACGTCGTGGCCATCGCGCTCCTGCATGCATATGCGGACGGTGTGCACGAGCGCCTGCTCGCGGATGCGCTTCGCGCCGCGATGCCTGCGCTCGACGTCGTTCTCTCCTCCGAGACGTTTCCGGAGATTCGCGAGTACGAGCGCACGGCGACCACGGTGGCCGAGGCGTACTTGCGGCCCGGCGTCGCCCGGTATCTCGAGCGACTCACCGCACGCGCCGCGGTACTCGGCGTCCCCGCACCCGGCGTGATGACATCGGGCGGCGGCATGCGCACCGTGGCGCAGGCGTCGCGCGGTGCAGCGTCGCTCGCGCTCTCCGGGCCGGCCGGTGGCATCGTCGGCGCCGCCGCCGCCGTGCGTGCGGCGGGCTTCTCGAATGCGCTGACGGTCGACATCGGCGGCACGAGTGCGGACGTCGGGCTCATTCTCGACGGCGAGCCACTCGTCGAACCCGGCGGACGCATCGCGGGTGTCCCGATCGCGCTTCCGCGCGTGCTCGTGGAAACGGTCTCGGCGGGCGGCGGCAGCATAGGGTGGATCGACGATGGCGGCGCGCTTCGCGTCGGCCCGCGAAGTGCCGGCGCTGTGCCCGGACCGGCAGCGTTCGGCCGAGGCGGCACGGTGGCCACGGTCACCGACGCGCACGTCGTGCTCGGCCACATCACCGCGCTCGCCATGAGCGGCGGCGTAACGCTCGACCCGGCCGCGGCGCATCGCGCAGTCACCGCGCTCGCCGCCGCACTCGGTGCTGACACCGCTCGCGTCGCGCGTGCGATGATCGACATTGCGGACGCCTCGGTGGCGCGCGCGCTCAGGCGCGTGAGCGTCGAGCGCGGCGTGAACCCGCGTGACTGCGTGCTCGTCCCGTTCGGCGGCGGAGGTCCACTGCACGCCTGCGGCCTCGCCGAGCAACTCGGCATGCTCACGATCTTCGTGCCGCCGCATGCCGGAGGCTTGAGTGCACTCGGACTCGCCATCACGCCGGAGCGGCGCGAGCGCATGGTGAGCGTGCTCGCCGAGGCGGATGCGCTCGACGCTGCTGCGCTGCGCGCGGCGCTGGCGAATGCTGCGGACGGCGTTGCCGAGGGCGACGCGTGGCACCGCGCGTGGACGGCGCGCACACGGTATGTGGGGCAGGGTTACGAGCTGGATGTGCCAGCGCACCTCGATGACGACGGCGCTGCGCTCGCGCTCCGCTTCGGCGCACTGCATGCGCAGCGCAACGGCTTCACACTCGATGCGCCGGTCGAGGTGATCGGCATTCGACATGTCGCGAGCGGCCCGGCGCGTCCAGTCCAGTTCGAGCGTACGGGCGCGTCGCGTTGGGACGCCGTCACCGCGATCGACGACAACGGCCTGTTCGACGCGCATGTCGTTGGTCCATCGGTGGTCGTGCTGCCCGGTGCAACGCTGCGCATTGCAGAAGGCTGGAGCGGCGAACCGCACCCCACCGGCGGCTGGCTCCTCACTCGAACTGGGTACTGACGCGTGCACCAGATAGACCCGCTCGACCTCTCCGTCCTTTCGCACGCGGTGGCGATGATCGCCGAGGAAATGGGCGCGGTGCTGGTGCGGAGTGCGCTGTCGCCGAACATCCGCGAGCGCCGCGACGCGTCGTCCGCGATCTTCGATGCCCGAGGCCGCATGATTGCGCAGGCCGCGCACATTCCCGTGCACCTCGGCGCCATGCCGGAGTCGGTTGCTGCCGTGCGCGCACGACATCCCCTCGCGGGCGACGTCTTTCTCCTCAACGATCCGTATCACGGCGGCTCGCATCTCCCCGACCTGACGCTCGTGGAGGCCGTCGGCATCGACGGCGCGATTGGCGGCTACGCGGCGGTGCGCGCGCACCACGCAGACGTCGGTGGCATGAGCCCCGGCAGCATGCCGCAGGGCGCCACGGAGCTGGTGCAGGAAGGATTGATCGTGCCGCCAGTGCGCCTTGTGCGGCAAGGTGTGCTCGACGAGGAACTGCTCGGGTTCATCTTGGCCAACGTGCGCACGCCGCACGAGCGTCGCGGCGATCTCGGTGCACAGCTCGCTGCCTGTGCGACCGGCGCGGCTGGCCTGCGCGCGCTCAGTGCGCGCCTGGGCGCACCGAAGCTCGCCGCCGCGTGCGATGCGCTGCTCGACTATGCCGAGCGTCGCGTGCGTGCGCGGCTCGCGCCGCTGGAGGGTGCGCGTGGCAGCGCCACTGATCGTCTCGAGGGCGATGGCGTCACGGACGACGACGTCGTGATACAGGTTGCGCTCGAGGTGCGCGACGGGAGCCTGCGTCTCGATTTCACGGGTAGTGCGCCGCAGGTGGCCGGCAACGTGAACTGCCCAGCCGCCGTCACGCGCGCTGCCGCAGTGTTCGCGCTCCGTACCTTGCTCGATGATGACGTCCCAACGAACGAGGGTACTGCGCGCGCCATCGTGTTGGTGCTGCCGGATCGCAGCGCCGTGAACGCGGCGTGGCCCGCCGCGGTCGCGGCAGGGAACGTCGAGATGTCGCAGCGCATCACCGACACCATCCTTGCCGCACTGGGCAGTGCGGGCGTGGACGTCGCCGCGCAAGGGCAGGGCACGATGAACAACGTCACCTTTGGTGGACTAGGCTGGACATTCTACGAGACCCTCGGTGGCGGGCAGGGGGCAAGTTCACACGGGGCCGGCCCATCGGGCGTGCACGTCGGCATGAGCAACACGCGCAACACGCCGGTGGAATCGCTCGAGCGGTCCACGCCGCTCCGCATCGAACGCTACGCGCTGCGCGGGGGATCGGGCGGCGCCGGCGCGCATCACGGCGGCAACGGGGTCGTGCGCGCCTATCGCGCGACGGCACCATGCACGGTCACGCTGCTCACGGAACGGCGACGTCACACACCGCGCGGCGCGGCCGGAGGCGGCACTGGGGC
>JANOIJ010000060.1:0-3985 GCA_031407575.1 Gemmatimonadaceae bacterium | reverse complement strand
ACTGCCCGATACCGCTCGGACCTTCAGCAGCGCGCTATGGAACGAGCGTGCGGTGGCGCTGGTGGTCGCTCGCCAGCCGACCAGCAACGGCCAGGCGGCAGTGAGCCGCATCCTCACCTACCTCTCGGTCGCGCAGTATCGTGCGGTGACGGCGGCGCTCGCCGCGTCGTCGCAAGCAAATCCACCGTCGCTGACGGCGGCCGTGGGCGGTGCGTCCGTGGCAGTTCTCAGCGCCTTCTTCCCGCTCGATGCCACGGCCATCGAGGCACAATTGAAGGGCGATCTCGCGAACCCTGCCCCAGCGTCCACCATCACGCAGAACGTTGCGGCCGGTGAGGCGCTCGGCCGCACGATCGGCGCGGCGATACTCGCCAGGGTCGCCAGCGACAACTACCTCGTCGCGGGGGCAGGTACCATCCCCACCGGTCCGGACAAGTGGACACCATCCGCGGCGGCGGTCGTTCGTTCCATGCATGGCACACGTCCCTTCTTCCTCGCAACAGCGAGCCAACTCCGACCACCCGCCCCGCCCGCTGTCGGTTCGCCCGTCTTTCTCGCGGCGCTCACCGAGGTGCGCCAGATTGCCGACGCGCGCACGCCGGCCCAGGTCGCGATCGCGCAGCGCTGGAATACATCGAGCGGCCCGTTCACGGCGGGCGCCCTCAACCTCATCGCCGACAGCCTCATTCGCGCCCATCGCCTGCCGGACCGTGACGCGGCCCGAATCCTGGCCTTTGCCAACGCCGCGACCTTCGACGCACAGATCGCGTGCTGGGACGCGAAGTTCGCGTACTGGTACCCGCGACCCACGCACGCCGACTCGAAGATCACGATGGCCATCGCGTTGCCGAATCATCCGTCGTATCCGTCGGGACACTCGTGCATGACGGGTGCATTCATGGACGTGCTCAGCAAGGATTTCCCGGACCAGCGCACCACGCTCGACGCGATGGTGGACGAGGCGGGCATGTCGCGGATATTCGGCGGCATCCACTACAGGTTCGACATCGACGCTGGCCGCGACATCGGACGCGCAGCCGCAGCGCTGGCACTCGCGGGATCGCTGCAGTAGGTCTCGCCACCTTGTCGTCCCGACAGGAGCCCTTCGACTTCGCTCAGGGCAGGCTCTGCGCGAGGGAGGGACCTGCTTTCCCAACCGCAGGTCAGTCTTCGAGCTCCTGGCGCAGGAGCATGCGCGCCTTCACCCAGTCGCGCTGCACGGTCCGCACGGTGACGCCGAGTGCCGCAGCGATCTCGTCTTCGGTAAGTCCGCCGAAGAACCGGCACTCGACCACCTGCGCCAGCCGTGGCTGCGCGAGCGCAAGTCGCTTCATCGCCTCGTGCAGCTGCAGGAGCGCCTCCGGTTGGTCCTCCACCGCGAG
Source organism: Gemmatimonadaceae bacterium (assembly GCA_031407575.1). Classification (GTDB taxonomy): domain Bacteria; phylum Gemmatimonadota; class Gemmatimonadetes; order Gemmatimonadales; family Gemmatimonadaceae; genus AG11. Next base: position 2,603 of record JANOIJ010000060.1, on the reverse strand, counting down.
GTGCTCCTCGTCGAGCGTGACCCGCAGCTGCTCGCCGCCGCGCTTGAGGGCGACGCGCGCTCGAGCGCGATCCACGAGGACATGCCGCATGGCGACGGACGCCACGGCGAGGAAGTGTGCGCGGTCTCGCTCGTCCGCACGCGTGTGATCCACGAGCTTCAGGTAGGCCTCGTGCACGAGGCCCGTGGTCTGCAAGGTCCCGCCGCCGCCACGCGCGGCCAGCTGCCGATGCGCGATCCTGCGCAGCTCGTCGTACACCAGCGGCAGGAGCCGATCCATCGACGGGCCGGTGCCGCTGCGCAGCTCCGCCAGCGTGTCGGCCCGCGACAACGGCCCACTCATCGCGGCAGCTCGATCATCACGAGGTCGGAGTTCTCGCGCGCACGCTCAAACACGATGCGCCTGCCGTCTGGCGAGACGTCGTAGCGAAGGAGTGACTCGCCCGGGCGCAGCGTGGTGAGCCGGCGCTGCCGTCCGGTCGACAGGTCGAAGGCATAGAAATCCTGACGACGGAATCCGCCCTGCTTCACCACGAGCTGTCCGCTGCCGGGGATGAATCGATAGCTGTCGCCGATGCGGTCGACGGAGAGCGGGGGCAGCCGATGCGGACGACCGTCGGGGGTCACCGCCAGCACGGGCACCGTCCGCGCGCGCGGGGCTCCGGAGTACACGATGAAGCTGCCGTCGGGCGACCACACGGGATTCGACGACACGGTGGGCACGAGATTGACGGCCGGACCGCCGGCGGCGGGAATCCCGTACACGCGCACGCCGGCGCTGTCCTGTGCGGCGATCACGATCCATTTGCCATCGGGCGACCACGAGCCGGCGCCGCGCACGTCCAGCGACTCCGCGAGCACGCGTCCCCCCGTGCCGGTGGCGGACGTGCACGTGAGCGTCGATCGCTGCGCGCGGCGGACCGGCGCGCAGATCGTCTGACCATCGGGCGAGACAGTGGCCGCGCCAACCACCGCGCCGTCGCGTGCGGTGGAGAGCTCAGTGGCGACACGGTCGCGGAGCCGCCAGAGTCCGTCCGCTCCGCTCCGCGACGCGAGGTAGAACAGCGTGCCGTCAGGCGCGAAGCGCGGACCCCGCGCGCGCGCCGTCGGTACGTCCTCGACGCGCGTGACGTCGCGCTCGTCGGTGACGCCGTTCGTCAGCGCGGCCGACCACAGGTTCACCGTCGGATTCGACACCGTCGTGACGAAACGTCGCGGCTGCCCTGCAACCTTCGCCGCCACCGCGACGGAGAGCGTGTGCTCGACCCCGGTGGTCACGCGTCGCGCGACGCGGTCTTCGACATCCATCGCATACAGCCACGGGCCCGTCCCGTCGGCGGCCGTGGCGACGTAGAGGAGTGTCCGCGCGTCGAGCAGCTGAGGATACGCCACCATGGCATGGTGATGCGTGATTTGCTCAGGAGGACCACTGTCGAGCGGAACTCGCCAGATGTCCATGTCGTCCGGTGGCACGCCATGCGCGAAGTACAGGTAGCGGCCGTCCGGCGACCACGCGAGATAGTGCGAGTGCTTTCCCCGATCCGTCTTGAACAGGTGACGTGGATTCCGCCCGTTCGCGTCGGCCACGAACATCGGATCATCACCACCCTCGTGATACGCGACGTGGCGTCCGTCGGGTGACCAGACCGCCATCACCGCGCGATCGAGGAATGGCTGAAGCGGACCGCCGAGTGTCGGAACGAGCGACACGCTCGGCGTCGCGCTGATGCCGGCAGTTCGCATCCACACCTGTGCCGCATCGGCGGAGAACCCGACGTTGCGCACATCCTCGTTGAAGAGCTCGGGCAGGCGTCCGTTGGTGAGATTCAGGAACCGGCCGCTGCCGATCTGCGTGACGAAGGCATCGAACTGGCCCGCGCTGTCGGCGAGGAACGCGACGAACTTGCCGTCGCCCGAGATCGCGGCGTCCACCTCGGAACCCGGGAAATCGGTCAGGCGTTCGACGCGCGCGTTGGCCAGCGGATTCTCCCACGCGATCGTGCGGTCGCGAGTGAACGCCCACGCGACGGCGGCCACGGTGACAGCGACGAGGCCGGCGACCATCCAGCGCCGTGTAGCCGATCGCGCGAGTGCGGGTGTCTGAGCCACGACATTGCCGGACGCGCCGGAGGCCTGCAGCTGTTCGAGGATCTCGTCCGCACTCTGCCACCGGTCCTGCGGTCGCTTCTCGAGGCATTTCGCAACCACAGCGGCGAGCCCGGAAGGGACGTCGGCGCGGTGCAACGCGAGGGGATCCGGAACCTGCGTGAGATGTGCCGCGAGGATCTCGTGGGTTGCCTCGCCCCCGAACGGCCGCCGTCCCGCGATCATCTCGTACGCGACAACACCAACGGCATAGATGTCGGCGCGGTGATCGATGGACGGGTCGCCCGAGATCTGCTCGGGTGGCATGTACGCGGGTGTGCCGATGATCGCGCCGGCCGTCAGGTGCGCGGTCGTCGTGGTAGACGGAGCGACCACCCGCGCGATCCCGAAATCGGCGACCATGGCGTGGTCGCCTGAGAGCAACACGTTGTCTGGCTTGATGTCCCGGTGAACGACGCCGCGCCGGTGCGCATGGGCGATGGCGTCGCAGACGTCACG
>JANOIJ010000355.1:0-3490 GCA_031407575.1 Gemmatimonadaceae bacterium | reverse complement strand
CGAGCACTAACGACGAGCACTAACGACGAGCACTAACGACGAGCACTAACGACGAGCACTAACGACGTGCACTAACGACGTGCACTAACGACGTGCACTAACGACGTGCACTAACGACGTGCACTAACGACGTGCACCAACGACGTGCACTAACGGCGAGCACTAACGACGCGGACCAACGACGCGCACAAACGCGTGCACTGACGACGTGCACAAACGGCGAGCTGCGGAGCAGTAGGCTGACCATTCAGGGGAGACGCACGATGCGTGATCGCACAGGCGACGCAATACATCATCCCGAGTCACAGGCAAAGGACCTGGATGTACCGACAGCCAGAGTACGCACGATCGTGCGCGTACTTGCGCTGCTGCTCACGCTTGAGAGTGTCCTGCCGGCACAAGCCACGAGCCGCACGGTGCTCATCCGTGCGGGGCGCCTGATCGACGGCGTGTCCGCGACGCCAAGGGTGGACCAGGGGATCCTCGTGACCGGAGACCGCATCACGCGCGTGGGCCCATATGCCGAGCTGGCGGGGGCCGCGCGCGACGCCGAGCAGGTCGACCTGAGCCGTCATACGGTGCTGCCCGGGCTCATCGACGCGCATACGCACGTTTTCCTGGATGGGAGCGACTATGCGACGCAGATGCTCAAGCAGTCGATTCCGTACCGAACCATCGGCGCGACGACGGCCGCTGCGGCGGCGCTCCGGTATGGCTTCACGACCGTGCGCGACCTGGAGACCGAGGGCGCCATGTATGCCGACGTCGACGTGAAGGTGGCGATCGAGCGCGGCCTCATTCCTGGCCCGCGCATGTTCGTGGCGACGCGTGCGCTCGCGCCGACGGGCATGTATCCGCTGACCGGCTATTCGTGGGAGATCGAGGTTCCAAAGGGAGCGCAACTCGTGGACGGCGTCGACGCCGTGCGGCGGGCCGTGCGTGAGCAGGTGGCGTTCGGGGCGGACTGGATCAAGCTCTACGCGGATCGCGATGCGTACGTCGGTGCCGACGGGCGCTTGCACAGCTTGCCCAACTGGACCGATGACGAGCTGCTCGCGATCGTCCACGAGACCAAGCGGCTCGGCAAGCGCGTCTCCGCGCACGCGCGCGGGTGGGAAGGCATCGACGCGGTGTTGCGCGCCGGGGTGCACACGCTGGAACACGGCGACGGCCTCACGCCGGACCTCATCGCGCGAATGGTGTCGCAGCGCGTGTACTGGTGTCCCACCATCTACGTGGGAACGCGCCCGCAACCAGGCGCGCCTCCGGTTCGCATGCAGATGGCGGACATCAAGCGGCGCGCCTTTGGCGATGCGCTGCGGCTCGGCATGACCGACCTCATCGTCCTTGGCACCGACGCCGGCGGATTTCCGTGGAGCGAGTCGCCGGCTCGCGAGTTCGCGCTGATGATTCGTTACGGCATGACGCCATTGCAAGCGATCCGGTCCGCCACGACGAATGCGGCGCTGCTGCTCGGGCAGGAGCGCGACCTGGGTACGGTGGCTGCGTCGCGATTGGCGGATCTCGTCGCGGTGGAGGGCGATCCACTGGCAGACCCGACGCTCCTGGAGAGGGTGACGTGGGTGATGAAGGGGGGGCAGGTCGTTCGGCGGTGAGCGGCGCTTCTATATTTACGGGAACTGCCCCAACCCCGCTTCCGTGTCCACTGATTCAGCTGTTCCACGCAACAACTTCATTCGCGACCTCGTTACGGACGACGTCGCATCGAACCGTTTCGGCCGTCCGCTGGCGACGCGATTTCCGCCCGAGCCCAATGGGTTTTTGCACATTGGCCATGCGAAGTCGATCTGCCTGAACTTCGGGCTCGCGCGCGATTTTGACGGGCGGTGCAACCTCCGTTTCGACGACACCAATCCATTCACCGAGGACATGAAGTACGTCGAGGCCATCAGGAACGACGTGCGATGGCTGGGCTTCGAGTGGACGGAGGAGCGGTTTGCGAGCGACTACTTCCTGCTGTTGTACGAGATCGCTGAACGCCTGGTGACGAACGGCAAAGCGTACGTGGACTCGCAGAATGAGGACGAGATCCGCGAGGGCCGAGGCACGGTGACCACGCCGGGTACGCCGAGTGTGCATCGCGACCGGAGTGTGGAGGAGAACCTCGAGTTGCTGCGTCGCATGCGCGCCGGCGACTTCGCGGATGGCGCGCATGTCCTGCGCGCGAAGGTGGACATGTCGCATCCGAACATGACCATGCGCGATCCGCTGTTGCTGCGCATTCGTCACGCGCCGCACTACCGGCTGGGCGACGCGTGGTGCATCTACCCGTTGTACGACTTTGCGCACGGGCTCTCGGATGCCATCGAGGGAATCACGCGGTCGCTCTGCACGCTCGAGTTCAAGGACAACCGCGACATCTACGAGTGGCTGGTGCGCGAGGCGGGGTACGAGAATCCGCCGACGCAGGTGGAGTTCGCGCGCCTGGAGCTGGACTACACCGTGGTGAGCAAGCGGAAGCTGCTTCGCCTGGTGAACGACGGCCATGTGACGGGGTGGGACGACCCGCGCATGCCGACGCTGGCAGGATTGCGCCGACGAGGCGTGACGCCGGAGGCGATCCGCAATTTTTGCGACGCGGTGGGTGTGTCGCGCAACAAGCAGCGCGTCGAGTTGCAGGCGTTCGAGCATCATGTGCGTGACGACCTGAACATGCGGGTGCCGCGCGTGATGTGTGTGGTGAAGCCGCTCAAGGTGGTGTTGACGAACTTCCCCGAGGGGCAGGTGGAGACGCTGGACGCGCCGTACTATCCGCACGACGTGCCGTTGACCGGCAGCCGAGCTGTGGCGTTCTCTCGCGAGTTGTGGATCGAGCGGGACGACTTCATGGAAGCGCCCCCGAAGAAGTTCTTCCGTCTTGCGCCGGGCCGCGAAGTGCGGCTGCGGTATGGGTACCTCATCACGTGTCAGGATGTGGTGAAGGACGCGGCGGGTGAGGTCGTGGAGTTGCGCTGCACGTACGATCCGGCCACGCGCGGCGGCGACGCGCCCGACGGCCGAAAGGTGCAGGGGACGATCCATTGGGTGTCGGCGGCGCAGGGCGTGGATGCCGAGCTTCGCCTCTACGACAAGTTGTTCGGGGTGCCGGATCCGGAGGGGATGGACGAGGAGGGCGATTTCATCGCGCAGCTCAACCCGGAGTCGCTGGTGGTGGTGCACGACGCGAAGGTGGAGGCGAGCGTGCTGTCGGACCCGCCGGCGACGCGGTACCAGTTCGAGCGCACCGGGTATTTCGTGCACGACGCCATCGATTCGACGCCGGCGCGTCCGGTGTTCAATCGCACGGTGACGCTGCGCGACTCGTGGTCGAAGGTGAAAGGTTAGGGGGTTAGAGTAGGGGGTCAGAGTAGGGGTCAGAGTAGGGGGCAGAGCCCGGCTCTGACCCCGCGCGTGCCGAATGGTGAGGGTGCGGCGCGGGCGGCGTCGTCGCCGGATTCGCGGGCGCGGGGTTTTGGGAGGTTCCGTATGG
>JANOIJ010000352.1:0-9009 GCA_031407575.1 Gemmatimonadaceae bacterium | reverse complement strand
TGATAGGGATTCTCGTCCGTGATGCGTTGGTACATCTCGAAGAGGTTCGCGTAGCGTTCGCGAATCTTGTCCTCGCCCAGCCGCTTGATCGCGTCGGCGAAGTCCAGATACACGCCACGCCCGCCCGGTCCGATGCCGCGTCCATCATCGCACGCTTCCTTCGCGGCGCGTGAGGCGATATCACGCGGCGACAGGTTGCCGAAGCTCGGATACTTCCGCTCGAGATAGTAGTCGCGGTCCTGTTCTGGGACATCGGTCGGCTTCTTCCCCACATCCTCGCGCCGCTTCGGCACCCAGACCCGCCCATCGTTGCGCAGCGACTCCGACATCAGCGTCAACTTGGATTGATACTCGCCCGCGACGGGGATGCATGTGGGATGGATCTGCGTGTAGCACGGATTGGCGAACGCCGCGCCACGCTTGTACGAGCGCCAGATCGCCGTCGTGTTGCAGCCCTTCGCATTGGTGGAGAGGTAGAAGACGTTGCCGTAGCCACCCGTTGCGAGGACAACCGCGTCGGCCAGGTGCGGCTCGATCTTCCCCGTGATCTCGTCGCGCACCACGATGCCGCGCGCACGACCATTCACCACGATCAGGTCGAGCATCTCCGCCCGCGGATACATCGCGACGCCGCCCTTGGCAATCTCCTTCTCCAGCGCCTGGTATGCGCCGAGGAGCAATTGCTGGCCGGTCTGGCCACGTGCGTAGAACGTGCGCGACACCTGCGCGCCGCCGAACGAGCGGTTCGCGAGCAACCCACCGTACTCGCGCGCGAAGGGCACGCCCTGCGCCACGCACTGGTCGATGATGTTCACGCTGATCTGCGCAAGCCGATAGACGTTCGACTCGCGTGCACGGAAATCGCCGCCCTTGATCGTGTCATAGAACAGGCGCTGGATGCTGTCGCCGTCGTTCTGGTAGTTCTTCGCCGCGTTGATACCGCCCTGCGCGGCGATCGAGTGCGCGCGTCGCGGCGAGTCCTGGTAGCAATAGCAGCGGACGTTGTATCCCAGCTCGCTGAACGTCGCGGCGGCCGACGCTCCGGCGAGCCCGGACCCCACCACGAGCACGGTGTATTTCCGCTTGTTCGCGGGATTCACCAGCTTCACGTCGAACTTGTGCTTGTCCCACTTGTCCGCCAACGGGCCGGACGGGGCACGGGCATTGAGGTCGAGCGTCATCTAGCGAATCACTCCGAGAAACACGGCCACCGGCACGATCGTGAAACCCAGCCACACGATGAGCGCCACCGTCGTGGCGACGCGGCGCTTCATGGGAGCCGGCGACGGCTTGGTCAGGCCGAGCGTCCGCACCGAGCTCCACGCGCCATGAAAGAGGTGCAGCAGCAGGAACAGCATCGCCACGACATACACCGCCACCACCCACGGAAGACGGAATGCGCTCACGACGTTGCCGTACACGTCGGTGTGGCTGAATGCGGGATACAAGGCGTCTGCGCGGCTCGCCTGCGGAAACACCGTGCCGGTGGTGAAGTGCAGGATGTGCAGCACGATGAACGCGAGCAGGAGCACACCGCCCCAACGCATCGTGCGTGATGCGAGCGTACTGGCCTGCGGTGTGCGGCGCTCGTACGCAACGGGACGCGCTTGCGTCGCGATGCGCGAGAGTTGGAACGCCATCAGGATGTGCAGGAGCACGGCGCCAAGGAGACCGAGCCGCGCCAGCCACAGCAGCTCACCCGTGCTTTTCAGGAAGGCGGAGTAGGCATTGATCTTGGCCGCCCCGAGGAAGAGCTGCAGGTTGCCGGCCATGTGCAGGATCACGAACCCGACCATCATCAGGCCGGTGACGGCCATGATCATCTTCTTGCCGATCGTCGAACGGTAGAGCGTCAACAACCACATCGGTTCCTTGCGCGCAAATTGGCAGGCTGTCCCGAGCCCGGCGAAGGCATCGCGCCTGATGCGTGCACCAGGTGCAGATCCTTCGCTGGGCTCAGGATGACATCGTGCTAGAACTTGATCGCCGACATCGGCTCGCGGACCGCCTCGGCGCTCTTCTCGAGCGCGGCGCGTTCGTCGGCGGTGAGCTCCACGTCGATGATCTTGATGAGGCCCTGACGTCCCAGCTTGCACGGAACGCCGAGATAGAGGCCGGACATGCCGTACTCGCCCTCGAGCCACGCGGCGCAGGGGAGGATGCGGCGCTGGTCGTTCACGATCGCCTCCGTCATCTGCACGGCACCGGCCGACGGCGCGTAGTACGCCGAACCCGTCTTGAGATGCTTCACGATCTCGGCGCCGCCATTCCGAGTCCGCGTGACGATTGCATCGAGCGTCGCCTTGTCCATCAGTTGCGTGATGGGAATGCCGCTGACGCTGGTGTAGGAGATGAGCGGAACCATCGTGTCCCCGTGCCCCCCAAGCACCATGGCCTGGATGTCCTTCACCGAGCAGTCGAGCGACTCCGCGAGGAACGCGCGATACCGCGCCGTATCGAGCACGCCCGCCATGCCGAGCACGCGCTCGCGCGGAAAGCCGGTGGCCTCCTTCGCGACGTAGCACATCACGTCGAGCGGGTTGCTCACGACGATCACGATCGCATTCGGCGACGTGTTCTTGACTTGCTCCGACACCGACTTGACGATGCCGGCGTTCGTGTTCAGCAGGTCGTCGCGTGACATACCCGGCTTGCGTGCGATGCCGGCGGTGATGATGACGATGTCGGAATCGTGCGTCTCGTCGTAGCCGTTCGTGCCGATGACGCGCGTGTCATACAGCTCGATCGGCGCACTCTGCCACTGGTCGAGCGCCTTGCCCTGCGGAATGCCCTCGGCGACGTCGACCATAACGACGGTGCGCGCCAGCTCCTTTTCGGCGACGCGCTGCGCAGTCGTCGCACCGACGTTCCCGGCGCCGACAACGGTGATCTTATTGACCATGAGAGAGCGGATGTCTGAGGGTGAGTTTATGTCGTCCTGCCTGCCCTGAGCGCAGTCGAAGGGAGCCGCAGGCGAAGGATCTGCAGGCGTCCGGCCCGGTGCTTCGCGTCGCTGAGAACGAGAAAGCTATCTAACCGACGCGCGACAGCCTATCCCCCGACCTGCGACAGCGCGCGAAGTCCGCCAACGCGACGCGACAACAGTGCATGGGCCTCGGGCTTGTCCGCCATCGCTTGCCTGACGAATGGCTCGAGCGCGACGCCGGCGCGCAACGGTGCGCGCAAGTCCACCTCGTGGTCTCCGAAGAGACACGTGCGAAGCCGCCCGTCCGCCGTGAGGCGCACGCGGTTGCAGCTTCCGCAGTAGGTGTGCGTCATCGGCGTAATCACGCCAACGCTGCCGGCCGCGCCGTGAAGCCGATAGTAGGCCGCGGGCCCGTTGCCACGAGCTGGTCCTCCACCGGCCGTCAGTGTGCCGAGCGCATCCTGGATGCGGGCGAGCACTTCGTCGCTCGGCACCACGTGCTCATCGGTGAGCGGCTCGAGCGCGCCGACGGGCATCAGCTCGATGAACCGGACGTGCCACGGGTTGTCGAGCGTGAGCCGTGCGAAGTCGACGACCTCGTCATCGTTCACGCCGCGCATCACCACCACGTTGAGCTTGATGGGCGCCAGCCCGGCGGCTTGTGCGGCTCGCGCCGCGGCAATGGGCTCGAAGCCGAGGTCGCGCCGCGCGATGGAGACGATTCGTTCGGCCTGCAGGCTGTCGGCAGAGATGTTCACGCGGTTCAAGCCGGCATCGGCGAGCGACTGCGCCATGGCAGGCAGCTTCACGCCATTCGTGGACAGCGCGATGTCCTCCACCCCGGGCACGTCGCGAATGAACCGAATCAGCGTGTCGAGCTGGGGACGGATGGTCGGCTCGCCACCGGTGATGCGGATACGTCTGAGGCCGAGGGGCGCGAGTTGGGTGACGACCTCGCGGATCTCCTCGTAGCTCAGGATGTCCGACTTCGGCAGCCACGGCAGTCCCTCGGCGGGCATGCAGTACCGGCAGCGAAAGTTGCAGCGATCCGTCACCGAGATGCGGAGATACTCGATGGTCCGTCCGAACTGGTCGATCAGCGCATTCATTGCGGCGCCTCCGCCGTGGAACGGCCCGATGGGTCGACCCATTCCCGCGTGCCGTCGGCGTAGTGCTCACGCTTCCAGATGGGCACCCTTCGCTTGAGCTCCTCGATGACCCAACGGGAGAGTGCGTAGGCGTCGTCTCGGTGTGCGTGCGCCACCGCGATGCCCACGCTTGCCTCCTCCAGCGCCAATTCACCGAGTCGGTGCTCAATGGCGACTGCAGATGTCGCGAAGCGATCCGCCGCCTCGTCCGCAATGGCTACGAGCTCGGACGCCGCCATTGCCTCGTAGGCGGAATACTCGATCCCGGTGACGTCGCGGCCGTCGTTCACCTCACGCACCACACCGAGAAAGAGGAGGATTGCCCCGTGGGCGGGATGAGCGACCTCGTGAATGAGTGAGGCGGGATCAATCGGGCTGTGCACGAGGCGCGCGCGGGCCGTCATCCGCCAGCCACGGGCGGAATGAGCGCCACTTCGTCGCCGCTCGCGACCGTCGTGGAGGACCGTGCGTAGCGCCGGTTCACGGCGACGAGCGGCAGCGCGGGAAGCGTCTCCGCTCCGGGACGAAGCCTGATTTCGGCGAGCACGTCCGCAACCGTCGCCGGCGTCGGAATATCGACATCGAGTCGTGGCGCTCCGAGCGCATCGGCGTACGAGGCGAACAGCAGGACGGTGATGCTCATATGAGGATGGTACCGCGTCGGGGCCCAAACGCAAAGCCCCGGCGCAAACCGGGGCTCAACCGTCGATGCATGAAGCGGTTACACGTCCGTCTCCTCATACTCACTCTCGTGCTCGAGCTCTTCAATGGAGATGTTTGCGACCATGGCTCGGAGCTCCTTGCTGGGCTTGAAGACCGGCACGGGACGCGCAGAAACCTCAACAGGAGAGCCCGTGCGCGGGTTGCGCGCCATGCGCGTCTTCCGGTGACGGATCTTGAAGGTCCCGAATCCCCGCACTTCGATGTTCTTCTGCTCCTGCAGCGCTTCCTTGATGGCATCGAGGAACGAATCGACCACGCGCGCGCAGTCCTTCTTCGAAATCATCGGACCAGCTGTGCGGGAAATCTGGGCGGTCACACGCTCGACCAGATCAGCTTTCGTCATGAGAGGTGCCTCAAAGCGGGCGCGGTAGGGGGTGCAAGCTGATCGAACATATGGGCGTTAACTCTTGTGTGTCAAGAGCTTAAACCACTTCAGCCGCGCGGCTTTCTCACCGTTTCCATGAACTGCTCAAACAGCGGGCGCGCGTCGTGCGGCCCCGGAGCTGCCTCTGGATGATACTGGACGGCGAAGATCGGCAACTCCCGATGCCGCAGCCCCTCCACGGTGCCGTCGTTGACATTCACATGCGTCACTTCCAGCGCGGGCGCGCCGGGGATGGCGTCCGCGGTGCCAGTCACTGCGAAGCCGTGGTTTTGCGACGTGATGAGGATGCGGCCCGTCTTGAGCTCACGCACCGGATGATTTCCACCGCGGTGACCGTACGGCATCTTCGTAGTTTCCGCCCCGAACGACAGCGCCAACAGCTGATGTCCCAAGCAGATGCCGAAGATTGGGACGTTCCGCTCCGCCATCGTACGCACGGTATCTGGCGCATACGAAATGGCATCGGGATCGCCCGGGCCGTTCGACAGGAATACCCCGTCCGGCTCCAACTCCATGACAGCCTCAGCCGACGTCTGCGCAGGCACTACCGTCACTCGGCAATCGGCGTCGTCGAAGAGACGAAGAATGTTGCGCTTGATGCCATAGTCGTACGCCACTATGTGATGCAGCGCCTGCGGGTTGCCCCACGCGTACGGCTCCGCCGTCGTGACGCGGGACGCGAGGTCGAGCCCTTCCATGGACGGACACGCATCGAGCGCCGCGACGATCTCGGGCGATGGCTCACTGCCGGCGCCGATGGCGCCTCGCATGACACCAACTGTTCTCAAGTGCCTCGTGAGGCGCCTTGTATCAACCCCTTCCAGGATAGGGATTTGCGCGGCCTCAAGATAGCTCGCAAGGTCGCCCTCTGCGCGCCAGTTGGAGTACGTCCGCGCCAACTCGCGCACGACGATGCCCGCCACTTGCGCCGAACCCGATTCCGGGTCGGCGGGATTGACGCCGTAGTTGCCGATCATCGGTGCGGTCATCACGACAATCTGGCCGCGGTAGGAGGGGTCCGTGAACACCTCCTGATACCCGCTCATGTTCGTCGTGAACACCACTTCGGCAACGGTGGCCGCGAGCGTACCGTGGAGCACGCCGCGAAACAGGGCTCCATCCTCTAGGAGGAGGAACCCCGGTGCGGTGACACGCTGGTTCACGAGCGCTACGGCTTCGGAGCGGGCGCCGTACCTGCCGGCGCTGGCGTGGCGGGGGCCGGCGACGTCGGCGTGAGGTTCACCCCGGCGTTGTTGCTGTTGGGCGCAGGCGCCGTGGCGGGGCCGGTCGCTGGCGGCGGCGCCTGCTGCGAAAAGGCCTCATCCAGCGCCGACTTGGGCGCGCGGGAGCCCGCGGACATGAGCGACAGCACGAACGAGAGGAACAGGAAGACCCCACCGCCCCACCAACTCGTGCGGGTCAACAGGTTGCCTGCCTGCCGTGTGCCCAGCAGAGAATCGGCCGAGCTGCTCACACCGCCGAAGCTTGCCGCGAGCCCGCCGCCCTTTCCGCTCTGAAGCAGAATAGCGGCGATCAGCACGAAGCTGTCGATGATGAGAAAGACGAGAAGGAGCGTGCGCATGCCAGCCAGCCGAGTATGAAGGGACGTGGTGTGGTGTAACCGCTAAATATCACTGAAGTTACGTGGCTGAGTCAACCCATCGCAGTGAACGGCGATCGGCGAACGGCCCAACGGCAGCGGCCAACACGCGGGTTCGCTTACGAGCGGCAGATCGTCGCCCAGCTAGCGGCGTCCAGGCTTGCGCCACCCACGAGCAACCCACCCACCTCGTCTGCGGCAAGCAGCGACGTGGCGTTTGCCGCCGAGACGCTTCCCCCATACAGAATGGGAATCTCGCGCGCCGCGTCGCCCGCAAGCTCGATCAGCGCCGCGCGAATCACCCGATGCACGATAGCGGCGTCCTCGGGCGTCGCGGTGCGACCGGTGCCGATGGCCCACACAGGCTCGTACGCCACGATGGCACCCAGCACCGCTTCGCGCGGCAACGCGGAAAGACCCGTCCGGAGTTGGTGCAGAACCACGTGCTCCGTCTCGCTGCGTTCGCGCTGCTCGATCTTCTCACCGACGCAGAGCACCGGCACCATGCCATGCTCGTGCACCATGGCGCATTTTCGCGCCGACTCCGCATCGGTCTCCCCAAAGACGTGGCGCCGCTCCGAATGTCCAACAAGGACGAAGGCCGCGCCCGCGTCAGCAGCAATCGCGGCCGACGTCTCACCCGTGAACGCGCCCTTCTCCTCTCCAAGCACATTCTGCACGCCCACCCGCACGTCCGGCCGCGCAGCGACCCCGTTCCGCACAGCGGAAAAGGTCAGCGCGGGCGGAAAGAGAATGACGGTGCGATCATCTCGCGCGGTGTGCGCGGTGAGAAACGCCTCGAGGAATGCAGCAGCCGCAGTGGGGCCGTGATTCATCTTCCAGTTTGCCGCCAGCACAGGCATCGCATGCGCGGGCATCGGCTACTTCTCGTCCAGGATGTCGACGCCCGGGAGCGTCTTGCCTTCGAGAAACTCCAGCGACGCGCCCCCTCCAGTGGACACGTGGCTCATTTTCGCTGACAGGCCCGCCTGCTCCACCGCGGCGGCCGAGTCGCCCCCACCGACGATCGTGGTGGCGCCCTGCGCGGTCGCCAAGGCCATCGCGTCGGCGATCGCCCGCGTGCCCTTGTCGAACGGCGGCGTCTCGAACACGCCCATCGGTCCGTTCCACAGGATGGTCTTGGCCGACTGAATCGCGCGCGCGTACGACTCAGCCGTCCGCGGGCCGATGTCCAGCATCGCCATCTCGGCTGGGATGTGCTCGCGACCCACCGTTTTTGCCTTGGCACCCGCCTCGATCGACGGTGCCACCGTGGCATCGTGGGGAAGAATCAGGATCGTTCCCGCCTTCTCGATCAGCTCGGCGGCCATGTCGACGCGATCCGGTTCAACGAGCGACGTCCCCGTCTCCAGCCCCATCGCCTTGTAGAACGTGCACGCCATGGCACCGCCGACCAGCAGCGCGTCCACCTTGGGCAGCAGCGCCTCGATGACGTCGATCTTCCCCGAGATCTTCGAGCCGCCGAGGATCGCAACGAATGGACGCTTGGCGTCTTCGAGCGCACCGTGCAGGTAGTCGAGCTCCTTCTGCATGAGCAGGCCGGCCACCGCCGGCTTCAGAAGCCGTGCGACGCCTTCCGTGGACGCGTGCGCCCGATGCGCCGCGCCGAATGCGTCGTTGACATACAAGTCGCCGAGCTGCGCGAACGAGCGCGCCAGTTGCTCGTCGTTTTTCTCTTCACCGGCGAAGAAGCGGGTGTTCTCCAGCAGCAACACCTCCCCATCCTTCACCGCGTTCGACGCGGCCAGCATCGCGCCTGAGTCGACGGACTTCTCGAACGTCACCGGCGACGTGAGCACTTCACGCAACCGGTTCGCGACCGGCTCGAGCGTGTACTTCGGGTCGGGCTTCCCCTTCGGCCGGCCGAGATGGGAGAACAGCACCACGCGCGCACCCTGCGTGACGAGCGACGTGATCGTCGGAACTGCCGCCCTGATGCGCGTGTCATCGGTTACGTGCCCCTGTTCATCCAGCGGCACGTTGAAGTCCACGCGCACCAGTACACGCTTCCCCCGCACCTGCTCGGGGGAGAGGTCGCGAATCGTCTGCTTGGCCATCGGTCAGAGTCGCGCGCCGACGTACTGCAGCAGGTCCACGCAACGCGAGGCATAGCCCCACTCGTTGTCGTACCAGCCTGACACCTTGAGCAGCAGTCCATCCACGACATTCGTGCACTTCGAGTCGAAGATGCACGAGTGCGCATTGC
>JANOIJ010000287.1:0-3988 GCA_031407575.1 Gemmatimonadaceae bacterium | reverse complement strand
CAGCGCGGCGCGGGTGGCCGCGACGCAAGCGCGATGCATTGCGCGCACCACGCTGGCGTCGTGCGTCCCCCACTCGCATCTTGGCCGAGATGACCGTCGTCGCCACGCTCGTTGTGTTTGCCATCGGACTCGTCGCAGGCGTCTCACTCGCGCTCGGCGTGCTGCACGTGCTCCGGCGAACGACGTCAGTCGATGGCCAGGCGACGACGGAGCGCTTTGGCGAATTGCTGGCGCCGCTTCGCACCGAGCTCGAGCGCTATGACCAGCGCCTGAGCAGCTTCGATCGCGAACGCGCGATGCAGTTCGGGTCGCTCTCTGAACAGTTGCACAACGTCACCGCCGCCAGCGAGGGCCTGCGCGACCAGACGCAGCAGCTTGCCGGCGCGCTCCGTTCGCCGAACGTCCGCGGCCGGTGGGGCGAGCTGCAATTGCGTCGCGTCGTTGAGTTGGCCGGGATGGTGGAGCACTGCGATTTCGAGACGCAGGTAACGACGTCGAGCGAGGATGATGAGGGCGACGTGCGGGTGTCGCGGCCAGACCTCGTTGTGCGGTTGCCGGGCGGACGGTCGGTCATCGTGGATGCGAAGGCGCCACTCACGGCGTACCTCGACGCGATGAGCGCCTCGGATGATCGCGATCGACTGCGCTTGCAGCGACTTCACGCGACGCACCTCCGCGGGCATGTGGACGCACTCGCGCGGAAGGCGTACTGGGAGAACGCGGGCGACGGAGCGACGCCGGAGTTCGTGGTCCTGTTCCTACCCGGCGAGGCCTTCTTCTCCTCTGCGTTGGAGCACGACCCCGCGCTCCTCGACGACAGCGCCGCGCGCGGCGTCATCCTCGCCACGCCGACCACGCTCATCGCGCTGCTGCGCGCGGTGTCGTTCGGCTGGCGCGAAGCCCGCATGGCCGATGGCGCGCGCGAGATCAGCGCACTCGGCGCCACGCTCTACGATCGTCTCTCCACGCTCGGCGCGCATGTCGGTGAGCTTGGAGTTTCGCTGGATCGCGCGGTGACGAGCTACAACCGCGCCGTGGGTTCGCTCGAATCGCGCGTGCTCGTGACGGCGCGCCAGTTCCGCGATCTGGGCGCCGCGCCGCAGTCGCGCGAGATTCCGCCCGTGTCCCCTGTGAGCAGTCGCACGCGCGGGGTGCAGGCGCCGGAATTCGTCGACTGACGTAAGGCGATGCGCACCACCTTCCGGCCGGCGTGACCGCGGGCGAGCTTCCACGTCTCACCTGTTCCCTCACACACCTATTCCATGCAGAAACGTCTTCTGCCCCTCGCGACTGTCGTCGCGCTTGCGGGCTGCGCCAACAAGCCGGAGCCGTTGACGGCGCCAGCGCCACAACAGAACGCTGGCGTCACTCGACCCGCGGTTCCGCAGCAGGGCGGCACGCCACCCGCCGGTACGCAGGACACGACGAATCGGGCCGGAGCACCCACGCCTGGCGCGGCGCCGGCTCCGCGTCCGTACAATCGCGTCATCACCAGTGAAGCCAAGACGCGCCGAGGCATGTTCGCCGCGCATCGCGTGGGCGACCGGCTCTACTTCGAGATTCCCTCGAAGGAGCTGAACAGGGACATGCTCATCGTTGGACGCTATGCGCGCGCGGCCGCGGCAGATCCCACGCTGCCCGGCGGCGGATTCGGCAGCCATGGCGGCGACCAGTTCACCGAAGCGACGCTGCGCTGGGAGCGACAGGGGAACAAGGTCATCCTGCGGTCGCCCAACTTCGCCATCACGGCGGACACTGGCACCTCCGTGTACAACGCCGTCCAGGCGTCCAACTACGCGCCCATCGTCGCCATCTTCAACGTCGACGCGTACGCGCCGGGTGCGGACAGCGCCGCGGTCATCGATGTGACGCGCTTGTTCACGACGTCCATTCCGGAGCTGGCCGCCATTCGCGGCGTCATCGATCCGACGCGCTCCTACGTCGAGCGCGCCATCGCCTTCCCGGACAACGTGGAGATCGAAGCAACGCAGACCGGTGTCATTCCGGCTGCGGGTGGTGCGCCGGTGGCTCTTGGCGGTGCCCCGCGCCCCGCGAGCTCCGTGCTTGCACACTGGAGTCTCGTTCGCCTCCCCGATGCGCCCATGATTCCGCGCCGCTTCGACGAGCGCGTTGGATACTTCAGCATCCGCAACGTGGACTTCGGCACCGACGAGCATCGCTCGGCGCAGCGCCGCTACATCACGAAATACCGTCTCGAGTGCGCCAGCCCCGCGGACGCGAGCGGACTCTGCACGCCAAAGAAGCCGATCGTCTACTACGTCGACCCCGCGACACCGGAGCGGTGGAAGAAGTACGTGCGCGACGGCATCAACGACTGGAAGGTGGCCTTCGAGGCCGCAGGCTTTCGTGATGGCATCGTCGCGAAGGACGCTCCGACGAACGATCCGGACTGGTCGCCTGAGGACATCCGCAACACCGTCATCCGCTGGCTGCCCAGCACCGTTGAGAACGCCGTCGGTCCGCACGTGCACGATCCGCGCACCGGCGAGATCCTCAACGGCTCCGTGCGCATGTTCCACAACATTCTCAACTTGCAGCGCGACTGGTACTTCACGCAGGTTGCCGCGCTCGACCCGCGCGCACGCACGTGGCCGATGCCGGATTCCCTCATGGGACGCCTGCTCCAGTTCGTGGTCGCGCACGAAATTGGCCACACCATCGGCCTCCAGCACGACCAGATCGGCAGCTCCACCTATCCCGCCGACAGCGTCCGCAGCAAGACGTGGACGGCGAAGATGGGCCACAGCCCGAGCATCATGGATTACTCGCGCTTCAATTACGTGGCGCAGCCGGAAGACGACATCGCGATCAACGACCTGATTCCGCGCATCGGTCCGTACGACAAGTACGCGATCATGTGGGGATACAAGCCCATCCCGAGCGCGCGGACGTCTGATGCCGAGCGTGCGACGCTGGAGCAGTGGTCGCGCATCCAGGACACTGTGCCCTGGTTTCGCTTCTCGGCGAACAATGACTTCGGTGCGTTCGGCACGCAGAGCGAAGCCGTGGGCGACGCCGATCCGGTGAAGTCCACGGCGCTCGGCTTCAAGAACATCGAGCGCACGATGGGCTACATCTGGAACGCCGCGGTAAAGCCGGGCGAGGATAACAGCGACCTGCGCGAGATCTACGACCGCACGGTTGGCCAGTGGGCCACGGAGGCGAATCATGTCGCCACGATGGTCGGCGGCGGCACGGTGCAGTACAAGTCGGGTAGCCAGGCGGGGCCCGTCTACGTCTCCATGAGCAAGGCGCGACAGGCCGAGGCCGTTCGCTTCCTGAACACCAAGGTCTTCCAGACGCCGACGTACCTGATCCGTCCCGAGTTCGCGAGTCGCATCGAGTCGGGTGGCATGATCAACCGCATCAACGGCGCGCAGGCGCGCGTGCTCACGAACGTGTTCAACGACGGCCGCCTGAACCGCCTGCTCGAGGGCGAGGCGATCGCGACGACCAAGGCGAACGTGTACACGCTGTCCAACTTGCTGGACGACGTGCGCCGCGGCATCTGGTCGGAGATCTATACCGGCGGTTCAGCGGATGCGTACCGTCGCGAGCTCCAGAGCGACTACCTCACGCAGATCGACCGCAAGCTGAACCCTCCGGCAGTGAACCCGCTGCTGGCGCAGCAAGCGGCGCAGTTTGGTATTCAGCTGGTCACGCTCAGCGACGACGCGAAGTCACAACTGCGCGGCACGCTCGTGCAGTTGCGCAACGACCTCCGCGGCCGCACCGGCAGCGGCGATCGCGCGATGCAGCTTCACGTGGCAGGCGCGGTCAAGCGGATCGACGACATTCTCGATCCCAAGCGATAGAGCCACTGACAGTTGAGGGGGGCGGGGCCGCGTTTTGCGGCTCCGCCCTTTTTTTCCGATTTCGCGGTCGGGGGTCAGAGTCGGGGTCAGAGTCGGGGTCAGAGTCGGGGTCAGAGTCGGGGTCAGAGTCGGGGTCAGAGTCGGGGTCAGAG
>JANOIJ010000274.1:0-5626 GCA_031407575.1 Gemmatimonadaceae bacterium | reverse complement strand
CGGTCGGTCCGTAACCGAAGCGTCACACCTTGCGTTTCCGAGGCTTTCAGACCAGACTGCCCGCAGAGCCGCCGGCAATAGCCGCGGGCTGGGCGTTGCGGTCCACTCAGAAAGAAGTTAGCCCGATCGAATTGTCGCTTGGCCGGTCACACCGGCTTTTGGCGTGACCTCCTTGGGGGGACCATGCGAATCGTTGTTGGCGGGTTTGTCGTGTTCAGCGCAATCGCCGCGAGCTTTGCTCAAGCGCCCAGCCCACAAGCGGTGCCCGAGGATCAGACCGCGCAACTGCGGACCCTGTTGGCATCCGTTCCGAAGGCGCTCATCGAAGAGACGCCGATTGCAGTAATACCCCCGCGAAACGACTGGGAGATCGGCATGGTCTCGTGGGTGGCTGCGGGCCGAGACGGACTTACGTATCTGATCCAGCGTAACGACAAGATCGATCCGGTGATCGCTCTCGACCGAACTGGGAAGGTCGTGCGGTCCTGGGGACGTGGCGTGTACAGGATGCCGCATGCCATTCGAATCGACCCGCAGGGCAATGTGTGGACGACCGACGCCGCGACTTCCGAAGTGACGAAGTTTTCTCCCGAAGGTAAGGTGCTGCTGACGATAGCGGTTGGCGGTGTCCCGAGTCCGTGCCGGAACAACTTCTGTGGCACCACTGACGTCGCTTTTGGTCCGGCAGGACACGTGTATGTTGCAGACGGGTACGCCAACGCACGCATCGTCGAGTACACCGCTGATGGCAGCAAGGTCCGCGAGTGGGGCGAGGCGGGAACTGGTCCGGGCCAATTCCGATTGCCGCACTCTATTCAGATCGACGACAGCGGCATCATCTACGTCGCCGACCGGGAGAATGGACGCATTCAGAGGTTCGACCTACAGGGCAGGTTCCTGAGTCAATGGGACGCCTACGGCAAGACTATGGCCTTGGCCCTTGAAGGCGCTGCCATCTGGTTGGCCTCCCAACCTCGGAATCTTCCAAACGGGTCGCCAGGTTGGCTGATTAAGGTCGATCGGAGCAGCGGACGCGCGCTCACATGGGTCGACTCAGGTGGCAGTCACGGGCTGGCGGTCGCTGGCAATGGTGAATTGCTGTATGGCCCCGGGCGCCGTGGCGAACATGTCGCAGGGTATTCAGACTTGGTCCCGAGTCGGTACCAGCGGACAACGACCCAAGACGGGCGTTGAGTCGGGCCAGGCCGTATGGGTCAGGTGCCACTGCACCCTGTCCGGGCTAACCCCGCGCTGCACCAGACGGCCGCCGCTGCGGTCGTGAGCGGCCGCTGGTGAGCGCAGACGTTAGGCCGACACATTCGTCTGATATCAAGGGAGGTTTCGTCATGCGCTCGACACTATGTGGTGCTCTCGTGCTGGTTGTCGTCGCCGCATGCGGCAGAACCCACGATACTGACGCTGCCCAACGATATGCGTTAGACGTGGCCAAGAGGGTCTTGGAGGCGAGGGCCGCATTGGCTGTGCCGACTGCCATCGCCGTTGAGAGGTGGCGGCCAGTGACTGAGCGAATGAAGGCAAACCCTTCCGACCCAGTGCCCCGGATTCTCGGCGGCCAGTTCTTCGTGGTGGAGGGGGACTACGCCGAAGCGTTTGATGTATTGGCTTCCGCCAAGGGACTTGCACCGGACCTCGCTGACCCCTATTACGCCGTTGGCAACGCCTATTTCGATCTCTTGTTGTTCGACGCGCTGCTTGCCGGGAGGTATCGCGTCGATTTGGCGCCTGGATCAATTTTCGTGAAGCTCGTGGACCCCGCGCCGTTGCTCGCGGCGGAGACTCTTCGCGAATATCAGGCCGCGCGGACGCGACGAACATATTTGGACTTGAACCCTACAAGCAGCATGGGTTTCAGCTTTCTCCCCTTAATCGAGCACCGTGAGCGACAGGCGAAAGAGATCGTCGACCAGAAGGTGAGCGAGATTACCCTGCAGGAATCCGAATGGCCACACTTCCTTCCTTGGATGATTGACGTCACCCAAAATTCGTTGACAAAAAAACAACTTGTGACGCTCTTGCAGG
Source organism: Gemmatimonadaceae bacterium (assembly GCA_031407575.1). Classification (GTDB taxonomy): domain Bacteria; phylum Gemmatimonadota; class Gemmatimonadetes; order Gemmatimonadales; family Gemmatimonadaceae; genus AG11. Next base: position 3,586 of record JANOIJ010000274.1, on the reverse strand, counting down.
TGGCCACTCAGCACGCCATTGATGATCCCGCGAAATTCGGCGTGCCTTCCGTGCCAACCGGCATTTCACGCCCAAGCGGGTCGGCTCCGAAGAGGACCATGGCAACGATTGTGGCTGAAATCGAACCGACGTTGACAGAGCTAATTGGTGCGGTTGACGGCTCCGAAGCCATGAGAACGAAGGCGGCTGAACTCCAGGCCGTGAATGCTCCAAGGCTTGCGAAAGAGAGGCGAGGTGACCTCGAGACTGAGGTCTTCATCGGATACGTCTACCAGACGTCGCTCGACTACCGATCCTCATTGCGCCAGTACTTGACGGTCGCCAAGTCGAACCCCGAGGTTGCTGATCCAATCGTGGGATTGGCGCGGCTGTTCTGGAACGTGAGCGCAGCCTACATGACGGTGCGCGGAATGTACGAACCAAACTCAAGCCCGCGCATCTGGCAACCGGACGCGAAGGTGAGATCCGTGTCGCTGGCTGCACGAGAGTTGCTGCAGAATGTTGGCGGCATGCGCCACCTCGAAACGGAACGCCTGCAACGTCTCACCTCACCCGCCGCTGCGGGTGAGCTTGTTAATGGGTTCGAGGAGCTGCTGAAGAGCGGCCTAACAGGGCGATGAACCTGACGAAACCCGCCCCCGGACTTCACCGGGTTTCGCAGGTTATCGCCAGGCGTTGGGCTGACAAAATTAGGGACGAACCCGAGAAAACCAGAAACCCGGTTCGCGACTGTCGTGGGCAAAGGCCAGGATTCGGATAATGGCCTCCCATTCAAGATAGATCACGTGATATGGGAACCGATTCACTGGCCAGCGTCGCGCGGGGATATCGTTCGGAATGTCCAAGACGCGTTCGCCGATCGCGGGCCAACGGGCGATCTGATCGAGCGCGGCATCAACCGCATGCACAAACTCGACGCCAAGCCCGGGCCGCTTCCGCTCGTACCATAGAGCAGCGTCTTCCAGTTCTGCGGAGGCTTCGGGTTCTGGTCGGAAGCGCGGGTTCATCGTTCGGCCAGCCGCCGGAGGACACGTGCCCGGACATCCTCCCACGGCTCGCCGGCCGATTCGCCCGACATCACGCGCCTGGCACGTCTCTCAATTTCGCTGGCCCAGGCTGCTTCGACTGCGGCGCGATCCGACGGTGGGGCCTCATCGAGGCTCGCCAGAAGCTCGGCGGCCACATCGGCGCGCTGATCGGCCGGCAAGGCGAGCGCTTGCCGAAGAAGTTCTTGCGCTTCTGAGGTCATGGGAGCATTCTACCGCCGGAAACACGGCAGCCCAACATGCGCTGGAGCCGACGGCGCACGGTGCGTCGCGAGCGCGCCGCGGCTCAGCGCTGATCGTTGGACCGACAAGAATTGAATAGGCCAGCAAGCGAGCCAATTGTCCATGAACGAATGGCAGTCGACGGAGCACGCATCCGCGTACCTTGAGCGCGCCGACAAAGTACCGCACCGGTCAGAGGGCGAGGCCGCCCTGCTCGATGAATTGCCGGGCGCGGTTCATCGAGTCCTCGATCTGGGATCTGGCGATGGTCGCTTACTGGCTATGGTGCTGCGCGCTCGGTCCAATGCCCGTGGCGTAGCCCTGGACTTCTCCCTCCTCATGCTGGACCAGCTACGGGCCAGATTTGCGTCGACATCCAGCGTCGACGTCGTGAATCACAATCTGGAGAGTCCACTTCCGTTCCTCGGTACCTTCGATGTCGTCGTATCCAGCTTCGCGATTCACCATCTGGTGCACGACCGCAAGCGCCAACTTTACGAAGAGATCTGGTCACTCCTAGAACCGGGTGGACTGTTCTGCAACTTGGAGCATGTGGCATCTGCGTCGGCCGACGCGCACGAGCGATTCCTTCAGGCCATGGGCATAACCCCGGCAGAGGAAGACCCGTCGAACAAGCTGCTAGACGTCCACACACAGCTAGTGTGGTTGCGGGCGATCGGGTTCACCGACGTCGACTGTTACTGGAAGTGGCGCGAACTGGCCCTGCTCGTTGGTCGGCGACCACCTCAATAAATCACCTGCGGCCCAACATCGGCTTGCAGCCGACAGCGGCCGGTGTGATCATGAGCCGCTGCGGCTGAAGCCGCACGTTGATATGGCTGTCTTCTGTCAACCGGGCAGACCGATCCCGCCTCACCGTCGTGAGCTCCTTTCACCAGCACGCTCTTCGTGCGCTTCGTTCTTCAGGTCCGTCTGGTCGGCGGCACCGCGTTCTAGCGACGGTTGACGCTGCTGATATCCGCGGGTTGGTTACCGCCCAGACTGTGGTTCGTCGCGGAGCTGCCTCGCCCTAGGCGCGGACGTATCGGTCGTGCTGATGTCCATAACGTCTCCGAGGGTTCTCCACCTGCCCGCGATGCCGCCGACCTGGCGGACCTGATGGGCGCCGTCGTTACGCGGGCGGCGCGGGCACCTCCCGGGCGATCGCCCAGATGAAGCCCGTCAGCTCACGCGCAATAGCCGTCGCCACTTTGGGTTTCGTTTTTCCGCGCGCCACCAACCGACGAAACCGTGACGTCAGCCGCAGCTGCGCCTTCCACGCGATGTCACGAATCGCTTTCGAGAGCGATTCCTGCCGATAGAGCATCTGCCGCCCAATGCGGGGACTCCCCTGATACGCCCACGCCGCTTCGGCGAGTAACCGCCGCGCGTGCGGATTGCCGGCCTTGGTGATGCCGCCCCGTCGCACACTGGGACCACTGGAGTATTCCGAGGGCACGAGACCGAGGTACGCCATGAGTTGCCGCGGATGCGCGAACCGTCGGATATCGCCGACTTCGGCCACGAGGCCGACGGCGGTGACAAACGAGACGCCGCGCAACGCCTGCAGCGCGTCCACGACCGGCGCCCACCGCCACGCGGGCGTGAGCTGCCGGAGCTGATCGGTGAGGCGTTCGACGCGGCGTTCCGTTTCGTCGATCGTGTCGCGGTACTCCTGCAACGCGATGTGCTGCGGGGCGAGTGGGAAGCTCAGATCGGCGAGCCAGCGCCGATACGGCATCGTCCACCCGGCGCGCCCTGGATAGCGGCGGCCTTGCCGGAGGAGGAACGCTTTCAATCGGTGCTTGGCCTGGGTGCTCAGGCCCACGGCATCCTCGCGAGCGCGGACCAGATCGCGGAGCGCCTCATCGTCCGGAGTCGGAACATAGATCGCCGTCAGCTCGCCGGCGCGATGCAACCGGGCCAAGGCGTCGCCATCTCGCCGGTCGGTCTTGATCCGATCGCCGCTCCGTTTGGGCATGCTCGATGGATTCACGACCACGCAGTCTTCGTCCGGCGCCGTCAGGTAGCGGTAGATTCCAAACCCGCACGGGCCAGCTTCGTACACAAAGTGCAGAACGCGGTCCGGCGCGCGCCACGTACGCAGGACCTTCGCGACGGCCTCGAGGTCCCCCGGGATGACCCCGTAGTGGCGCACCTCGCCCTGGCGGCCCTCTTCGGCCACCGAAATATCGATCGTTTCCTTGTGGACATCCATCCCCACGAACATGCTACGTTTCGCCATGACCTGCCTCCTTGGTTGGTGGCACTGCGCGACACCCTCATCGGCTTCGCGTAACCCACGATAACAACGTGAG
>JANOIJ010000256.1:0-13892 GCA_031407575.1 Gemmatimonadaceae bacterium | reverse complement strand
CTCTGACGTCACGACGCGGGTGCCGTTCCACATGCCATCCCGCGAGAACAGGTACCAGATACGCGCGAGGTCGCGCGCCTCGAGGTACAAGCCGCCTTCCGTGTCGATGTGCCCCGCGGGTGTGCGCTTCCAGTACCAGCGATCGATGCCGATGGGCGCGAACAGGTGCTTCGCGGCGTATTCCTCGATGTCCACCCCAGTGGCGCGCCGAAAGATGTGCGCGAGGAGCTCGCTCTCGCCGCTGCTGTAGTTGAACGCCGTTCCGGGCTCGCGCGCCATTGGGCGGTCGATCACGTACTTCACCCAGTCGTAGCTCCCCTCCATCGCGGTCCCCGTGTTCCGGGTGTCGATGTACGGCAGGTTCTCGTTCCAGTCGAAGCCGCCGCTCATCGTGAGCAGGTGGCGTATCGTCAGTCGCCGTTTGCGGTCGTCGATGTTGGCGACCTTCGTGGTATCGAAGAACGACAGCACCGGGCTGTCGATGCTGGGGAACGCACCGCGCATCACCGCAGCGCCGATCACCACCGAGGTGACGGTCTTGGTCACCGACTGGAGCGTGTGCAGGTCGCCGCGCCGGTAGGTGGGATGCCACCAGGGGCTGAAGTAGTTGTACGGTCCGGTCATGTCGTGCGGGTTGAGCGGGCTCTTCACTTTTGCCGAGTCGCCGTACGCCTTGTCGTAGTCATGCGGGTACGTGGCGTCGAAGGCGATGCGTCCGCGACGAATCACGAGCATGCGATCCACGTAGCCATAGCGGCCGGCCTTGATCTCGGCGTCGAGGCTGTCGAGCACCTTCGCGTTCAGCCCCGCGGCAGCGGGTGCGACCGTGGGCCACGTACGGCCGGGAAACGTCGCCTGCGCCACGAGCGGCGCGCCAAGGCACAGCGAGAGTGCGGCGTACGTGACGCAGCGCGTCGCGAGATCGATGTGCGGGAGCGGAGTATCTGTCGTGAGTCGCATCGAGAATCGGGGTGAGCGATGAAGGAACACTGTCGATGGAATGCGCATGCGGCGGAAGGGGTCGCGCTGTGTTCGCGTAGGACAACACCGGAACGGCGCCACGTGCAGATCCTTCGCTGCGCTCAGGATGACAACCGTGGCACGATACCGTCCGGCACTCCGGGCAGCGTTCTCCAATGGGACGAATGGTGATCGTGCAGGTATAGAGCGACGCGTGCGCGGGATGAGCGTACGAAAACCAAGAACCGCCGAGGAGCGCAGTGCATGCACGTCGCCTGATTCGGGTTGGTCGGAGTGTGGTCGGGCTGGCGTTTGCCACGATGACGATCGCGTCGCGCGCGATGTCGCAGGCGTCGGAGCTCGAGCGTCTCGAAGCGATGCGGGCGCTCAACCCACGTGACGCCGTGGTGCTCTACGCCATCGCCGCGGTGCACGCGGCCGCCCGCCGAACGCCAGAGACCCTTCAGCTCCTCGACGCCGTCAGCCGAGCGCCGGGTGGGTTGGACCCGGGCTTCTATCGCGGATTCTTCTTTCTGCGCGGTGACAGCGCCTACGAACGCATCCTGCAGCGTATCCGCGCCGCCAATCCGCCGCGCGTCCGCAGCCAGCCGGCGTACACGATTGCCGAGCGCGACCTGCAACCCGAGGGGATCGCGTTCGATCCCGTGACACGGTCCGTGTTTGTCGGGAGCTTCAAGGGTAAGATCGTTCGGCTGGACGCGCGTGGCGCTGCCCACGACTTCGCGTGGACGGCGCAGCCGCCGGAGCGACGCGTGGTGCTCGGCCTGCGTGTCGACACCGCGCGAGGCCATCTCTGGGCAGCCGTTGACGACCCGCGCGCGTTCAGCGATGCCAGCGTGGCGGGCGCGGCACTGCATCAGTACGAGATCGCGACCGGGCGGCTCATCGCCCGGCACATTGGCGCGCCGACCGGCGCCTTCAATGATGTAGCCGTCGCGTCGAATGGCGAGGCGTACGCCACCAACACATCCGATGGCTCCATCTGGCGGGCCGTGCCAGGCGAGCGAGCAATGACGGAGTTCCTGCCGGCTGGCGCGATTCCCGAAGCCAATGGCATCACGATTTCGGGCGACGGACGATTCCTCTTCGTCGCGGGGTGGCACGACATCGTCCGGGTGGATGTGCGCACCAAGGAAATGATGGCGCTCACGGCGCCCGACGACACGCCCACAGGCAGCTTCGATGGGCTTTACGCCGTCAAGGGCGGACTGGTCGGGATCCAGAATGGGATTCATCCGGGGCGCGTGGTGCGACTCACGCTCGACGCAACGCAGACGCGCATCACAACAAGCGAGATTCTCGAGTCCTACCACCCGCTGTTCAACGGCGTGACGACGGGCGCACTCGATGGCGACTCGCTGCTCTACTTCGCCAACACACAGTCCCGCGCATTCAACCCGGATGGTACACCCGTGAGCGGCGCGATACTCCGCGACATCGTGGTGCTTCGGCTCAAGCTCGACTGACACCCAGCGAGCCGGCGGGGGTTTACGCGGGCTCTCGAGTGCAACCAGTACACCTCCACGGAGACCCTACCTCATGAGATCACTTGCGGGCGCGGCGCTCGTCATCGTCCCGCTATTGTCAGGAACAGTCACGGCGCAGGAGCGCGCGCGCAGCGTGACGCTGGAACCGCGCGGGTACGACGCATACGGGTCAATCGCCGCGGTGCGCGAGATGGGCGGGGGACGCGCGCTGGTGTCGGACCCTGACGGGCGTGTCCTGTGGGCGGTGACGGCGACGGGAGCGCGAAGCAACGCGGTGCGCAGCGGAGCGCTCGAGATGCCGGGAACGCTGCGGGCCAGCCGTGGCGACACGACGATTGCGTTCGATCGGATGTCCGGGCTGTTCTCGATCGTCACGCCCGAGGGCACCGTGCTGCCGGCGCCGGCTTCGCTGTCGCCGCCCGCTGGGCCACGAAGCATCGGCATCGCGCTCGACCTCTACGCGACCGACGCGCGAGGCGCGCTGTACTGGGCGGAGCCCACACGCACGGAGAGCGCGCCGCTGTGGCGGCGTGACGCCGCGGGGCGCGCCATCGCAATCGCGTCCCTGCGCAAGCCGCCACTGCGCCAGTCGGGAGAGGGCGGCATCGTCGTCTCCATGGTGGTGCCGTTCACGCCGATCGATGCATGGGCGGTAACCGACAGTGGCGACGTCGTCATCGCGCGCGGCGACCCGTATCGCGTGGATCGGGTCGCCATGGACGGCACGATCACCACCGGCGTTCCCCACGCGGTGCCGAGTGTCGCGGTGACGACGGCGGATCGCGAGCAGGCGCGCCAGCGCTCCCGCAAGTCGCTGGGCACCGTGAACCTCGGCGGCGTTGCAATCGCTGCGACGCTCCCTGATGACGCGTATCCGGCGACCAAGGCGCCGTTCGGTGCTGGCGCGCTTCGCGTATCGCCAGACGGCTCGGCGTGGGTGCACCGCGCCGTGGCGCTGGACTCGCCGAACGCACTCGTCGACGTGTTCCAGCCAGGTGGCTCCTATCGTGAGACCGTGGTGCTTCCGAGAGGAGCAGTGCTGGTGGGGTTCGGCGAGCGCATCGCATTCGTGAGCCTGCCCGGCGCCAGCGGCGATCGTGTGACGCTGCACACCTTCGCGTGGCGCTGATCCAGTGGGTGGCGGCCGCGGCGTTCGCCGCGGCGATCATCACGCGCGACGACGTGCCCGACGCGGAGTATCACGCGCTCGGCGGCAGGCCCGAGTTCGCCAGCGTCGCGCGCATCCTCGTGGACTCCGGCGGAAGTGCCAGCGGCGTCCTGATCGCGCCGCGATGGGTCATCACGGCGGCCCACGTCGCGAGCGCGCAGCCGCCGACGCGCATGCATGTCGACATGGGCGGTGAACGCATTGCCGTGCGTCGCGTCGTGGTGCATCCGGAGTACCTGTCACATGCGGGGCTCCAACGGCCGCCGTTCGACCAGGCGCTCCTGGAGTTGGAGCGCGCGTCGTCCGTGCGACCGTCGCCCCTTGCGAGCGTGCTGCCGAGCGCGGGTACGCTCGCGACGATTGTCGGCTACGGTGTGGGTGGACCAGGCGCTCGCGAGGCCGCAGGTACTCGTCGCGCGGCGCACAACCGCGTCGATCAGCTCGGTGGACGATGGCGAGGGCGAGAGTGGGCGCCGCACCTGCTCCTGCTCGACTTCGACGTTCCAGGACGGGAGAGTCGCAACGCGCTGGGCTCGGGCGTCGCCGAACCACTGGAGGGAATCGCCAGCGGTGGCGATAGCGGTGGAGGACTGTTCGTCCACCGCGACGGCGCATGGGAATTGGCGGGCACATTCTCGCTGTCGAGCGTCGAAGTCGCCGCAGCCGCGTCGCGCAGCTTCGCGGGCACCGTGAACATCTTCGTCGGTGTGGCCGCGCATCGGGATTGGATTGACCGCCTCATCTCGACGTCGCCTCTCACCCCTCAGCGCTGACGTCTCGGCCCCCGTATACTTGCGGAAGCCGACGGCCCTGCGGCAGGTCCGACTCCACGCCCGTCCTCCTTCTGCCGTTCCACCAATCTCGAGTGTTCGCATGTCGCGATTCATTGCCCGCGTTTCCGTCCGCCTGACGTTCCTCGCGGCGACCGCATTTGCCGCGTTCTCGCCGCTCGCGGCGCAGCAGTCGGTGGAAGCCGACAAGGTGCTGCTCGCGACCGAGCGGTACATCAAGCCGCCGGCCGAGGTGGCGAAGCTGGTGACCGCGCCGCGCCAACTGAACTCCATGCTGACGCAACAGAGCCCCGACCGCCGGCACTTCCTGGTGCTGCATGGCGAAGGACTCGGCGACGACGTCAAGTTTGCGAAGCCGCACTACTACCTCGGCGGACTCCAGGTGGACTACAGGGCCAACCGCGTGCGCAGCTTCACGACGCGCGGGCAGGCGAGCATGGAGATCGTGAATGTGGAGAGCGGCTCGCGGACGAGCGTGCAGGCGCCAAAGGGCACGACGATGTCGTCGCCGACGTGGTCGCCGGACGGGTCGAAGCTCGCGTACTTCGCCAACTTCGACGACGCGACGTACGTCTACGTCGCCGATGCGAAATCCGGTGTGTCACGCCGAGTGACGGAGCGCGCGGCGCTGCCGGTGCTGGCCACGACGCTTGACTGGGCACCCGACGGCAGCGCGGTGTACGCGGTGCTCATTCCGCAGCCACGCATGGCGACACCGGTGGAGCCACCGGTCGCGGAAGGTCCGGTCGTTCGGATGACCGGAGGCGTGAAGAAGAAGACGCCGACGTACGCGAGCCTGTTGGAGACGCCGCTGGAGAAGGCTCGGCTCGAGTACTACACGACCGGCCAGCTTTCGCGCATCGCTCTCCATGGCACCGTCAGCGCCGTGGGCGCGCCGGCGATGATCGAGAGCATGGACGTCTCACCGGACGGCAAGCACTTCCGCGTGTCGGTGATGCAGAAGCCCTTCTCGTACCTGGTGCCGGTGGGATCGTTCGGCTCGCACGAGCAGCTGTGGACGAGCGACGGGCGCGTTGTCACGACGCTGAGCCGCCGCGCGATGCGCGAGGGATCGTCAGGCGACGACGCAGCAGGCGGCGCGGGTGCGGACACAGCGAGCAAGCGCGGGTACGCGTGGATGCCGAATGGTGGCCTCGCGTACCTGATGCAGGAGCCGGCGCCTCGTCGCGGCCGGGGCGCTGGTGCGGCGGACAGCACCGACGCTGCGCCGGGCGACAGCGCACGCGCGCCGCGGCGGAAGGACCGGCTCTACGCGTGGTCCGCGCCCTTCGATTCAGGCACGGCGAAGCCGCTTGCCGAGAGCGACAATCGGATTGCGGGCTTCGTTTTCACGACGGACAACAAGTGGGCGCTGCTGAGTGAGAGCGTGAGCAACGTGACGCACACGTACGCGGTGTCGCTGAGCGATGCGTCGACGAAGCACACGATATTCCGGGCACGCGGGGCGCAGGCCGGCTTTGGCGGCGGTCGGGGATTCGGCGGTGGCGGTGGCGCGGGTGGTCGCGGACCCGCGGCTGACGACGGCTTCTATACGAATCCCGGGACGGTGGTGCTGCGGCGCGGGACCGGCGAGCAGCGCGCCCAGGTGAGTACCGACGGCAAGAGCGTATTCCTCGAGGGCACGCGCTACGCGCTGGACGCGAAGTCGACGGGGCCGCGGACCTACGTGGACAAGGTGGACCTGGCGACGGGGACGAAGACGCGCCTCTTCGAGAGTGACACGACGATGTTCGAGAGCGCCCCGGTGCCGGTGGACGACGACTTCAATCGATTCGTCGTGCTGCGCGAGACTGAGAAGGTGGTGCCGGACCAATGGCTGCGCGACCGCACGAGCGGGCAGCTGAAGCGGCTCACGTCGAACACGGATGTCACGGCTGACGTCACGAACATGCCGCGCAAGACGATCCAGGTGACGCGCGCCGACGGGAAGAAGCTCTGGGTCAACATCACGCTGCCGCAAGGCTACCGCGAAGGCACGCGTCTCCCGGCCATGTTCTGGTTTTACCCGTACGAGTACACCGACCAGGAGTCGTACGAGCGGACCAAGCGTGCGTTCAACAAGCACAAGTTCCCAACGACGGGTCCGCGCTCCATGGAGATCATGGCGACGCAGGGGTACGCGGTGATCCAGCCCGACATTCCAATTTTCGGCACGGCTGGACGCCTGAACGACAACTACGTCTTTGACCTTCGCAACGGCCTCACTGCCGTGATCGACGAGTTGGACAAGCAGGGCATCATCGACCGCTCGAGACTCGGCATTGGCGGCCACTCGTACGGCGCATTCAGCACCGTGAACGCGATGGTGAACCTGCCGTTCTTCAAGGCGGGCATCGCCGGCGACGGCGCCTACAACCGCACGCTCACGCCGAATGGTTTCCAGAGCGAGCGTCGCGACCTGTGGGAAGCGAGGGAAACCTATCTCGAGATGTCGCCCTTTCTGAACGCCGACCGCTTGCAAGGCGCGCTGCTGATGTATCACTCGATCGAGGATCAGAACCAGGGCACCGATCCAATCAACTCCGTGCGCCTCTTCCACGCGTTACAAGGCATGGGGAAGCAGGCGTCGCTCTACATGTATCCGTACGAGGATCACGGACCACTCATGGAAGAGACGCTGCTCGACCAGTGGGGCAGGTGGGTTGCGTGGCTCGACCTGTACGTAAAGAACGCGAACAAGACCACGCCGACGGAGAAGGTCGCCGCGGGCGGGCTCGTGCCGTGAACTGAGACCGCATCAGGCGCGAGCGGAGCCGCACGTGCAGATCTCTCCCTTCGACTTCGCTCAGGGCATGCGCTGCGCTCAGGATGACAATGCAGGCGTCACTCGTACGCCAGCGCCGCAGCCGTGGTGATGCGCGTGGCCCGCATGGCCGGCCATGCGCACGCGATGAGCGAAAGCACGATGACGACGCCGAACCACTGCAGCACGCCCGACGCATTGGGCAGGAGGTGGACGGGCACCTTCAGCATCACACGACCGAAGGCGATGCCGAGTGCGACACTCATCGGCAATGAGAGTGGAATCGCCAGGGCCCAACTGAGCACGGCGATGACCAGTCCCTCGACCTGCACCATGGCGAGGATGGTCCCGTGCCGAGCGCCAATGGCGCGCATGACGCCGATCTCCCTCGTGCGCTCGAGCACCGCGAGACTCATCGTGGACGCGAGGCCGAGTCCCCCGACGACGATCATCAGCAGCGACATATTGCCAAGGAACCCAGCGACCATGAGCAGATGGTCCTCGATCACCGCGCGCTGCTGAGCCATCGACTGGCTGGACGAGACCTCGAAGCCGAGCTCGTCGAGCGTGCAGCGCAGGTTGCGGATCAGTTCGAGCTGTGAGGCCTGACCAGCGACACTGACCGAGATGACCGCGCTGGTGGCTCCCAGCGCACCCGTCACCGCGGTGAGCGCCTCGCGCGATGCATATGCCAGTGGCGATGGACTGGTCTCCGTCGCACCAACGACGGTCCAGCGCGACGGCTTGCCGCCAATGATGAGCGTTACCTCGCCACCGACGTCGAGCTCAGGATGCTCCGCGATGAGCCGCCGATTGGCGACGAGCTCGTTGGCGCCCTCGCGCACCCACCGGCCGCGATCCATCGTCACAGCGAGCAGGCTGGTCGCCGCCGGCGGAGCCGTGATGGAAAAGGTGCCGCCCGGCAGCGCATCCGACGTACTCAGCGACGCGTGAGCGCCATTCCACGCTTCCACCTGCGACACACCCGGTAGTGCACGCACCGCACGCACGCACGATGCTGTCCGCGGAATGCGGCTGCGCGAACCGAAGCACCATGTCGAACTTCTGCGCGGCGAACAGCAAGTCCACGGACGCGATGACGGCGGCGCGCAGGTTGAGCGCGCCAAGATAGACTGCACCGCCGATGGACAGCGTGGCTAACGTGAGCGCCATGCGCTGGCGTTTGCGGAACGCATTCCGCAGCGACAGCAACACGGGCCGCGACAGCCCACCTGCCCGGCTCAGTAGTCCGCCGGGAGCACTGTCACCGCCGCCGGAGATGCCGACGTCGCGCAGCGCGTCGTTCACGCTGATGCGGCAGCCGCGCGCGATGGGCACAGCCGCCGCGACAACGGGCATGAGCGCGCCGACCGCGACCTGAAGCGCAAACGACCACCACGGGATCGTGTACGCGCTGACGTCGAAGTTGAGGATGTCGGCGGTGAACTCCGCATACATCCGCCCGAGCACACGCGCCACCGGGATCGAGATGACGCACGCGACAGCGCCAAGAATCATCGCGAGGCCGAAATACATGGCGGCGATCTGGCCATCCTGCGCGCCGATGGCTTTCATCACGCCGATCTCACGCACCTGGCCCGTGAGCATTGCGGACACGAGGTTGACGACGAGCACGCCGCTCAGCAGCAGCGCGAGCAGTGCGAACGCGCCTTGGGTGTAGAGCAGGGAGTCGATCTGGCCGGCGTGGATGTGCCGCCCCGGAACGGGCACCGTCACCTCGGCGACACGACGGCCGGATGCCTGCACGACATCGCTCACCTCGCGAGCGACGCGCGTGACGCCATCGCGATCGAGCGTGCGATCGCGCACGACCACTTGAAGCTCCGTCATGGACGACGGCGCGCCGAGCCTGGCAAGGACGTCCGGCGCGACGAAGATGTAGACGACGTGCTCCATCCAGCCGGGCGCGAGTCCAACGTCGCGCGCGATGCCGCCAATACGCAGGGTGACGGGCGGTGCGTCGCCGATTTGCAGCGCCAGTGAATCGCCGAGTGCGACGCCTGCGAACTCGACCGACGAATGCTCGACGACAATCTCTCCGGCGGATGGCGGCCATGCGCCCCTATCGGGCTTGATGGTGCCGATGGTGTTCGCTGAGAAGTCGGCGCGCGCCATGAGGATGGCGGTGCGCGAGCCGAGTGCGGTGCGCGCGCTGGCGGTGGTCGTGCGCAGCGCCTGCGCGTCGGCGATGGCGGGCATGGCGCGAATGCGGGCGAGGAGCGTGGCGTTTACCGAGTCGGTGCGCAGCACGGCCGACGCGGGATTGCTTTCGCCGAACTCGAGACGCGTGGCACGTCGCAGCAGTGACCATGCGTTGAGCACTGAGCCCGCGCCGATGATGCCGATGCAGATGGCCGATACGACGAGGCCCGTCCGCGATTTGTGCAGCCACAGGTCGCGCCCGACTTTTCGCCAGCGCGGGCTAAGCATGCGCGAGCTCCTCGCTCGGCACGACCTTGCCGTCGGCGAGCGTGACGATGCGTGACGCGAACCGTCGCGCACTGCGTTCGTGCGTCACCATGACGACCGTCTGTCCATCGCGCGCGAGATCCGCCAGCAGCTCCAGCATCGCGTCGGCCGTCTTCGAGTCGAGGTTGCCCGTCGGCTCGTCGGCGAGCAGGACAGACGGATCGTTCGCCAGCGCGCGCGCGACGGCAACGCGCTGTTGCTGTCCGCCGGACAGCGTGGACGGCAGCTTGTCGGCCTGGTCGGCGACGCCGAGCCGGTCCATGAGCGCCATGGCGCGCCCGCGACGCTCGCGCGGCGGACACGTGCGCGCAAAGTCCATCGGGAGCATGACGTTTTCCGCTGCGGTCAGCGTGGGCAACAGTTGAAAGAACTGGAAGACGATGCCGACCGCGCCTCCGCGCCACGCGGACATGTCGCGCTCGGACAGCGCATGGACAGCGACGTCGCCCACGATGACCTCGCCGCGCGTAGGGCGGTCGATCCCCGCGAGCAGGGCGAGCAGTGTGGACTTGCCACTGCCCGATTGTCCCACGACGACGACGAACTCGCCCTGGTCGATCTCGAGCGACACGCTGGAGAGCGCCTGAAACGGGCCGGCCGCGCCGGGGAACGTGCGAGAGACATCGCGGAGAACGATGAGGGGTTTTGTCATGCTCTCACGTTACCGCACGGCGGGGCGCGCGAAATGGGATGCCGCGCCGTTCGGCGTACCGAGCCGACCGTTCAGCGAATATCAGGCGGTGGGACATGAGTCACGTCGTACGCTTCATCCGACATCTTCCCTCACGGAGCTTCCCCCGATGATGACTCGGCACTTGCGAGTGTTCGCACTTCTGTTCCTCACCACGATGCCAGCCGGCGCGCAGCATGGCGGCTCGGCGCCCGCCCGCTCTGCGCCGGCGGAAGCGCGGCAGTTCGCGTTCCTGATCGGGCAGCACGAGCTCGTGGTCAAGCCCGCCGCGTCGAGACTTGCAGAACGCATTCACGGGGTACCAAAGCTCGTCGGCACGTGGAAGGCGTGGCGCGCGTTGGATGGCTTCGGCATCGAGGACGAATTGCGCGTCACCGACCAGTCTGGCAATCCGCAGACGCTGGTGCATGCGGTTCGCTACTACGATGCGTCGGCGAAGCGATGGACGTCATCGACGATCGACGTGTATCGCGGCGTGTTCTCGTCGTCGACTGGAGAGTGGCGCGACAACGCGATGACGACGACCACGCGCGGGACCGATGGGGACGGGAAGCCCTACCTCGCCCGTTCACGCTACTACGACATCACGCCGACGTCGTTCAAGGTCCGGCAGGATCGCTCGACGGATGACGGCAAGACGTGGAAGGAAGGTGTGCTGACCATCGAGGCGAAGCGCGTGGCCGCCGCGGCGCCCCGCTAATAGTGTTCACGCATGTCGCGACGCGTGGTCTGGCTGCAGCTGTTGATCGGCTGGCTGCCGGTGTGGGCATTGTTCACGGCCATCATCGTGTCGGTGCACCTTGGCGTGCCGCTGCACGCGGCGGCACTGATCTCGTTCCGCATGATTGTCGCGGGCGCGGTGCTGGGACTCGTCGTCCAGCGGTGGACTGAGCGGCTTCCATGGCCACGTTCCGTGCGGCCCACATTCGTCCTCAAACACATCGCCCTTGCGGCGCTGTACTCGGTGACCTGGGTGGGGCTCAACAGCGCCATCGAAAGCGTGCTCCGCGGCGCCGCGGTGCTCGCCGTCGGCAACGGGATCGTGCCGTTCCTCGTCGTCGGCATCTGGCTCTATGTGATGATCGCTGGCGTCTCGTACTCCACGCTTGCCACCGAGCGCGCTGCCCGCGCCGAGGGGAATGCGGCGCGTTCACAGTTGGCGGCGCTGCGGTCGCAGCTGCAGCCACACTTCCTCTTCAATGCGCTCCACGCGGTGGTGCAGCTCATTCCACGCGAGCCCGCGCGAGCCGCGCAGGCCGCGGAGCAGCTCGCGGGGCTGCTGCGCTGGACGATCGAGGAAGACCGAGACGTGGTGCCCGCGTCCGAGGAGTGGACGTTCGTGGAGCAATACCTTGCGCTCGAGCGATTGCGCTTTGGTGAGCGGTTGCACGTGCGCGTCGACATCGAGGCGGCGGCGGGGCAGGCGATGATTCCGCTGTTCGCGCTTCAGACACTCGTGGAGAACGCGGTCCGCCACGGCGCGGCGCCGCGCATCGACCCGACCGAGATCTCGATCACGGGGCGCAGCACGAAGCAGGCGTCCACGTTCACCGTGCACGACAGCGGTGGCGGCGCAACTGCGGAGCAACTGGAGGTGACGACGGGGACGGGACTGCGACGTCTTCGCGACCGGCTGCGCGTGCTCTATGGGAGCGATGCGCGGTTGGATGTCGCCAATGGATCGGAGGGAAGCGGCGGGTTCTCGGCGACGCTGGTGATTCCGCACACGCTGGTGGCGACGTGAAGGTGTCCGTGGTGATCGCCGACGATGAGCCCGTGGCGCGCGCCGGCCTGCGCGACATGCTCTGCGACGTCGAGTGGCTGTCGATCGTTGGAGAGGCGGCGAACGGCCCTGCCGCCGTGGACGCGATCAACGCACTGCGTCCCGAGCTCGTGTTCCTCGACATCCAGATGCCAGGGATGCTCGGCACGGATGTCCTCGCGCACGTGACACATCAGCCGTTCGTCGTGTTCACCACGGCGTATGCGCAGCACGCCGTCGCGGGTTTCGAGCTGGGTGCGCTGGACTACCTGTTGAAGCCGTTCGGTGCCGAGCGGCTGGGGAAATGCCTCGATCGCGTGCGCGCCGCGCTCGGCGAGCCCGTTCCTGTTCCTGCGCTGGGCAGGCTCGGTGAAGCGCTGGGCAAGCAGCCGATGAGTCGCCTGTTCGTGCGATCCGGTGGCGGCATCGTTCCCGTGCCGGTGCGCGACGTGGCGTGGTTCGAGTCGTCGGGCGACTACGTCACCGCGCACACCGGCCGCAGCCGGTACATGTTGCACCTTGCGCTCAACCGCCTCGAGGCGCGGCTGGATGCGGCGAAGTTCGTGCGCATCCACCGGACGCACATCGTGAACCTGGATCACGTCGTTGCATTCAGGCGTCGCGATGGGCGGCTCGTGGCGGATCTCGTTGATGGGTCTGCGTTGACGGTGAGCCGAGAACGCGCGAAGGAATTGCGATTGCTGGGGGTGTAGTCCGGACCGTGTGTCTGAGGCGTCGGGGCAAGACGCGAGGGCAGGTGGCGTGAGGTTCCAAAACAACCACAAAAGGCCGACTCCTGGCGGAACAGCGCGGATACTACGGGAACAGCGGGCAATGAAATTGCGGCTCTTCAGGGAATCCTGTGCGTAGGCAATCACAGGACTTGTGACTTTGGTGTTCCCGAACGATCTCGGCGCGACCCGCGAAACACCGCGCGCCAGTCGGGCCGGCTCTGTCGCGAGGGACGGTGGGGCGCATCTCTGGGAACGACGACAACCGGCCGATCTGAGCCGACTGAACGCCGAACCGACGAACGGCGCCTCTCGATCAGACCGCCCGCGTCAACGAGAGGTCGTTGGTGATGCGCGTGGGACGGACCAAGGCGCACGGAGTGAATCGGCTGTTGTCCGCAAACAAAGTCCGCGCCCTTGGTCGTTCAAGCACATCGCGCCACTCGCATCACTTCACATCTCGACGCGACCCACAACAGAGTCCGAAGAGCCGAAATTGATAGGGCCGAACGCCACAACATTGTTCCCGCTCGTTTGGATAGTCGAATGCGCACGGATCAAGTCGGCTGTTGTCGGCTTCAGGATCGGCTCTCTTGTGGTAGTTCGAGAATCGCGCGCCATTTTCATCGTCACTGATCTCGACGCGACCCGCGACAGCGGCAACAAACAGGTCCCTCTCTTCGCTCGGGACGACAAGGTATCGCTCGGGACGACAAGGTTCGCTCGGGACGACAAGGTATCGCTCGGGACGACAAGCTTCCCATCCCTCCTGCGCGCCGCGATATTGCGGTCGCTGCATCCACCCCAACTTGCCGAGCCGAATCACGAATGAGTGGCCGCGCCGATGTCCGACACGTTCCCAAGCCCTGGGGACACGAAACGATCTGGGCTGCGAACGAGCTGTACGTCGGCAAGATCCTGCACATCACCGCCGGACAGAAGCTGTCGGTGCAGTATCACGTGCAGAAGGATGAGACGGTCTACCTGCTCACTGGCGAGTTGAAGTACTGGGTGCAGATGGACGGCG
>JANOIJ010000253.1:0-18328 GCA_031407575.1 Gemmatimonadaceae bacterium | reverse complement strand
GCCGGTCGCCACCGAGGTCCACCTGTACAGCACGCCTGAGATGACGGTGGAGTGGCGGCCCGCGCTGTGCCAGCACAGCGGGCGGTGCGTGCGCGCACTTCCAGCGGTGTTCGCGCCGACGCGTCGCCCGTGGATCATCATTGGCGACACCACGCCCGTCGCTCTGGAAGAGGCGGTTGCGCGCTGTCCATCGGGCGCGCTGCAGTTCGTGCGTCACCATCCGCCGGACGACTCGCGTCGGTCATCCTGAGCCCAGGGCGAAGGATCGGTCCGTGCGCGGTTAGGGCCGCATGAAGTGGCAGCTGTAGCCGCCGGGATGCTTCTGGAGATAATCCTGATGGTACGTCTCCGCGCTGTACCACATGCCCGCCGGCTCGATGGTTGTGACAACGGGCTTCTTCCAGGCACCCGACGCATCGACCCGCGCCGTCACGCGCTCCGCGGTGTCCTGCTGCTCGGGCGACTGGGGGAAAATGGCTGAACGATACTGCGTGCCGGTGTCGTTGCCCTGACGGTTGAGCGTGGTGGGATCGTGAAGCTTGAAGAACCACTGCTCGAGCAGGGTCTCATAGCTGAGCACTGCGGGATCGAACGTGATGCGAATGGCTTCGGCATGACCTGACTTGCTGTCGTGGGTGTCGTGGTAGGTGGGGTTGTCGAGCCAGCCGCCGGTGTACCCCACGTCGGTCTCGAGAACCCCCGGTACGGAGCGGAGAATCTCCTCGACGCCCCAAAAACAGCCACCGGCCAGGACTGCGATTTCCTTGGTCATCGCACAAAACTAACTACGAGCATTGAGCTGTCAGTAACAGCGAGCTGGAGCTGGAGCTGGAGCTGGAGCTGGAGCTCAGGCTCAGGCTCGCTGTTACTCACAGCTCAATGCTCGGGGTTCGTTCAGACGCTCTCGCCTCTCTGTATGCGGCGGAGCAGCTCGTCGGTTGCCTTTGACGGCCGAGCGGCGGCGTGCCGCTCGAGCACGGACTCCAACCGCCGGTACTCACGCAACGCAGCCATCCGATCACCTGCTCGCGCCCGGCACGTCATCAACGCCCGGTAGCCCTCCTCGTGAAGTTCCTCCTGCTGTACGAGACGGTCGAACGTCATCGCCGCATCCTCGAACCGGCCCGCCTCCAACAGCGACGCGCCGAGGATCTCGAGTCCCTCGGCATGCAGGCGGCCGAGACGGTCGCGCACGTCGAGATGCCAGTCGCCCGCGGATTCGCCCTCGAGGAAATGGCCGCGATACAACGCCAGTGCCGACCGCAGGTCGTCCAGCGAGACTCGCCCGCGCTTTGCACTCCGCAGCGCCGACGTGATGCGCTCCTCGAACTCCCGCGCGTCGAACTCCACGTCGCCCACGGGTGCGATGCGGTAGCGCTCGCGCTCGAACCGCACCCACTCGGCACGACGCAACGCCTTGCGCAGATGATGCAACGTGACGTGAAAGTTGTTTCGCACTTGCGCCGCGGACGCGTCGGGCCAGAGCGCCAACCCGATCTGGTCGCGGCTCCGGCCATCGGGATGCAGGAGCAGGAACGTCAGCAGCTCGCGCGCCTTCGCATAGCCCCACGCCTTGGGCGCGATGGGCGCGCCGTCCACCGCCACGTCCAACGCGCCGAGCGCGAGCACGCGCAGCGCCGGCCTCGGCAACAGCTCCTCGGCGCGCACCACTTCGTACTCGGCGGTGTTGGTGGATGGCTCGCTGGCGTCGAGCGTGTCGAGCCGCAGCGTGATCACGAGCGCGTACTCCACCGCCGAATCCGAATCCATCGCTCGGCCTTCGTTGGTGACGATTTCGTACATCGTATTGCCGAGCGACTCGCGCGCTTGTGCCGCCAGCGGCTCGTGCCGCGCCGTGTCGATCTGCCACATCTTCGCGCCGATCTTCTCGCGCTGTGCCTGCGCGGCGCCATAGAGCCGCACGGCCTCGTGCATGGAACCCTGTGTCACGAGGCAGGACGCGAGCATCTCCAACCCGCGCGAGAGGAACAGGGTCTGCGGATCGCGCTGGATGGCCTCCAGCGACTGCCTGAGCAGGGCGGTGGCGCGACGCATGTCGCCCGTCTGTAGTACCGCCATGCCGAGCGACTGCAATGAGATAGCCAACTCGCGATCCAGGCCGAACACGCGTGCGACGCGCACGCCCTCTTCGGCCATCTCGACGGAGCTCGCGAAGTCGCCACGATTCTGGTAGTACGCACTCAACAGCAGGAAGCTGAGCCGCAGCCCGTACAAGTCGCCCGCGTTGCGGAACCATGCGAGCGCCTGGCGGACCGGCTCCTCCGCCTGCTCGGAGCCGACCTGCGTGAGCGACATCCCGCGATAGTTGCGCACGTAGGCGAGCAGCCGCTCGTCGCCGAGCGTCTCCGCGAGCTGCGCCGCTTCGTTGAGGTGCACCAGCGCCGATTCCGGACGCGCCTGGAGACATGCAATCGCGCCGGCGGAGAAGAGCACATTCGCACGGTCGCGCGTGGGGAGATGCGAGATGGAGCGTGTGAGCGCACTGCTCAGCCACTGCCGCGCCTCCGGCCACTGTCCAGTGGAAAACCAGTAACCGTGCAGCATCCCGACGAGCCGCATGTGCAGCTCGGCATCGCTCTCTCGACTCCATACGAGCGTCTGCCGCATGTTGTCGAAGTCCGCATGCAGCCGAGTCACCCAGAGCGGTCGGCGCGGCGTGGTGAAGTGCGGTTGCGCCTCCATGGCGAGTGAAAAGAAAAACTCCGCGTGGCGGCGCTGGCGCTCCTCGGTCTCGCCGTGCTCGGAGAGGCGATCGAGTCCGTACTGGCGCACGGTCTCGAGCAGGCGATAGCGCGCCGTGTCGCCCAGCTCGTGCATTTCCACGAGCGACTTCTCCACGAGGCTCGACACGAGATCGAGGACGTCTTCCGGGTCGATGCCCTCGCCCGTGCACACGGCCTCCGCGGCCTCGAGCGTAAAGCCGCTGAACACCGCGAGCCGCGCCAGCAGCAACTGCTCCGCGGGCTCGAGCAACTCGTAGCTCCAGTCGATGACGGCGCGCAACGTCTGGTGACGCGGCAGCGCGGCGCGGTTGCCCGTCTTGAGCAGGCGAAAGCGGTCGTCCAGCCGATCCGTGATCTGCTCCGGCGTGAGCACGCGCAGGCGCGCCGCCGCGAGCTCCACCGCGAGCGGCAGGCCGTCCAGGCGACGACAGATCTGCGCCACCGCGTCACGGTTCTCGCTCGTGAGCGCGAAGCTCGGCAGCACGGCGCGCGCGCGCTCGACGAAGAGCTGCACCGCCTCGGACGTCTCGCATCCCGCGCCGGTGGCCGGCAACGTCAGCGGCGGGATGAGCCACGCGGTCTCGCCAGTGACACCAAGCGCCTCGCGACTCGTCACCACGACGCGCAACGCGCCGCAGCGCCGGAGCAGCGTGTCGGCCAGCTCGGCACACGCGCCCACGAGATGCTCGCAATTGTCCAGCACCAGCAGGAACGGGCGGTCGCCAATCACGTCCGCCAGCCGCAGCATGGGCGAGGCAGCGTCAGCCTGGTCCCGCGCACCGAGGGCCGAGAGCACGGCTTCGGCGACGAGCGCAGGGTCGCGCACGGGAGCGAGTTCCACCCACACACCATCGGGGCCTGCGCTGTCCCGGGAGACGATCTCCAGCGTGAGCCGCGTTTTGCCGCTGCCGCCTGCGCCCGTGACGGTGAGCAGACGCGTGGCGGCAAGCAAGCTGCGCATCGCGTCGATCTCGCGCTCGCGACCGACGAAGCTCGTCAGCGGCACAGGCGCCCCGATGACGCGCGCGCGCCGGTCGAGCGTCGGAGCCGAAACGCCGAAGATCACGGAAGGGGCAGCGGCAAAGGGACTCATGAGCGGTACAGCACGAGAGCGCGGGAGGAGCGTGTCGCCGTGCGGAATGCGCAGGGCGACGGGAATCGCTCGTCCTACCCGAACCTGCGCTGACAGGTACCGGTCACGCCAGCCCGTCGAGGAAAATGACGATGTCATTTACGACGGACTCGGCCAGCACGCCGTTCTCGAAAACGCATGGCTCCAATAGGAGCGACGGCCCGTTGCCCCGCAGCTTCTCGGTGCGCGCGACATCAGGCACAATTAGCGGCCGGCTCTCATTCGTCCTCAAAACGACGACGCCGTACACGCGCTCTGGATCCAGGAGCGAGAAACCGAGCGATGCGGCGGCGAAGAACGAGTCGGAGATGAGCGACGCTCGCGAAATGCCGAGGGCGTCGAGGAAGCCGTGGAGCCACTCGTCAAATCGGTCCGCGGCGTCGGGGCCGATCGTCGTCATGGGTGACATGTCGGGCGCCAGCACGCGCAGGCGGCGCGGGAGGCGCTCGAGCAGCGTGGCGGTGGTGGCTGGATCAGCGGCGAGCAGCACGACCGCGTCGCCGCGGCCCGCGCTCTGGTACTGCGTATCGGTCGAGCCGACGACGACACACGCGTGCGCGACGTCGGAGAAGGTGTTCTGCATGGGCGGAGTGTTGGGTGAGCGCGAAACGTACGGGCGCCCACTTAACCACCGCTTATAAGCAGCGCTGCCGGCCGTGTAAGCAGCAGCTAAGCGGCGGTCGCCAGCTTCATCCTCGTCCGGTGCCGCTCGCTTCGGCCGCCATTGTCTCGACACCTTTTGACCGCACGTCCCATGAGAGAAACCGCCGTCAATTCCCAGGAGATCTGCAGCTCATTCGACACCATGGAGTTTCCGCGCGTCGCGCACATCGTCGCCGATCTCGACGCGATGGACGCCGAGGCCGATGCGTGGTACCCGGCCGAGGTCCGCGATCGGCACTGCGGGTCACGCGCCGGATCCGAGGTGACACAGGCGTGGGCCGAGTGCCAGCCCTTTGCCGAGCAGTGGGCGAGTCCGATGCCGCAGGCAGGCGTCGCACCGCGGACGTCGCAAGTGCGCGAGGTGTATCGTGACGCGCCGGCGCTGCGGCACACGATCTTTGCTCGCGCGATACGAGGCTGACGCACGAGCACGATGTGCGATCTGGAAATCGCTGCGCATTCGCCTACCGAGATTGCGGTGCATTCGTCTTACCGCAGAGGACGCAGAGGAGCAGAGGTCCGCACAACGAGTGTTGTAAAATGATGAATCGCTGAAGGAAGTCGAGCTGAACTGCAGCTGAGCTGCACGACACGATACAGCTGCTTGTTGCGGATCCTCTGCGTACCTCTGCGCCTCTGCGTCCCCTGCGGTGAATGTCTTTCACGCGATGCCCATCAGGCGCGGTAGATCACGGCTTGCCGACCTTCTTCCTAAGAACGTCCAGTAGCTGCGCCGCCGCCGCATTACCCGCCGCCCTCGGCTGGTCACCGACGATCGTGCCGATGTCCTTGAAGCTCACCGCATAGTCGCGCCCCACGCGAACCTGCTGGCTCGGCAGGATCTCGAGCTCCGACAGCGTCAGGTCGTGCGTGAACGATGTCCCGATCTCCTTGCCTCGTGTGTAATACCGGATCAGCGAGAACGACGCGGATCGCGACTGTCCGGGCGCGAGTGAGAACTGCGGATCGGCGTTCCGTCCCTCCACCTTGCCGATGCCGGTAACACTGCCGTCAGCCGAGCCCGCACGGCCATAGTAGTAGCGGTTGCCAATGTTGTCGGTGACGCCGCTCGACTTCGCCTTGTACGCCAGGATGACCGGCTGCGACGAGAGGTTCCGGATGCGCACGTTGATCCGCAGCATGTGGTGGCCCTGGCTGCGCTCGGTCGTCTGCGTAAACCCGTCCACCTCGGCCATGAACGGCCCCGTGGCGTAGCAGCGCACCTTGCCCGCGCACAAGTCGACCTCGGGCGGCAGCGCTGTGACGGCGGGCGCACTCGTGGGTGACGCCGCGGCAGCAGGCGCCGACGCGACGACGCCTTCGCTGCCGAATCCGCGATACTGCAGCACGTGCTCCTTGCCGAGGCGAAACTGGTTGCCGGCAATCGGGTTGATTTCGCGCACCGCGAGCTCGACGTCGTACCTGGTGCCGAGGATCGTCGCTGCGGATGGCATCCGGAACACGAACTCGAAGCGCGCGTCGCTCGCCTCGCCCGGCTGGAGCACGAACTTGGGATCGAACGTATTCGCGATCTCGCCGATGCCACGCACCGCCTGCGTGCCATACACGACAAACCGGTTGCCCTGATCGTCCGTCGCCACGCCGGAGTTCTGCACATAGCCGAGGATCAACGGGCGCGTGGTCCGGTTGAGGAACCGTACGGTAGCGGTGACCAAGCGCGTGCCGCGATCCTGCTGGCTCGTGCGGAAATCGGTCACTGTCGCGGTGAAGGTCGTCACCTCCGCGCAGTCACTCCTGCGCGCACAGCCGGGTTGCTGCGCGTCCAGCGCGCCAGACCCGGCGACGATGGAAACAGCGAGAAGGGTCTGGACGGCACTTCGATATGGATTCGGCATGGTATGCGCTCGACGTCAGGGGTGAGGTATGCGTGATCGTTTGTTGAGCAATCAGGTCCCTCGGTCGCGCTGCTCCTGTCGGGACGACAAGAGGTCTCGGCGCTCCTGTCCCTTCGACTTCGCTCAGGGCAGGCGGGACGACAAGAGGGTCATTGCTTTCGAGCCGACACCCAGGCCGCGTCCACCAGCTCGAGCACGACGCGCGTGCGCGGAAGCGAGTTGAGGCTCTGCCCGAACAGGCTTTCATTCTTCAGGTACCACGCGGTGATGGCGGTGCCCGGCAGCGCGCCGCTCGCGACGAGCGACGAGTCGAACGCCGGTCCCCAGCCGAGTGTGGCGCCGGCTTGCGCGGCTCTCGTGACCGGGCCGTACTTCTTCACCAGTGTGGATCGGAACACTTCCTGGTCCATGTAGGGAAACACGCGCTCCACGCGGATCGAGCGCACGACGTCGCCCTCGTCGGTGTAAGCGGTGACGCACACGGCGCCGGGCTGTGGTGGGCGACGGCCGTTCGGGAGCTCCATGCATCCCATCTCGTTCACGAGCAGCGCGCTGCTGTAGCCGGCGAACCAACTCGCGCTGCGTGCACGCTTCTTCACGGGACCGAACAGCCGTCCCAGCGTGGCCTCGAGGTCGCGCGACCGCACACCGACGTGCATGCCCGCGATGTCCGTTGCCGCGAGGTCTACCGTCTTTGACGTGGAACCGGTCGCGGCGCTCGGTCGTGATGCCACCGCGACCAGGCTCGGCGCGTAGACCGCCGCGCCATTCCGGTCGAGCAGGCGCACGGACACGATCTCTCCACGGATGACGCGCGGGCCCGTGATCGCCCCGGCGGGATCGCCCGCGCCGGTCACGCGGAAATGGATCTCGTTCACGACGGACCGGCCCGTCGGCGCAAGCTTCGCGTCGAAGACGCGCGCCGGCTCCTTCGCCATGGGAATCGCGCGCGCCGCCTCGGCGTTGGCGAACACGAGCCGGTACTGCTGCCCGAACACATCGAGCGGCACGTAGTAGCCCGGACGAAAGAGCATGATCGAGAACTCGGCCCGGTCGTGATCGTAGTCCGAGATGTTGTCGTTCACGCGGACCACGAACTCACGACCGGGATTGCTGGCGGCCAGCTCTCGCTCGAGCTGCGCCACCTGCACCCTGAGGACGTCGGGCTTGTCGAACGACGACGCGGCACGCATCGCATCGGAGCGCGCGGCCACAGCACGCGCGTCGAAGGGCTCGCGTGTCACCTTGTGGTACGTCAGCGCGACGACGCGGTTGTCGAGGCCATCGTCCTGCGCCGGCAGCGCGCGTGGCGACGCGATGGACGCCAGCGCGATGAGAACAAGGAGCAGGCGCGGAATCACTTCTTCACCTCGGGACGGGGTGGTTGGCGACGCAGGCGCACGGTCTCGCCGCCGGCAAAACGCACGGAGAGCGCGTCACCATCCTGGATGAGCTGCGCACCGGGATCCGCGGCGATCGGAAGGGCGCGCGCGCCGTCGTTCGTCTTCGCCGCGTCCAGCTTCTGGGTGCCGGCGTAGACGTCGTCGCCGTCGACGACCATGACGTGCACGCCGTTGACGAACGCGAGCAGCGCGGCGGGCGCGGACGCGCGGCTGGCAGCGTCGTCCAGCTCCCAGACGTCGCCCGATCGTTCGGGCATCGCCGCGGCCTGCGCGGGCGGGGCGTCGCCGCCACAGCCGACGACGAGCGCGCAGGTGATCACGAATGCGAAGCGTGGAGAATGTGGTTGCACGGGATTCACTGTCGAAGTAGGGTTGTCCCGACCCGCGTTGAGCGATGCCACGCGGGCTTCTCCTCGTCATTGCGTAGAGGCCCCGCCAAAACCGTCATGACGCGCCGCACACAGGACAACCACGCCGCGACGACGCGGCCGGAACCGATCCCGGTGCTGGCCGACCAGCGCGCGCTCGACCTCCTGTTCAGCGCCACGTACGAAGAGCTGCGCCGGCTCGCTGCGAGCGTCAGCCGCAGTGACCCGTCGGCCACCATCGCGCCCACCGCGCTCGTGAACGAGGCGTGGGTGAAGCTCTCGGCGTCGCCAGGGTTCTCGGTGCTCTCGCCCCTTCATTTCAAGCGCATCGCTGCGCGCGCGATGCGCCAAGTGCTCGTGGAAGCGGCGCGACGCCGCAACGCCGAGAAGCGCGGCGCCGGCGTCGTCTTCGTCACCTTCGATGATTCCATGGAGCA
The DNA here is from genome assembly GCA_031407575.1 of Gemmatimonadaceae bacterium. Taxonomy (GTDB): domain Bacteria; phylum Gemmatimonadota; class Gemmatimonadetes; order Gemmatimonadales; family Gemmatimonadaceae; genus AG11. The sequence continues at coordinate 9,725 of JANOIJ010000253.1, read as the reverse complement.
AGCGGCGAGTACTCGAGACGATCTCATCGCGCTCGACACTGCGCTCGACGATCTCGCGCGGCTGAATCCTCGGCAGGCGGCCATGGTGGAGTACCGCTTCTTCGGCGGACTCGATGTGGCCGAGACGGCCCTCCTGCTCGAGGTGTCGGAAGCCACCGTGGAGCGCGATTGGCGCGCGGCGCGCGGATGGCTGGCGGGAGCGGTCCGCCGCGCACAATGACGGACGCCGAGCGCTGGGAAGCCGTGCAGGAAATCTTCCACGAGGCCACTGAGCGACCGGAGGCGGAGCGGCGCGCGTTCGTCGAGCACCGCTGCGGCAGCGACGCCGCGCTCGTCGCCGAGGTGTTGGCGCTACTGGAGGGGGATGCGCATGGCTCCCTGCTCGACGACGGCATTGCCCGCAGTGCGCACGCTGTATTGGAGCCATCTCGGTTCGACCACAGCGATCGCGCGGTTGGCCCCTACCGCCTCGTGCGCCTGCTCGGCGAAGGCGGCATGGGCGTGGTGTACCTCGCGCAGCGGGACGACATCGGTAGCACGGTGGCCATCAAGCTGTTGCGCGATGCACTGCTCTCTCCGTCGCGACGCGAGCGCTTCATCGCCGAGCAGCGCATGCTCGCGCAGCTCAGCCATCCCGGCATCGCGCGCCTGCTCGACGCGGGCACGCTGGCGGACGGCACGCCGTGGATCGCGATGGAGTACGTGGACGGCGTCTACCTCACGGAGTATTGCCGCGTCCACACATGCTCCATCGCCGAGCGGCTGCAGTTGTTCCGGCAGGTGTGCGATGCGGTGCAGCACGCGCACGGCATGCTCGTGGTGCATCGCGACATCAAGCCATCGAACATCCTCGTCGACGCGCAGGGCACGACCAAGCTGCTCGACTTCGGCATCGCGAAGCAGTTGAGCGAATCCGCGCTGCCAGGCGACGTGACGCAGACGGGGCTCCGGTTGCTCACCCCGGCGTACGCGGCGCCTGAGCAACTCACCGGCGCGCAGGTCGGGACGCACATCGACGTCTACGCGCTGGGCGTGGTGCTCTATGAACTCCTCGCCGGAGCGCTGCCCTTCGACCTGAACGGACAGTCGGCGGCGTCGGCGGCGACCATCGTGCTGGAGCACGCGCCGGCTCGTCCGTCGTCCGTCGCGTCGCGCGTGCAGGCAGGGGGCGGGCGAAGTGCGTGGGCCGATCTTGACGTCCTCTGTCTCACCGCGATGCATCGCGATCCGCGACAGCGCTATCGCACGGTGGACGCGCTGATTCGCGACGTCGATCATTTCCTGAAGGGCGAGCCGCTCGAGGCGCGTCCGGACTCGATGGGCTATCGCGTCCGCAAGTTCGTGCAGCGCAAACGGGGGGCAATCGCTGCGGTCGCCGCCGTGGCGCTGCTCGTGACGACACTCAGCGCGTGGTACACGGTGCGGCTCGCGTCCGCACGAACCGCAGCGGTCGCGGAAGCCGCACGCGCCGGCCGCATCCAGCGGTTCATGCTGGACCTCATGCAGGGCGGCGACGACCAGGCCGGTCCGCGCGACTCGCTCCGTGTGCTCACCATCGTGGAGCGCGGCGCACGGGAAGCGGCGAGCCTCGACGCCGAGCCGGCGGTGCAGGCGGAACTGTACCAGACGCTTGGGGGCATCTTCGCGCGACTCGGACGTCTCGACCGCGCTGACACGCTGATGCGCCAGGCGCTGCAGCACCAGCGCGACCTGCACGGGAGCGAGCACGCCGACGTGGCGCGCACGCTCATCGCGCAGGGATTGCTGCGCGTGGAGCAGGCGAAGATCCCCGAGGGCGAGTCGCTCGTGCGCGACGGGCTGGCCATGATGACGCGGCTGCGTCCGCCGTCGCATCCCGACGTCGCAGACGCCACGACGTCTCTGGGGCGGGTGCTCGAGGCGCGGGGCTCGTACGCCGAGGCGATTCCCGTGCTGGAGCGCGCCGTCGGGCTGCAGCAGGCGCGTTCGGCGGCGAGCAACGAGCTGGTCAAGGCGATCACCGCGCTCGCCGACAACCACTTCTACGCCGGTCATCACGACGCATCGGACTCGCTTTACACACGCGCGCTCGGCATCGCGCGGCTGCTCCATGGCGACCGGCATCCGCTCGTCGGCGACGGATACATCAGTCTTGGTGCCGTGCAACTCGAGAAGGGCAACTATGCGGGCGCTGAAGACTACGACCGGAAGGGGTTGGCGATCATCGAGGAGTGGTTCGGCGGAGACGATCCGCGCACGGCGTCCGCGCGCACGATGCTCGCGCGTGCGCTGGTGTACGAAGCGAAGTACGACGAGGCGGCGCCGCTGCTCGCGCAGGCATTGAGCACGCAGGAGCGGCTCTACGGTCCGGTGCATCCGAAGGTCGCGTCGGCACTCAACGAGCTTGGCAACGTGGCCGTGAAGCGCAAGCGGCTCGATGAGGCGGATGCACGGTTCGCGCGCATGGCGAGCATCTACGAGCAGGTGTATGGAAGCTCGCACTACCTGCTCGGCATCGCGATCGCGAACCGCGGCGGCGTGGCGCTCGAGCGAGGCGACAGTCGCCTGGCAGAGGCGCGCTTTCGTGAAGCGCTGGTGGTGTACGCGCGCTCGCTCGCGCCCGAGCACCTCAACTTCGGCATCACGCGCCTGAAGCTCGGCCGCGCGCTGGCGCGCCAGGCGCGGTGGACGCAGGCGGAGGAGGAGATTCAGCGCGGCTATGCGATCCTCGCCGGACAGACGAGTCCATCCGTGAGTTGGCTGCAAGCGGCGCGGAAGGACCTGGTCATGGTGTACGACTCGCTGGGTCGAGCTGACCGGGCAGCGCAATTCAGGGCCGAGATCGCGGAGACTGCCGGCAAGCGGTAGCCGCGCGCGTGCTTGTCATCCTGAGCGCAGCGAAGGATCTGCACCTGCGTTTGCGAAGTGCCGATCCTTCGCTACCGCTCAGGATGACATGGCTCGCTCACGTCGCCCGACATTGTCGCCATTGATGACCTCGCTGTCGTAGTGCTGCCCGATTCGCGGCGGCGGCGAGTCGTCTCGTTTGCACGCGCTCTTGACTAATGCTGCGCTCATGTAAACGTTTTCATGGCGAGCCGCTCCGCCGTCGAAGCCCTCGCCATCCCGCACCACCGCGAGCGCTGCATGACCGTCACCATCAAGGACGTTGCGCGCCAGGCACGAGTCTCCGTCGCCACCGTGTCGCGCGTCCTCAATGCCAGCGCGCCCGTCAACCACGACACCCGCGCGCGCGTCCTCGAGGTCGCACGCGTCCTCCGATTTGCCCCCAACGGCGCCGCCCGCACCTTGAGCCGCCGCCAGGCTAGCGCACTCGGCGTCATCCTCCCCGATCTCTACGGCGAGTTCTTCTCCGAGCTGCTCCGCGGCATCGACCTCGAGGCGCAGCGCACCGGCCACGCCCTCCTCGTCTCCAGCTCACACCACGACGCGCACGGCGTGTCCGTGGCCGTGCGCGCCATGCGCGGACGCGTCGATGGACTGCTCGTCATGGCGCCCGAGGTGTCGTCGGCATCGCTCGCGGCCGCGCTGCCGGATGGCCTGCCCGCCGTGATCCTCAACGCGCCCGCCACGCCTGGCGCCGCGGCAGCCGTCACCGTCGACAACATGGGCGGCACGCGCGCCGTCATCCGCTACCTCGCTTCGCTCGGGCATCGCGACATCGCCTTCATCCGCGGCCCGGCGCGCAACGCGGATGCCGCCGCTCGGCTGCGCGGCTTTCGCGCCGCGATGCGCACCGCGAAGCTCCCTGTGCGCGACGCGCTCGTTGTGCAGGGTGACTTCACCGAGGACGGCGGGTGGCGCGCCGCGCGTGAATTGCTGGCGCTGCGCGACGCCCAACCCACCGCGATCTTCGCCGCCAACGACGCCATGGCCGTGGGCGCGCTGCTCGCGCTGCACGAGGCGCGCGTCGACGTCCCCGCCGAGATCAGCATCATCGGCTTTGACGACATCCCTATCGCGCGCTACGTGACGCCCGCACTCACCACCGTGCACGTCGCCATCGACGTGCTGGGCGCGCGCGCCGCGACGCTGCTCTTTCGCGCGCTTGCCGACCCCATCGGGGTGCCCGACGCCCACCGCGAGGTGGTGCCCGCTGAGCTGATCATCCGCCACTCATGCGGCCCGCCGCCCGCGTCTCGCCGCTGACCATGACCTTCGCCCTGTTCGCTCAATCCCCCAGGAGACTTCACATGGTATCGATCACGCTCGCCGGCCGGCGCCTGTTTCGCTTTTGCCGGCCTGGACACATCCCGCTGGCCGTCGCGGCCGCGCTGCTCGTCGCGCTGGCCGCACCCGCCCGCGCACAGAATTCCACCGGAACCGTCCGTGGTACCATCACCGGCGCGAACGCGACCGGCATCGCCGAAGCGCAGGTATCGGCACGCAACATCGAGAGCGGCGTGCAGCGCGGCACGCTCAGTCGCGCGGACGGCTTCTATGTGCTCCCCGGGTTGATTCCGGGGACGTATGACCTCACGGCGCGTCGCATCGGCAGCAGCGCCCAGACGCGGCGCGTCATCGTGCAGATCGGCGCGACGCAGATCCAGGACTTTGCGCTGGCCAACGCGCCCGTGGAGCTGCAGCGCGTGGTGGTGACCGCTGCGCCAACGGCAGAGACGCGCACCTCGGAAGTGGCGACCAACGTCTCGGAAGCGCAGATCAACAAGCTGCCCAGCGCGAGCCGCAACTTTCTCGAGCTGGCCGCGCTGGCGCCAGGCGTGACGGTGTCCGAGGACCGCATCAACTCGACGAACTTCCGCACCATCCAGTCGGGCGGGCAGTCGGCGAACTCGGTCAACCTGTTCGTGGACGGCACGAGCTTCAAGAACGACGTGACGGGCGGCGGCATCGCCGGCCAGGACGCGAGCCGCGGCAATCCGTTCCCGCAGAACGCGATCCAGGAGTACCGCGTCATCACGCAGAACTACAAGGCGGAGTACCAGAAGGCGTCCGCTGCGGTGATCACGGCCACGACGAAGTCAGGGTCGAACGAATGGACGGGCAGCATCCTCGTCGGCTACCAGAACCAGAGCCTGGTGCAGCTGGACAGCTTCCAGCGTCGCGACCGCAACCGTGCGGACAGCATCGGCAAGGCGACGAACACGCCGTCCACCTTCAGCAAGCCGCCGTACAACCGCACGCTCACGGCGTTGAGCTTCGGCGGGCCGCTCGTGAAGGACAAGCTGCACGTCTTCGCGTCGTATGAAGGCAACATCCAGAACCGTACGAGCCGCGTGGACTTCGCGACGCCGCCCACGGGATTTCCGGCGCTCGATTCAGTGAACCTGCGCCAGTACACCGGCACGTTCGGCTCGCCGTTCAAGGAGCACCTGGTGTTCGCGAAGCTGAGCAACGCGATCAACGATCGGTCGTCGGCGGAGTTGAGCTTCAGCAACCGCCACGAGACGGACGTGCGCGACTTCAACCTCAACACGGCCGTGCAGGCGGCGGTGAACTTCCGGCAGAACGTCGCAGTGGGCCAGCTCAAGTACAACTATTTCACGGGGCCGTGGCTCAATGAGGCGAAGGTGGATTTCTCGCGCTTCCAGCGGAATCCGAGCCCGAACACGCCGGGCCTGCCGCGTCGCGACTACATCTACGGCAACAGCGATCACTTCATCGGCAGCAACGCCAGCACGCAGGACTTCGTGCAGAACCGGCTCGGCCTGCGCAACGATGTCACGTACAGTGGCTGGCGCATGGGCGGCGAGCACGTCATCAAGGCCGGCGCGAGCATGGACTTCGTGAAGTACGATATCGTGAAGGACAACGACGGCACGCCGACGTTCCGCTACAACGTGGCGAACAACGGACAGACGTACAATTACGCGACGCCCTTCCAGCTCAACTACGGCACCGGCGACCCGAACTTCAACGCGAACAACGCGCAGATCGGCGCGTACATCCAGGACGACTGGAACCCGACCAAGCGATTGACGCTGAACCTTGGCGTGCGGTGGGACTACGAGTCGCACATGATGAACTACGACTACGTGACGCCCAAGGCGGTGGTGGATACGCTCACGCGCTACAACGGCCAGCTGCCCACGCCGCTGGACCTCAACCGCTACATCAGCACGGGGAGCAACCGGAAGCCCTTCTACGGCGCGGTGCAGCCGCGCTTTGGATTCTCCTACGGCATCGACGAGGCGAGCCGCACCACGGTGTTCGGCGGCGCCGGCATCTACTACGATCGCACGCTGTTCGACCTCGCGATTGACGAGACGCAGAAGATCTCGCATCCGAGCTACGAGATCCGCTTCGCTCCGCGCGGCGTGGCGCCTGCGGCAGGCCAGGTGGCGTGGAACGACTCGTACCTCACGGCGGACCGCAAGGTGCTCGACGCCCTTACCGGTACCTTCGGCCGGCCGGAGGCGTGGCTGGTCGACAAGGACATCAAGGTCCCCCACTCGCAGCAGTTCAACCTCGGCCTGCGTCAGGTGCTCGACGCCTGGACGGTCTCGGCCACATATGCGGGTGTGCGCGGCTATGATCAGTTGACGCTCAACTGGGCGAACTTCTCGCTCAATCCGGACGGCACGTGCTGCAAGAGCTTCGACATCGGCGCGCACGGTTACAGCAACTTCATCTACTCCACGAACGACGGAAAGACGTGGTACGATGCGCTCCAGGTGCAGATCGACCGGCCGTACACGCGGACGTCGATGGAGGAGTGGGGCTGGGGCGCCGGACTCGCGTATACGTTTGCCCAGCGCTCGGTGCAGGGCATGGACAACCTCGGCGACATGTTCGCCTTCCCGAATGCGCTCGGCATTCCCAAGCATCCGTCCACGAGCGGCAACAGCGCGCTCTCCGGCGACGAGAAGCATCGCGTCGTCGTGAACGGCGTCCTCGACGTGCCGTACCTCTACGGGATCCAGGCGTCGGGCATCGCGACGTTCGGCGGGAAGTTCTTGCAGGACGTGGGCTGCCCGGGCCGCTTCTGCGGTGCGGGGTATGAGCGCGGTGGCTTTACGGTGCCTGGTCTCTTTCCGTACCAAAACGTGAACGTCCGGCTCCGGAAGGACTTCCTGAACCTCGGGACGGCCAAGTCTGTTGGCCTCACGGTGGATGTGTTCAACGCGCTCAACCGTGACAATCTCGGCTGCTACAACACGGGCGACCGGAAGGACGTGAAGAACTTTGGAACGGCCGGCTGTTCGACGACAGACGCACGACGGATCCAGTTTGGGGCGCAGTACGATTTCTAAAGACGGACGTGCAGATCCTTCGCTCCGCTCAGGATGACAACGCGGAGCTCCAGCTCCAGCTCTTGCTCGCTGTTACTGACAGCTCAACGCTCGCTGTCTGCGTAAGGAGACAATGATGAGGCTCACCCGCGTCCTGTTGCTCCTCATGTTCGTCGGCTGCGCCGGCGCGCCGGTCGCCACCACGCCGTCGGCGTACACGCCGAGTACGAGCGAACGCGCGTTCCTCGACACACTCTCGGAACGCACCTTCAATTTCTTCTGGCAGACCACCAACCCGCGGAACGGTCTCACGCCCGACCGGTGGCCGAGCAAATCGTTCTCGAGCGTCGCCGCGGTAGGCTTTGCGCTCACCGCATATCCCATCGGCGTCGAGCGCGGGTGGGTGTCGCGCGACAGTGCTCGCACGCGCGTGCTCAACACCCTCCGCTTCTTCTGGAGGGCGCCGCAAGGCGCAGCAGGCACCGGCGTCACCGGCCACCACGGCTTCTTCTACCACTTCCTGGACATGGAGACCGGGCTCCGCTTCGAGCGCGTGGAGCTCTCCACCATCGACACGGCGCTGCTGCTCGCCGGTGCGCTCACGTGTCGCGAGTATTTCGATCGCGACGACGCCGGCGATCGCGAAGTACGTGCGCTCGCCGACTCGATTTACGCACGCGTCGACTGGCGGTGGGCCAGCGACGGCGGCAACGTCGTCACCATGGGCTGGCGTCCCGACTCCGCGCAACATCAAAACCCACGCGGATTCATCGTCAGCACCTGGCGCGGCTACAACGAAGGCATGTTGCTCTATGTGCTCGCACTCGGCTCACCCAGCCACGCCATCGATCCGTCGGCATGGACGGAATGGACGCGCACCTACAGGTGGGACCGCTTCCAGGGGCAGGAGTTCGTGCAGTTCGCCCCCCTGTTCGGCCACCAGTATTCGCACGTGTGGATCGACTTTCGCAACGTGCAGGATGCCTACATGCGAAACCGTGGCATCGACTACTTCGAGAACTCGCGCCGAGCGACGCTGTCGCAGCGGGCGTATGCGGCGGCGAACCCGTCGGGGTGGCGCGGCTATACCGGCGACGTGTGGGGACTCACCGCGAGTGATGGTCCCGTCGACTCCACGTTCACCGTGGACGGCAAGTCGCGAACCTTTCATACGTACTGGGCGCGCGGCGTTGGCACGGACGAGATGAACGACGACGGCACGCTCGTGCCCACAGCCGCCGGCGGGTCGATTCCGTTCGCCCCGGAGATCGCGGTGCCCGCGCTCGTGGCCATGCGTCGCACGTACGGCGAGCCGCTGTTCGGGCAGTACGGCTTCCTCGACGCCTTCAATCCCACGCTGCGCACGCCGGGTCCGCGTTTACAGCACGGCCGCATCGTGAGCGGTGTCGCGTGGTTCGACACCGATTACCTGGGCATCGACCAGGGGCCGATTCTCGCAATGACGGAGAACTGGAGATCGGGGTTCGTGTGGAGCCTCATGCGCAAGAACGGCAACGTCGTGCGCGGCCTCTGTCGCGCCGGCTTCACGGGCGGATGGCTCGCGGGGCGCTGCTGATCAAGCACACTGGCGCCCTTCGCGCGACGCGCATCGCGCGCGCCATCGCATGTGCAATCCTGTGCGTGCTCGCGTACGGCTGCGCCCGCGCCCGTGGCGACGAATCGGAGCTGCTGGTGTGGGCGTTCGGCACGGAGGGCGAGGCGCTCGCGCCAATCGCGCGGGAGTTCGAGCGCGCGAACCCAGGCGTCCGTATTCGCGTGCAGGCCATCCCGTGGACCGCCGCGCACGAGAAGCTGCTCACCGCGTACGTGGGCGGCGCGCTGCCCGACGTTGCGCAGCTGGGCAACACGTGGATTCCCGAGTTTGCGGCGCTCAACGCGTTGGAGCCGCTGGACGACTGGATGACGCGCGATTCCCTGCTGGTTCCGCGCGCCGACTTCTTCCCCGGCGTGCTGGCCACCAACGTCGTGGACAGCGTGCTGTACGGCGTGCCGTGGTATGTCGACACGCGCGTCATGTTTTACCGCTCAGACATTCTCCGCGCCGCGGGCATCAACTCGGCACCGGCGACCTGGTCCGAATGGCGCGCCGCGCTGGTCCGCTTGAAGGCCTCGCTGCCTGCGGGCGCCTATCCCGTGCTCCTGCCGCTCAACGAATGGGCACAGCCGGTCATCCTCGGCCTGCAGGCCGGTGCGCCGCTGCTGGCGGAGCATGAGACGAAAGGCGCGTTCCGCGATCCGCGCTTTCGCCGAGGCTTCGAGTTTTACGTCAACCTGTTTCGCGACAGTCTCGCGCCGTCATTGGCGAATACGCAGATCAGCAGCGTGTACCAGGAGTTTGCCGCGGGCCGAGTGGCGATGTACATCACGGGTCCGTGGAATGTGGGTGAGTTCAAGAAACGATTGCCCGATTCGCTCCAGAAGTCGTGGATGACGGCGCCACTGCCAGGCCCCGACAGCGGCGGCGTATCGATCGCCGGCGGATCGAGCATCGTCATCATGCGCGGGTCGGAG
>JANOIJ010000221.1:0-21051 GCA_031407575.1 Gemmatimonadaceae bacterium | reverse complement strand
GTGCTCAAGGCGTTCGACTCCGTGCATCCACAGTGGTCCGTGAGCGATCTCGCGCGACACCTTGGCCTGCATAAGACGACCACCTTCCGCTTGCTCGGCGCACTGGTGCACGAAGGCATGCTGGAACGCGACGACGCTGCCGGCACCTACCGACTCGGCGCGCAGCTCATCGCGCTCGGCTCACAGGCGCTGCGCTCGACGGATTTGTACATGGCGTCGCATTCCGAGTTGGAAGCGGTGGCGCGCGACACGGGTGAGACGGCGACGATCGAGATCCTCGTCGGCGATGAGACGGTGATCCTCGACGAGGTGCGCGGGAAGTACCTCGTTGGCGGGCGGCCCGACTCCGGCATGCGCTATCCGGCGCATGCGACGTCCACGGGCAAGCTGCTCCTGGCCGCGGCGCGCTTTGGCGAGCACGATGCTCGCCGAGCACGCCTGCCGAAGCTCGCGAAGCTCACGTCGAAGACCATCGCGACGCACGCGGATCTCGATCGCGAGCTGGCCAAGGTGTGGAAGCAGGGCTTCTCGACGGCCATCGAGGAGATCGAAGAAGGCTTTGCTGCGCTTGGCGCGCCGGTGCGGAACCACGAGGGACGCACCGTAGCGGCGATCAGCGTCGGCGGGGCGAAAGTGAGGTTCACGCGGGTGCGCATCGGCGAGCTCACGACGAGGGTGCGCGATGCGGCGGAGCGAATCTCCCGGCGGCTTGGCCTGCACATGCCGCGGGGAACCCCGGACGGCGAACGCTGATCACGCTGACACGGCTGTCATCCTGAGCGTTAGCGAAGGATCTGCACCTTGTGGTTCGCCAACGACAGGTGCAGATCCTTCGCTACGCTCAGGATGACAACTTTGGAGGTACGCAATGCGCAGATTCGTCCTGCTTTCGTTGCTCTGCAGCGCCCCACTCTCCGCACAGGCGGGCCCTCGGGGACGAGAACTCCGCATCCCGTTTCCGGGGAGGACCGGACCACACAACGCCATCACCGACGTCCCCGGCGTTGCCGTGGGACACGTGACGCTCATTCAGGGCGATGGCGCGCTCGTCCCCGGCAAGGGGCCGATCCGAACCGGCGTCACCGCAATCCTCACGCGCCCGCGCGGGGACTGGGACTTCGTCATGGCCGGCACGTTCAACCTGAACGGCAACGGCGACATGACCGGCACGAACTGGGTGAAGGAGTCCGGCTATCTCGAGGGACCCATCCTGATCACGGGCACGCACAGCGTGGGCACGGTGCGCGACGCCGCCATTCAGTGGCAGGCGGCGCGCGGGCGCGAGTTCGTGTTCACCTACCCGCTCGTCGCAGAGACATTCGATCTCCTGAACGATGCGAATGGCGGACACGTGAAGCCGGAGCACGCGTGGGCGGCGCTCGACAGTGCGAAGGCGGGACCGGTGCGCGAAGGAAGCGTGGGCGGCGGCACGGGCATGGCCTGCAATGGCTTCAAGGGCGGCATCGGCACCTCGTCGCGCCTCGTGTCGTCGTCCGGCGGCAAGACGTTCACGCTCGGCGTGCTCGTCCAGTGCAACTACTGGTAGCGATCTCCACGTACTCGGCGTGCCAGTCGGAAGGGAGATCACCGGCCTGCGGTACTGCAGCACCCTGGCCACGGAACAATCGCGTGCGTGGCTGCGCGGATTCGCGCGCTGTGATCAGCCCGCAGCGCCGCGCAATGATGAAGCGAACGACCAGCTCGGACGCGGCTCCATCATCGTGATCGTCGCGACGGACGCGCCGATGCTGCCGCACCAATTGGAACGCATCAGTCGGCGCGTGGCCATGGGATTGGGCAAGCTTGGGAGCGTTGCCAGCAATGGCTCCGGCGACCTGTTCCTCTCGTTCTCGACGGCGAATCGCAGCAACGCCGCGGCGGACACGGTGGAGCACATCACCGCGCTCCCGAACGACCGAATGAATCCGTTCTTCCAGGCCACCATCGACGCCACGGAAGAAGTCGTGGTCAACGCGATGCTCGCCGCGGAGACGATGGTGGGCGCCGATGGTCTCCGCGCACATCAGTTGCCCGGAGACCGCGTGCTGGCCGCGCTGCGAAAGTACGGCCGGATCAAGTAGGTTGTCACCTGAGTGCAGCGCCTGCCATGAGCGTAGTCGAAGGGAAGGATCTGCACCTGTTGTTGCGCAGTGAAGCGGTCACCCAGCACCTACGCGCGTTCGTCCGTCGTGCCCATACTGATTTCTCTCCACGAACGGAGCTTCGGATGACTGCCTCCCGCCACCTTCGCACCGCGCTGGCTCTCGGCCTCCTCATCTCCGCGTGCACGATTCAGCGCGTCAACCCGTCGAGTCTGCGGACGACCACCTGTCGCACATGATTGCCGCTGACAAGGCAGCGCCGGTGGCCGCCGCATCACGTTCGCTGGGCGTGGATGGATTGCCCCCCAGCAACAACACCGCGGCCGCTCGGCTCGCGGCCAGCCCGCGTCATGCCGAGTGGGTGCGCACCGTCGCCTTCTTCAAGAAGAATCTCGGAGTGAACTGACCGACCTCGTCGCGCAGGCCCTGGAGCTCCGGCGATGGGCGGTCGCGCTTCTTGCGCGCCGGATCGAACCGCCCGCTGCCGTCGAGCGTTTCCCACGCGTCTCACTCGAGGCGTGGCGCCTGTTCCTCGCCGCCGAGGTGGTCGCGCTCCCGCTCTCGCGCCGACTCGGCGAGAGCATCGCGCTGCTCGCCGCCGAGTATCGCGTCGCGCTGGAGCAGGCGACGCGTGGGGAGATGCAGCGCGTGATGTCAGCGCGCGCACAGCTGGCGGATATCGACCGCATGGCCGACGCGCTGGGCGTCGAACCCGTGGTCCTCAAGGGCGGCGTGGCAGCGATAGAAGGCAACGAGCCGGTGGATCTTGGCGACGTGGACCTGCTGCTGGACACGAACGACTGGGATGCAGTCAGCCAGGCGTTGGTGGAGCGCGGCTTCGTGCGCGACGTGGCCATTCCGCTGTTCATGGCTGCCGGTGCGGTGCCCGTGGAACTTCATACGGAGCTCGACGTCGGCGACGGTGTCGCGAGCGCCGCCGGCATCGCGAGTCAACGGCTCACACGCTTTCGACGCCTGCGCCGGCTCACGCCCGTCGCGCACATCGCCTACGTCGTCCAGCACTCCACCACGCATCATGCGGTGCGACGCGGCCATCTGCGCGACGTCATGCTCGTCGCGGGCGGGCTTGCCGGTTGCTCGCCAGAGGAGGTGCGCGAGCTCGAGCGCGCGCTGTCACGCGCGCAGACGGGGACCGCCTATGCGGACATGCTCCGCTTCTCGCAGGCGATGCTCGCAACCGACGACGCGAGCGCGATTGCCGATCCCTTCACGAAGATCGCTGCCGCCAAGTATGCCATGGCCGGCTGGCCTGACGGTTCAGGCGCCCCGTTTCCGCTCATGATGCACCACGTGCCGTTCTTCGTCGCGTCGGCGGAAGACGGCTGGCGTGTGGCGCGCAGCTACCTCACCGGCGAAGTCCGCAAGCCCTCGCCGTGGTATTCCGCGGCCATCGCGCGTCGCTCTCCTCGCGTCGCCGAATGGCTCGCGATGCTGGTGCGAACGCCGTACCGCGTGACAGCCCTGGCGACCGCATGTGCGGCCGCGATCGTCATCCGGCGCCGCTACTCGTCGCGCTGGAGTCGCTGAGCGAGACCAGGCCGTTCGCGATCAGCTCGTCGCGCAGCGTGACGAACGCGCCTTCCGCATCGCCGCGCGTCACGTCGAATTCGTCGACGAGGGACTGGACGATGGCGTCGCTGTCAGCGCCCTGCTCGATGCGTGTCCAGATGTGGGCACCGGTGCGGTTGAGGCGGAAGTAGGCCTTTGTGCCCATGTGCAGCAGCACGGCTTCGCCCTCCAGGTGCGACACGAGAACGTCCGGCGGCACCACGAGATGCGCTGGCATCAGGGGCGCACCGGCGCGGCGTGCTCCGCGGACAGCCCCGTGGTGGCGATCGCATGCACGTCGAGCGGGAGTGCGGGGTCGACCCAACTCAGCGTGGACGTTCCACCGGAAAAGGTCGTGAACACCACGCGGCCGTCGGGCAGCCACGCGGGCTGTCCGCGCGATCCACCGGCGCGTGTGAGTTGCGTGGCGGTGCCGGTGCGCGTGTCGCGCACGAAGATCTCCGTTGCCCCCGCGATGGGCGACGCATACGCGAGGAAGAATCCGTTGAAGCTCCACGACGGCTCGACCTCGACGCTGGTGCCGGACCCGGTCACCAGCACCGGTGTGCTGCTCGCGGCGGCGTTCGCTAAAAACAGTCCGGCGCCACCGGTGGGCGTCGCCGTCGTCATCATCGCGATGCGATCGGCGGCCTGCGTCCACGACGGCGAGGCCTCGATGGTCGACGACGAACCGAACGTCGCCGCCGACAACCGCTCGGGAGTGCCGACTGGTACGGTGGCCGAGGGATCGAATGTGGCGAGCCAGATCTTGGAGAATCCCGTGGCGTTGTTCGAGTACAGGATCTTGCGTCCGTCGGGGGAGAGGGCGCTCTGCGTCTCACTGAACGTCGTGGTGGTGATTCGCCGCTCGGCGGCGCCGATGAGGGACAGCGTGTACAGCTCGGCGTTGCCGTCGCGGTAGCTGGTGTAGAGGACCGTGCTGCCGGTGGCTGTGGGAGTTTGGTCGCTGGCGCCGTTGGTCGTGAGGCGCGTGAGCTCGCCGCCATCGATGGCGATGCTGTAGATGTCGCGATTGCCGGCGGCCAGTCCGTCGAACACGATGACTGGCGGCGACAGCACGGCGACGATCGCGGAGAGGGTCGCGGTGCCGGCCGTGGCGGAGATGGTGAGCGAGCCCGCTTTCGTGAGTCGCACGTCGCCGTTGGGGAGCACGGTCGCGGCGTCGGCCGGCGTGACGGTGACGGCGGTGACCGGCTGTAGCGTGGTGTCGGTGCCTGACCGGACGCCGACGCGCACGACCAGCCCGCGTTCCAGGCGGCCGGCCACCGCGAGCGTGCTCTGCGGCCCGACTGGCGAGTCGCCGCCGCATGCCGCCATGGCGACGAGCAGCATCGCGGAGATGGCTCTCTGTCGTCCCGCCTGCCCTGAGCGACGTCGAAGAGAGCGAAGAGAGGGACCTGCTTGTTTGCTGCTACTGGCTGCGCGCATCATCCGCATGCGGCGAGCGAGGGCCAGGCGCCTGGCGTCATGTCGGCGAGCCAGTCGAGCTTGCCCAGCGCCTTTGCGCAGCGCATGCACGGGAACGCTGCGATTGGTCCCGTGAAGTTCGCCGGCGCCGCGTCGGCGCGCAGGCGCGCCATGCTGTCGAGATACTGCGCCCACGCGTCACGAAAGGATACCACGTTGAGGTCCGCCACCACGTCCGATTCCTTGAATCCGTATTCCGAGAGTTGGCAGCAGAGTGAGATGCGGCCATGTGCGTCCACGTAGAGGCGGTTGAGCGCCATCGTGTCGCACACGACTTCCTCCGCACCCTCGTCTGCGGGGGCACCGTAGTCGAGTTGAACGGCCGTGCGCCGGTGTGGCTCACGCGCGATGTCGGCAATCTCGTCCTGCACGGAGCGCCACTCGTGCGGCGCGAGGTCGCTGTCGCGCATCACGCTGCCGGGCACCGGCTGCGGCAGGATGAAGTGCATGCGGAGGCATCCGAGGGCCTCGGCGAGATCGGCCGCTTCGCGCACCTGGTGGCGGTCGCGCCGGTCGATGACGATGGAGAGCGCGGTGGGAATCTGCCGGCTGGTGAGGAGCGCCACGGCCTTGAGCACGCGGCGAAAGCTGTCGCGCCCGCGATCCATGTCGTGCGTGGCTTCCGACGCGCCCGAAAGGCTGATTCGCACGTAGGCGGGCGGCGCGGCGTCGAATCCGGGCATGAGCCGGCGCATGTGCCAGCCATTGGTCACGAGCCGATAGGGAATACCGCGCGCCTTCATCCCGGCGATGATCTCGTTCCACCGCGGATGAATGGTGGGCTCGCCGCCGGTGAAGCTCGCCGTGACGCTGCCGAACAGCGCAAGCGCGTCGTCGCACGTCCGGAAGATCAGGCCCACGTCGAGCGACTGCACAGTCAGCACGTCATCGCGGATGCAGTGGGGACAGCGCAGGTTGCAGTGTTGTGTTAGCGCAAAGCCCAGCAGCACAGGTGTGTTCTCCAGAGTCCGACGCTCGACTGCTCCAGCCACCTCACATTGGCGGCAGCACCCTCAAGGTAACTGGGCTCTCGCCGCCGCGGTTCCGCAGGCGCGACCTCGACGGCTCAACACATAGCAGGAATCGGGCGAGGCGCCTAACCGTCGAAGCCGAACGTCGTGAGCAAGCCACGGTCGCGCATGATCGATTCGAGCTTCTTCCCGTAGTCCGGATCGGTCGCGTAGACACCGGTGAGCGCGTGCGCGAAGGCGACGGGATCGTTCGGAAACGCCAGCGCGTTGGCGTAGATCTTCCTGCCGCCGCTCGTCCGATTGCAGATGAGCCTCGCGTGATCGGCGAAGCACTCGGCCATCGAGCCGTACTTTCGGAACGGCTGCTGTACGGTGGTCGCCGTGCCGTTCACGAACTCGGTGGTCGTCTTCATCACCGTCGGTTCGCCGGGCCGAGCCTTGATGCCGAAGTAGTTGTTGGCGTCGCCCATGCCGCTCCTGCCCCAATTCGACTCGAGCAGGAATTGGGCAACGGTGACGGGCGTGAGGGCGGGCGGATAGTCCTCCACTTCGCTGGCGGCTACCTCGGCGGCGTCGGCCGCCTGCTGGAGCGCGGCGAGCTTGAACGCTTCCAACTTCGAGTTCTTGCTGCTGACGATGGTCGCCATGACGTCCTCGTGGTGATTCGTCCGTGGTGCGGCCCAAAATACGGCATTCCGCTCGAATGGTCAGACCTACCCGCCCGGCCTGCCTGAAGTGCGGGCACAAAGCGGTAGGTGACCCTCAGGTGACCGGGAACGGACCAAGGGACGCGATTCTGGATGCGCCGGACACCCCGAACCCCACGCGATCATGTCCACCCAGGCCCATTCGTTCGTCGACCGTACAGCCGCGTCCGCTACTTCGATGGCGCGCGTCGCCTCGACACAGCCGGAATGGCGGCGACCCACCCCGAGCCCCGAGATCATGCGGATGCTTGGCGTGGTGAACCGGTGGCTGCTGGTGCGCGGCTACTGTCGCATCCACCATGTGGACATTCCGGCAGCCGACCGCGAGCGGCTGCTCCGCGCCGTGAATCGTGACACGGCGGCATTCCTCGGCCCGAACCACCCGGAATTCGGCGCGGATTGGCTGGTCGACAAGGAGGTGTCCACCTTCGTCGCACCGCGGATGGCCAGTTGGGCGGCCCGGAACATCGTGAACGCCGCGCCGCGCTTCTGGGGCATGAACAACCTCGTCGCCGCCGACGGGGGCGACGCGGCGAAGGAGTATTCCATCGAACGCGCGCTCGCCGGCGACGGCGTGCTGCTGCATCCCGAGGGCAGCGTGCGCTGGACGAACGACCACGTGCATCCGCTCTTCCCTGGCATTGCGCAAATGGCCATGCAAGCGGCCGAGCGTACGGAGCGGCCGGTGTACATCGTGCCGCTGGTGTGGAAGTACCGCTACATCGGCGACGTCAGTGGCCGCATGCACCGCGAAATGGCGATCATCGAGCGTGCGCTGGATCTCCCCACGATGCCTGGCGTTTCCGTCGCAAAGCGGTTCCACGCGCTCCAGCTGAATCTGCTCGCCGCGCGCATGCGGTCGTTCGGGTATGAGGACGCGTGCCCCAGCGCGAGCTTCTTCGAGCGGCAGCGCGCGTTTCAGCTGCACCTGGTGCGTGAGTTGATGTCGCGCTATCGCGTCGAGCCATCCGAGTCGATGGACCGCACGATCGCGCGGCTGAAGTCTGTCATCCTGAGTGAAGCGAAGGATCTGCACTCGAGTCAACCAGAAGCAGGTCCCTCTCTTCGCTCCCTTCGACTTCGCTCAGGGCAGGCGGGACGACAAATATCGAGCCCGTCACTCGACTTGCTCCAGGCTGACGAAGCCAGGCGCCTCGGCGAGATGAGCGCTGACGTGTACGACACGCCGCTGCTGACGCAGGAGCAAATCTCCGAGTGCCTCAAGCGCACGCGCGACCGGCTCATGCGGCGTGGCTGGCGAAACGCGCTCGCCAACATGCTGCCATGCCCACTCGGTGCGCGGGTGGTGCACGTCGGCGTCCCCGAGCCAATTTGCGTCACGACCGTGCACCGGCACGAGCGCGGTGACTACGAAGCCGCGCTGTTGGAGCTCACGCGCGCGAGCATGCAATCCGCGCTCGACGACATCAACCGTCGCATTGCGCCGGCGGTGGAGGCGTTCGCGGTGGAGAATCCCTTTGCTTCACAATCGTTCGGATCTTAGCGCCGCGGGTTATTCGCCTTGCCGAGATTGTTCTGCATTCCTTTTACCGCAGAGGACGCGGAGGAGCAGAGGTTCGCAGAGGACGACGGAACTGCGGAACAGAAAGAAACTTCCGCTTTCTTGTTTTGGTTTCCTCTGCGTACCTCTGCTCCTCTGCGTCCTCTGCGGTTAACGAATGCAAGAGAAACAAAAACGCATTCAACTAAGGGACGATCGGCCGCGGCGCACGCGCAGGCTTGCTCCCATTCATCCGTGGACGTGGCCCGTTGCCCACTTCCACGACGAGGTCGTTGACGTAGTTCGCGATTCTCGTGTAGTGCGGATAGTCGATGAACTGCGGTTCATCACTCACCTGATGATAGTCGCCATGCAGGCCCGTGAAGAAGAACGCGATGGGCACGCCCTGCTGTGCGTAGTTGAAGTGGTCGCTGCGACCGTAGATGTTGTTGTAGCCCGACCACGTCATCGTCGAGTCGTACTGGTAGTCGAACGCGAGTGGCTTCGGCTGCCGCTTGTTCACCGACACGACCGTCTCGCCCAGGTCCTTCGAGTCGAAGAACGAGCCCACGACGCCGATGTAGTCCGGCCCGCCGCCCGGGAGGTCCTCTCCGCGACCGCGGCCGATCATGTCCATGTTGATCTGCGCCACCACGGAATCCAGCGGCACCGTGGGGTTGCGCGTGAAGAACGCGGAGCCGAGCAGTCCGGCTTCCTCCCCAGTGTGCCAGACAAACAGCGTCGACCGCTTCGGCTTCACCTTCATCGCCTGCATGGCCTCGGCAATTTCCAGCACGGCCATGGAACCGGAGCCGTCGTCGTCAGCGCCGTTGCGAATGGAGTCGAGCCGCGCGCGCGGATAGAGCTGCCGAATGCTGTCCATGTTCACGCGGATGGTCGCGAGCTGCTCGGCGCTGAGCCCAATCATCTTGTTGGCGATCAGCATGCGATTGCGCACGTCGTTGAACGCCTTGAGTGAATCCTTGTCCACCGGCGTGGCGATGAGCCCCACGTGATCATTGTGCGCGCCGACGGCGACGTACTGGTTGCGCAGCACGGGATCGCTGCCCGGGATGATCGCGACCACGTTGCGCGCCCAGTCCGTGGGCAGCTCCACAAAATCCAGCGACGCCGTGACCGTACCGCCGGTGTTACCCACGGCGAGTCCGTCGATGGACCGGCGCGTAAAGAGTTGCGCGGCTGCCGAGCGTGAGAGTCGGATCGTCGCCTGCGGGGCAAGTGCGGCGACCTGCTGGCGCAACAGCGCGAGTGAATCCACGGGCGCGCTCGGCGTTCCTGACTGGGCGGCAGGGGGCGCACCGCGCGGCGGAGCGATCTGTGATGCGGCGACCGGATTGTTGAACGCCGCGCGCTGCGCCGGCGTCAGGTCGTCGAGGTCGATGGTGGCGATGGCAACCGCGTCGGCGAAGCGCGGCGGTGCGCCGCCTCCGAATCCTCCGCGCCCTCCGCCGCCGCCACCACCACGGCCAGCGCCCGGGCCACCGGGCTGCGGCACCGCGGGCAGCAGCACGACGAACTTCCCCGCCGCCTGCGCCGCGGTGATCTGCTTCGTGGTGTCACCGGTGACACCGCCGAAGATCACGTCCGCGTTGCTGATGAAACGTGGCGCGCGCGCACCAGGCACGGCGACCCAATCCTCGAGCCACCTGAGCGGCATGGCGTTGGCCGTGAGCCGCGAGTGGCTGGTGAAGTACTTGAGGTGAAAGGGCAGCACCTGGAAGTACGTCCCGTCGTCGCCCGCGGGCACGAGGCCGAGCCGCTTCACCTCGGCGGCGATGAAGTCGGTGCCCTTCTTGTTGCCGACGCGACCCACCTGGCGGCCGAGCATCGAGTCGTCGGCGAATTGATAGAGGCGGATCCTGAGGTCGCGCTCGTCGATGGCCGCGGTGGTTGGTGCGGCCTTCACCGTTTGGGGATTGCCGTAGGTGTTCAGCCGTCCAGACTGCGCCTGCGCGAGCGAGGGCGCGGTGACGAGCAGGGTGAGTGCGATGTGTCGGACGTGCGACATGCGAGCTCCGTATGGTGTTGGTGACGCGATATCCATGCGGAGACTACGCGCGGTGCGCGCGGACCGTTCTGCGGCTCACCTTGTCGGAACGACGTAGTGACCGCTCGCGGCACTTGTGGGTTGAACTGAGTATGCGTCCCCAAGTCGTCGCCGTTGCGTTCGCGCTCCTCGCGCTCGGGTGCACCTCGCCCACTGAAGTTCTTGTGGCACCCGAAGCACTTCAACTCGTCGGGCGATGGCAGACCGTGCCGGGGAAGGTCGACGTGGGCGGAGCGGGTGGCGACATCCAGACGGCCTCGCATCAGTCCACACTCACCTTCGCCGCGAATGGCGAGGTTCTCACGGACGACCGCACTTACGGGCGCTTCCCAGGCCAGCGACCGATCGACGTATCGTCGTACTTCACCAACACCGGCACCTTTCGCGTCGATGGCGATTCACTCACGATTCACCTGACTCGCTCCGTGTTTTGGGACGGATTGTACGGCGCGAGAGCACCGGTACACCTCAAGACGCTTCCGCCGGGAGCCACGTATTTCCATCACGCGAAGTTCAGGATCGAGGGGAACCAGCTCATCGTGGACTACGCGAGCTATGCCCTCGACGCGCCTGTAGCGGCCACCGCTGTCTACCTCCGCGCGAACTAGATCACCCGAAGAGCGCAGTCGTCAAATACCGCGCACCTGAATCAGGCGAGATCATCGCCACGCGCTTCCCCGCGCCCAGCTCGCGCGCCACGGCCAGCGCAGCCCACGCAATCGCGCCGCTCGACATGCCGACGAACAATCCCTCTTCCTTCGCCAGCCGGCGCGCGACGGGAAACGCGTCTTCCTCCCACGCGGGCATCACGCGGTCCACCACCGATCGATCGAAGTTGGCCGGCACGAACCCCGGTCCCATCCCCTGGAATTGGTGCTGCCCGCGCACACCGCCGGACAGCACGGGACTGCGCGCCGGTTCCACCGCAACGACCAGCGTCTCCGGATTCTGCTCCTTCAGGAAGCGCCCCACACCGCTGATCGTCCCGCCCGTGCCCGACCCATACACGAACGCATCGATGCGACGATCGAGCTGCGTCCACAGCTCCGGACCCGTGGTCTCATAGTGCGTGCGCGGATTGGCCGGATTGTCAAACTGGTTGGGCATCCACGCGCCCGTTTCGTCGCGGATCTTCTGCGCCTCTTCGATCGCAGCAAGCATCCGCCGCTCCGGATCCGTGAGCACCAACTCCGCACCGTACGCGATCAGCGTCTTCTTGCGCTCCTCACTCGCCGACGCGGGCAGGCACAGGATCAACCGGTACCCGCGCGCCGACGCCACCTGCGCCAGTCCAATTCCCGTGTTGCCCGACGTCGGCTCCACGATCGTCCCTCCGGGCTTCAACACGCCGCGCTGCTCGGCGTCCACGATCATCGCGAACGCCGTGCGATCCTTGATGGACCCGCCGGGATTCGCGCCCTCGAGCTTCATCCAGATCTCCGACATGCCCGGCTCCACCACGCGCTGCAACCGCACCACCGGCGTCATGCCGATCAGCGCATCGACGCGATCGTCGGGGCGCGCGAGGAGATCAGTCACGAGATCGTGCTGGCCGAGGGCGAGCAGCGATGCAGGACGCTGTCGCGCGTGACGCCATTCAGGGTGAGACGCGTGGACAACGCCACGTCCGGCGCAAGCGACGACGCCACCGAGCAATACGTTCCGAACGCGAGCGCAATGCTCCGCTCGGCATGGTCGGCATCGATGCCCTCACCCTCGATCGTGAAGTCGAGTCGCGCCGTGAGCACGCGGCGCGGTGGTGTCGCGTTGCGCACACCGGCCACCGCCACCTCGAGTCGCACTGCCGGCGTGCGGCGCTTTTCGAGATAGTCGATGACATCGATGGCCGAGCACGCAGCGAGAGCGCCGAGCATCGTGGCAACGGGGCCCGGGCCCGCTTCGCGATTGCTGTCCAGCGTAATGGGCATGGCGCCCGGCTGCTGCACCTCATACCGGCGTCCACCGTGCCATGACACGTGGACGTTGACGTCGTTGACGCTCATTTCTCGATGGGGAGGCGAACGGAATTCCCCCATTCCGTCCAGCTGCCGTCGTAGTTCCGCACCTTCTCGTAGCCGAGGAGGTTGGTGAGCACGAACCAGGTGTGGCTGGACCGCTCGCCGATGCGGCAGTAGGCGACGACATCGCTGGTCGGCTTCAGGCCGGCTTCGCCTTCATAGATGGCGCGGAGCTCGTCCGCCGACTTGAACGTTCCGTCCGCGTTTGCCGCGCGCGCCCACGGGACGCTCTTGGCGCCGCGAATGTGTCCGCCGCGCAGCACGCCTTCCTGCGGATACTCGGGCATGTGCGTCTTCTTGCCGCTGAATTCATCCGGCGAGCGCACGTCGATGAGCGGGCGGTTCGCCGCGCTGTGCTCCAGCACGTCGTCGCGGAACGCGCGGATCGTCGTGTCGTCGCGCTCAGGCGCCACGTAGCGCGTCGCCGAGAACGTTGGCTTCTCCGCCACGAGCGCGCGACCTTCTTGCTCCCACTTGATGCGCCCGCCGTCCAGCACCTTGGCGTTGGTGAACCCGAACAGCCGGAAGACCCAGTACGCGTATGTCGCCCACCAGTTGTTCCTGTCGCCATAGAAGATTACGGTGGTGGACTCGTCGATGCCGAGCCGGCGCACGAGCGCCTGGAACGCCTCGCGGCCCACGTAGTCGCGCGTGACCTCGTCGTTGAGGTCGGTGTGCCAGTCCACTTTCTGCGCATGCGCAATGTGGCCCGAGTCGTAGAGCAGGACGTCCTCGTCGCTCTCGATGATCCGGATATTCGCGTCGTTCACGTGCTCGGCGAGCCATTCCGTGGTCACCAGCGACTCGGGGTGCGCGTAGCCCTTGTCGGTGACCGCGTTGATCGGACTGCTGATGCTCATGGGTGGTGTCTCCAGTGGTATGGGCGCACGCAGGCGCTGCTCCGATCAGTCCACTTGATGCGTGCCGGGTTCCCACATCTAATGAAGTTGCCGGACGGATGGAATCAACCGGGGTCAGAGTCGGGTCAGTAGATTCGCCTTTTGTGAGGTCTACTCTGACCCCGATCAGGATGACACCAGCAGGTGCAGGTCCTTCGCTTCGCTCAGGATGACAGGCTAGCTTTGCGGCCATGCTCGCCCACGCACCCGCGCTCGACGCCACATCCGCCGCTCGGCTCGCCTTCGAACTCTATGGCCTCACGGCGACCGCCACACCACTCCCCAGCGAGCGCGATCAGAACTTCCTGCTCGAAACGGCCAATGGCGAGCGAGCCGTCCTCAAGATCGCGAACGCCCTGGAAGAACGCACCGTCATCGAGGCGCAGCAACGCGCCCTCAGCCACGTCGCGCTGAGTCTCGACGTCGTGCCGCGCGTCATCCCCACCGTGGACCGCGAGCTCGTCACCGGCGTCCCCGGCACGGATGGCGCCGAGCATCTCGTCTGGGCCATCACGTACCTCCAAGGCACCCGCCTTGCCGAGGTGCCGCGTCGCACGCCGCAACTGCTCGAGGACTTCGGTCGGCGCATTGGCGAGCTGACCACCGCCCTCGCGACCTTCGACCACCCGGCCATCCATCGCGAGTTCCATTGGGACCTCGCGCACGGCGAATCCGTCGTCGCCGAGCATCACCACCTGATCACCGACCCGCCGCTTCGCGCCGTCATCGCGCCGCTCATGGTGCGCTTCCATGATCACGTCGCGGCGCTGCTCCCCACGCTGCGGCAGAGCGCGCTGCACAACGACCTGAATGACCACAACGTGCTCGCCGGCGGTGGCGACGACAATCTCTACACGCGTCGCCAGCGCATCACCGGAATCGTGGACTTCGGCGACATGGTGTTCGGCTACACCGTCGGCGATCTGGCCATCGGCGCGGCATACGTCTGCCTCTCGTCCGACGACCCCCTGCGTTCCGCGGCGGCAATGGTGCGCGGGTACCATGCGGTCTTCCCGCTCACCGACGTCGAGATCTCCGCGCTGTTCGGCTTGATCGTGCTGCGGCTGTGCACCAGCGCAGCGCTGGCGGCGCACCAGGGCGCGCAGAACCCCGCGAACAGCTATCTCGACGTCAGCCAGGTGGCCATTCGTCGGGCACTCCCTCGGCTCGCGACGATACCATTTGGCCTCGCCGAGGCCGTGTTTCGCGCGGCGTGTGGACTGGCGCCGGTGCCCACCAGCAACAGCGTGCGCGCGTGGCTCGGCGCGAATACCGCGAGCTTCGCGTCCATATTGCCAGCGGACCTGCGGACGGAGCCCGTCACGGTGCTCGACCTCAGCGTGGGCAGCCCGCTCGTCAGCGGCGACGAGCACGAGAACACCGAACCCAGGTTGTCGCGCCGCATCGCCGATGCGCTCCGCGACGACGGGACGTTCGTCGGTGTCGGACGGTACGACGAGCCCCGCCTGCTCTACGTCGCGCCCTTCTTCGCCCTCGGGCCCGAACCCATGGACGAACGGCGCACCATTCACATCGGACTCGACCTCTTCGCCGACGCCGGCACGCCGGTGCACGCACCCCTCGCCGGCACCGTGCACGCGTTCGCCGATAACCGGCTGCTCCAGGACTACGGTCCCGTCATCGTGCTGCGGCACGTCACCGATGGCGACGTCGAGTTCTTCACGCTCTATGGCCACCTGAGCCGCGAGTCGCTCGACGGCATGCACGTCGGCCGTGAGATTGCACGAGGCGAGGCCTTCGCAACGCTCGGCACACCGGACGTGAACGTCGGGTGGTCGCCGCACCTGCATCTCCAGGTCATCACCGACCTGCTCGGACTCGGCACGGACTTCCCGGGCGTGGCGCCCGCGAGCCAGCGCGCGATCTGGCGCACCCTGTCGCTGGATCCGAATCTCCTCGTCGGCGTCCCCGCCGATCGGTTTCCAGCAGCGGAGTCGCGCAAGCGCGATGCAGTCGTGCGGCGACGCGCCGTCCTCGGCCGCAACCTCAGCATCGCGTACCGCGATCCCATGCGTGCCGAGCGTGGGTGGAAGCAGTACCTGTTCGATGAGCATGGACGCCGGTATCTCGACGCGTACAACAACGTCCCGCACGTCGGTCACTGTCACCCGCGTGTGGTGCAAGCAGCGGCACGGCAGATGTCCGTGCTCAACACCAACACGCGGTACCTCAACGACCGTCTCGCCGAGTATGCGGAACGGCTCGTGGCCACGCTGCCGGCACCGCTCGCGGTGTGCTACTTCGTGAATTCCGCGAGCGAGGCGAACGAGCTCGCGCTGCGGATGGCGCGCGCGTACACCGGCCGCACGGACATGATCGTGCTGGACGCGGCGTACCACGGTCACACGAATGCGCTCATCGACCTGAGCCCGTACAAGCACAGGGGGCCAGGCGGTGCGGGCGCGCCGGATTGGGTGCACGTCGCCATGCTGCCCGACGACTACCGCGGCCTGTTTCGCCGCAACGATCCGCATCGCGGCCTGCACTACGCCACACCCGTCGCCGAGATCGTGCACCGGATTCACGAGCGAGGTCGCGGGCTCGCAGGGTTCATCGCGGAGACGTGCCCCAGCGTGGGCGGACAACTCATTCTTCCCCCGCGCTACCTAGCCGAGGTGTATCGCCACATCAGGGCTGCGGGCGCGGTGCGCATCGCCGACGAGGTGCAGACGGGACTCGGCCGCATGGGCACGCACTTCTGGGCGTTCGAGGCGCAGGGCGTGGTGCCCGACGTCGTCGTGATGGGCAAGCCACTCGGCAACGGACATCCGCTGGCCGCCGTGGTGACGACGAAGGAGATCGCTGCGGCGTTCGACAACGGGATGGAGTTCTTCAGCACATTCGGCGGGAACAACGTGTCCTGCGAGGTGGGGCTCGCCGTGCTGGACGTGTTGCGCGACGAGGATCTCCAGGTCATGCGCTCCACGTCGGCGAGCGGATGCTGGCCGGGCTGCGCACGTTGGCGGAGCGCTACGAGATCATCGGCGACGTCCGCGGTTCGGGCCTCTTTATTGGCGTGGAGCTTGTTCGCAATCGTGAGACGCTCGAGCCCGCGGCAACCGAGGCTTCATTCGTCGCGAACCGCATGCGGGAGCTTGGCGTGTTGCTCGGCACGGATGGCCCGTTTCACAACGTGGTGAAAATCCGCCCGCCGATGCCCTTCAGCGAGGAGGACGCAGACTTCCTGGTAGGGTGTTTCGAGCGCGTCCTGTCCGAGGACTTGTCGGCGTGAGTGTGTCATCCTGAGCAAAGCGAAGGATCTGCACCTCAGGAGCGAAACAGCACGTGCAGATCCTTTGCTTCGCTCAGGATGACAATTGGTCGGATGACAAACGCTAGGCCGCGCGCGCGTGCTGGAGGACACCTTCGGCGAACGTCTCCAGCCATCGCTCCAGCTCCACGCGCGTCTCGATCACCCGATCGCTCTGGAGGAGGCTCGGGTGCATCTGCTCCGCGTCGTAGCCGGTCGGCTGGCCCGTCTGTCGTCGCACGACCCATGAGTGGCGCTGGTCTCGCTCGCGTCCGGCCATGAGCGTTCTGGGCGACGACTGGCACACCGCGGCAACAGCGCCGTACGTCGCGCGCTGATGTTGGCGGTCCAGTGCGTCGATGATCAGATCCATGAGTGCGTCTTTCATGTTGGAGCCCTCGT
This sequence comes from Gemmatimonadaceae bacterium, assembly GCA_031407575.1. GTDB lineage: Bacteria > Gemmatimonadota > Gemmatimonadetes > Gemmatimonadales > Gemmatimonadaceae > AG11. Next base: position 4,055 of record JANOIJ010000221.1, on the reverse strand, counting down.
GTGTACGTGATGTTGGTGCAGCGAACACCAGCAGCATGTCACAAGGTTCGGCGATGAGCGTCACCGGATCATTGCGCCAAGGTACAAAATGATTTGGCGACGCGACGGCGAACTCGTCGAGCGGCTCCAGCGGCCCTGGCATCATTGCGCGAGTCAAGAGCACGCAACGGATCTTGACGGGTCTGACGGGAACTGCCGGGAACTGCCGGATCAGTTGCCGGTCCACGGTGCGCACATCGCCGATTGCAGCACACCCGGTAACGCGGAGAAACTCGGTGCGGCCCCTGGTACCCGGCAGTTTCCGTCGAATCCGTTCAGATCCGTTTCCGCGCTTTTCATTGCGAGCACGGCCGCCGATTGGCGCGAGTCAGCGTAGTTCCGCACAGCAGCATCCACCCGTAGCGGTTCTCGGCCCAGATCGCCGAATCAGCCAGCCGTAGCCGCCGACTTGAACATCAATCCGCCCACCCAGCCGCCGAGCGCGCCCGTTACCGCGGAGCTCAACGTGCCGAACGCGATGATCATCGCCGTCACGTCGCCGAGGAGGAACGAGATGACAATGCCGATGAGGGCGCAGACACCGCCAGCAATCGCGCCGCCCTTGATCCGCTCCGCAGCCGGTGCTGGCCCAGCGTGCTTGGCGTACAGCATGCCCGCCACGAGCGAGATCCCCATCCCTCCCACGGCGAACATCGCTGCGATCGACGCGTTGGTGTGACCTGCCACGACCATCGAGATCTGCAGCCCCGTTCCGATCAACGTTGCGACTGAGACTGCGCGTGTGTTGAGCATCATCGGCGGAGTTGAGGGTGTGGGTCTGGCGGGTGGGCGAGCTCAGGTATGAGACAAACCCGCCGCATCCGCAAGCGGCACTGGGGTCAGAGTCGGGGTCAGAGTAAAGAGTGATTCTGATCCGAGTCGCAGCGAAAAGGCCAAGCGACTCTGACCCCCGACCCTGACAAGCCACTCAGAGATCCACCGCCGCAGACCCACGAGATGTTTCCGCGATCAGCGCGCGAAACCGCTCGTCGCGCGCAAATCTCCGGAACACCGGCTCGGCGCTCACGTCACGTCGCGTCCGCACGCCGCGCGCCAGCGACTGCTCCAACCACCGAATCGCCTGCGCGCGATTGCCGATCTGCGCGTACGAACGCGCCACGTTCCACAGCGCATCGTCCATTTGGCGCGCGCCGATCTGCATGCCGCGCTGGTACGCGCCGATGGCCTCGCGATACCGCCCGGTGCTGTACAACGCCTGACCGTAGGCGTGCCAGTGCTCGCCCGCGTCCGCGTTCGTCAGCAGCGCCGCCTGCCACAGCAGCGCCGCATCCCGCCATCGTCTGGCCGCCACCGCGTCCTGCGCGCGATAGACGATGCCTCGGTACACGGTGTCCTCCGGCGCGGTGAAAGCGGGCGTCTTCATCGAGACGACGACCGTCGCACTTGCGCGCTCCACCCGCACCACGAGCTCCGCTTGCGCCATCAGCATTCGCGGCGCAGCGATGAGGATCGCCGCAGCCGCCAACCTTCGCGTCGTGCTCATGGGAACGGCCGCGGCCGCGGCCACGGCCACGGCCCGGGGGTGAAGGAGTTGTTGCCCGCGAGTCCGCGCACCGCCGCCTCGCGAACCGATGCGTCGCTCGAGGTGAGCAACTCCGTCAACGACTCTTCGGAGCGTCCGCCCGCCTGGATGAGCGCCCGGATCAGCGCCCTGCGCGTCGAGCTGCTTTGCTCCACCTTGAGCGCATCGCGAATGGCGCCGAGTGTGCTCGCGTCGCGAATCTCGCCGAGCGCCCACGCGGCCTTGAGGCGTGCGTCGTCGCTCTCGTCCTTCAGCAAGCGCACCAAGCCCGCCGGCGCCTTGATGCCGTTGCCGTGCAACTGCCCGATTCCCCAAGCCGCGGTGCCACGCACGCGCGAGCTCTTGTCATCATCCGTCGCCCTGCCCAACGCATCCAGCGCCGAACGGTCGCCGATCTCTGCCAACGCCCACGCTGCCGTTTCGCGCACTGCATCGTCGGTGTCCCGCCGTAGTGCCGCCGTGAGCGCGGCCGTACCGCTGCGCGCGTCCATGTCACCGAGTGCCCACGCAATCATCTCGCGAACTCGCGCGTCGCTCTCCGTGCCGAGCGTCGCGGCCAGAACCTCGGCCGCCTCACGAGCGTTCTTCTTGCCGAGCGCCCACGCGGCGACGCGGCGCACGTTGGCCGATTCGTCGTTCTGAAGCACACGCATGATCGCGCGAACGCTGCTCGTCGAGTCGATGTGGCCCACGCCAACGACGGCAGCTTCGCGAACGATCTCCGTCCTGTCCTGGAACATGGCGACGAGAGGCGCCAGCGCGCGCCCGCTACGCATGCGTCCCAATGCCCACGCGGCGTTCGCACGCACGTTGCCCGATGCGTCGCGGAGCGCGCCGACCAATGGATCGACCGCCACCGCAGGCTGCGACAGTCCCAGCCCGAACGCCGCAACTTCGCGCGTCGCGACATCGGGCGACGCGAGGCGCGAGATGAGCCCACGCGCCACGACGTCGTTCTTCTGCCCGCCAAGCAGTCGCACGGAGAGCTCGCGCACGCATGGGTCTGCGGATGCGAGCGCGCCGAGCAGGCGATCCACGTCGGCCTGCGGATACGGCGTATTCCAGTTCTCGCGCCGGTTGCGCATCATCACGCCCGCGAGCGGCGTGGCCGGCGCGTCGCTCCAGTCGTTCCATCCCCATCCGCGCACCGACTGCGCGGCGAGCGCGCAGATGAGCGGCGGCGCACCGTTGGCCGCAGTGAGCAGCGCCGCGATGTCGAGCGGTGCGACATACTCCGCACCCGCGTCATAGTTGCCAGCCGCCGCAACTGCGCCGTTCGTCGAGACGAGCATCGCAGCAGCGACGACTCCGAGTATTCGTTGCATTTCGTGCCTCCGGTGACGTGAAATACTGGTGAAATTTCAGCACTAGTGGTCAAAAGAACGGGCGCCCGACTCCTTCAGCGCCCGTCCCGTACCGATCAGGGAAACGGGCGCGGCTCCGGCCATGGCCACGGCCACGGTCCCGACGCTCGGCCGCCGGCCAGCGCTCGCACCGCCATCGTCCTGATGCGCGGATCTGGCGATTCCAGCAGACCCTTGATCGCGTCCACCGATTTGTCGCCCATCGCGGCGAGCGCACGGATGTAGTCGACCTGCACGTCCGTGTCCTTCTCCGCCTTGAGTGCCGCTTCCAGCGCCGGTGCCGTGGACGGGTCCTCGATGGTGAACAGCGCCCAGGCGGCGACGCGACGCACTCGCGTGTCCTCGTCCTTCAGCTTCGCCACCAGCTCGGCCGGCGCCTTTTGTGGCTCCACGTTGCCAATGGCCCAGATGGCGCGCGAGCGCACCGACGAACTCTTGTCGGAGAGCGCGGCGATCAGGCCGTCCATCGACGCGCGATCGCCCATGTTGCCCAGCGACCATGCGGCGGTCGCACGGACCTTGTCGCTGGCGTCGCTCTTCAGCGCTGCGATCAGCGCCTCCGAGGCCGCTGAGGAACCCTGGCTGCTGCTGCCCAGCGCCCACGCCGCCATTTCGCGGACGGACTCGCTGGCGTCTCTCCGCACGGCATTCGCCAGCGCGGCTGCGCCGACGGAGGTCTCCGTGTGTTCCTGCAGGCCCCACGCGGCAATGCGACGCAGTGACGCGCTGCTGTCCGTGCGCAGCACTTTCGCCAGCAGTGTCGGCCGCTCATCGGACTTGCCTTGCGTCTTGTCCTGGATGATCGCGCGCAGCGCGGTCACACTGGCCGCCGATGCGGTCTCGCCCATCGCGTTCTTGACCTCCTCGGACGAGAGGGCTTCCGCCGCGGCATTCACCCCGGCATTGATCCCGATTCGCACCATGCTGTTGACGAACGAATCGCCGACGCGGCGCTTCCCGCTGGACGTTGACACCGACATCGCCGCAGACGTCGACGTCGACGTCGCAGCTGAAACGATCGCCGACGTATTGGTGTCCGTCCGCAGCCACAGCTCCTTCCTGTTGGAATTGGAATTGGAATTGGCAGCGACGCGAGGCGCGCCGGTATC
>JANOIJ010000203.1:0-44863 GCA_031407575.1 Gemmatimonadaceae bacterium | reverse complement strand
GGTGAGGACGAGTACTTTCGCGCGACGCCGCTTTTTGCAAAGGGGCGTTTGTTCACTGTCGCGACAAATCGGCGCAAGGCGTTCGCCATCGATCCCGTCTCTGGCAAGACGCTGTGGCAATGGGGCATGGACGAGGGCATTCGCTGGCAAAAGGCGCCGCGTCGATTTGCGGGACGCGGGCTCGCGTACTGGACCAGCGGTAACGAGGAGCGCGTCATCGTCGTCACGCCGGGCTATCACCTCGCGTCGCTGGACGCGAAGACCGGCAAGCCCGACCCCAGGTTCGGCAAGGCCGGCGTCGTGGACCTCATGGCGGGACTTGGCTTTCCGCTCGTGCCGCTCGCGGTGGACGACACCGGTGAGTTGATCATCAGCGACGCCGCGCCGGCGCGTAAGGCGCGTCCCGGTGAGAAGTGGAACGCGAGGACGCGCACCGGCGCGGACGGCACCGTCGGCATCGACCCCGTGCACGGGCAGATCGCCGCGAGCTCGCCGGCCATTCTCGTTGGCGACGTCATCGTCGTCGGCAACTCGTCCATCCACGGCTACTACCCGATCCGCGCGCACAACCTGCCCGGTTATGTCCGCGGCTTCGACATCCGCACGGGCAAGCAGTTGTGGAAGTTCAACCTCATTCCGCAGCCGGGTGAATTCGGCGCCGAGACGTGGAAGAAGGGTTCTAAGATTGGCAGCGATGGCGTCGGGAAGAATGATGCATGGGCCGGTTACGCCGCCGACCCCGAGCTCGGCATCGTGTACATCCCGGTCGGCATGCCACTGCTCGACGAGTACGGCGGCCACCGGCCCGGCGACAACCTCTACGGCAACAGCATCGTCGCGCTCGACGCGAAGACTGGCCAGCGGAGATGGCACTACCAGTTCGTGCACCACGACATCTGGGACTACGACACGCCGATGTTCCCCAACCTGCTCGACGTGACGGTCGACGGGCAGCGGCGAAAGGTCGTCGCGCAGACGACGAAGCAGGGCTGGGTGTACGTGCTCGATCGCGTGACGGGGCAGCCCATCTGGCCGATCGTCGAGACGCCGGTGCTCCAGAGCGACGTACCCGGCGAGGAGACGTCGCCCACGCAACCGATACCGACCAAGCCGGCTCCGTACTCGCAGCAGGGACTCGTCGAGGCGGACCTCATCGACTACACGCCGGCGATCAGGGATTCCGCGCTCAAGCTCGCGAGGCGCTGTCGCATGGGGCCGCACTACATCCCCGCCGTGCTCGCGGATGGGTCGGGGCCAACGAAGCTGACGTGCTCGTGGTACGCGCCTGGCGCGAGCGGCGGTGTGAACATCGACGGCGGCGCCGCAGCAGATCCGGAGACGGGGATGTTCTACGTGGGATCGCAGAGCGGATTGAGTACCATCTCGCTCAAGAAGGATCCGTGCTCCGAGTTCCGATACAGCTCACCGCGCGACAGCTGTGGCCTGGCGGGCGCCCTTCCGCCTCCCCCCGGCTACAGGCCACCCGCGCCGGGTGCAACTGGCGGTGGCTTTGCGGGTCGCGCGTCGGCGTCGCTCATCGGCGGCGTCTCCATCCTCAAGCCGAAGCAGTTGGGCGGTGTCACCGCGTATGACCTCAAGACCGGCGACAAGGCGTGGTGGATTCCCAGCGGCGGCAAGCTGTTGCCGGTGACGACACAGGATCCGTTGTTCGCCGGCGTCACGCTGCCGCTGTCCACGGGAGGACGCGGGCAACCACAGATCATCAACACGAAGTCGCTGCTCATCTACAGCACGGGCCGCAGCTTCAATCCGCCGGGCCCCGTGCAGCTCTATGCGCTGGACAAGGCGACGGGCAAGCAGGTGGGCGCGGTGACGATCCCGTCTCGTACAACCGCGGTGCCGATGACGTTCCTGCACCAGGGGCGGCAGTACATCGTGTTCGCGATGGGCGCCGCGGATTCGACGTCGCTTGTGGCGATGGCGCTGCCGCGCTAATTGTCATCCTGAGCGCAGCGAAGGATCTGCACGTCGGCAGGTGCAGATCCTTCGCTACGCTCAGGATGACAGGGTTGTCAGCGCCCCCGTCTACGGCTTCACATACCGCATCAGCCGCTTCGGGCCAACCTCGGCGCCGTAAATGTTCCCCTTCGCATCCACCGCCACGCCCTCGGCCGCACTCGTGCTCGGCGGATTCTCGTTCGGGTCGGGAATGAACGCCGAGACCGCGCCCGTTCTCGCGCTGCCGATGCGAATGCCGCGCTTCCAGTCCTTGCGCGTCGGAGCGACAGATCCGGATTCCGAATCCGCGACGTACATCCGGTCCTTCGCGTCGATGAAGATTCCGCTCGGCCGGCTGAACTGGTACCACGTATCCAGCAGCGCGCCGTCCTGGTCGTAGATCTGGATGCGGTCATTGCCGCGATCGCCCACGAACAGACGTCCCTTCGAGTCCATGGCCAGCGCGTGTGGCTGGTTCATCTGCGTGGGACCACTGCCGAGCGTGCCCCACGTCTTCAACAGCGTGCCAGTCTTCGAGAACTTGAGGATGCGCGCCGTGGCCCCCGCGCTCGACGAATGCCCCTCGGCCACGAAGATCGTGCCGTTCGGTGCGACGAGGACGTCGTTCGGCTGCCAGAAATGCGCCGTGTCGCGGCCGCCCCCCGCCTTGCCGAGCGTCAACAGCAGCTTGCCGGTGGGACTGAACTTGAAGACCTGGTGTCCCCGCGGACCCGCGCTGCTGTCCACCGGCGTGCCGGCGGCCGCGCGAGTGCACGAGCAGTCCGTCACCCAGACGTTTCCCGCGCGATCGACGTGAATGCCATGCGGCGACATCACCAACCCTGCGCCGAAGGACCGGAGCAGCTTGCCCGTCCTGTCGAACTTGAGAACGGACGGAAGCGACGAACCGAGGCAGCTGTTGGTGCCGCATCGCTCGGCGATCCAGATACTCGTTCCATCGCGGTCGATGTCCACGGCGCTCGTGGAGCCCCATGTGCGTCCGTCCGGCAGCTTCGCCCAGCCTTCCACGGATCGGTACGGATTCGGCGCGTCGTTGGTCGGCTGCACGGTGCCCTGCGCGTTCGCGTGCGCGGCACACGTCAGCGTGAGCGCCGCGGCAACGATGAATCGGGTCGTCATGCGGGAAGCGGGAAGAAATTTGAATTCGGGGTCGTGGCAGTTCGCGGATAGGAACTACAGGAAAGTCGTGGCGAGCGGAAGGAACGCTGCTGCCGCACGGCTGCGGAGGGGTCAGTGTAGTCGAACAATCCCCGGAATGTTCTCGAACCCCGCGTCGAAGCTCATGATCCGATCGACGCCACTCCGTTGCATGGTAGCCAGATGAATGGCATCGCGCGCTGAGATCCGCTTTCCATGCACGATCGTCTTCGCCCGTTCCACGTCGGCCATGCCGATGGCGAACACCTCATCCACGACCGCTGACAGAGCATCAAACGCAGGCTGGATTGCGTCTCGGCGATCGATAGCGACATATCGATGAAGGATCTCCTGGAACACTTCGGCATTGGTCACGAGCCGCTCGCCGGCAGCGATCGCCGTCTCCAGCAGTCGCTGCGCATCCGCCTTATGAGGGTGATAGGCGCCGATCAGGTACATGGGAATGTTGGAATCGACGAAGATCACGGCGGGTCGCCCAGGTAGCCTGATTCGATCTCAGTAAGCATCTGGTCGATGTCCCCCGCGGGATAGCTGTGACGGGCCGCTTCGCGAACCGCGCTCAGCTTCTTGCCTGTGTCGCTTGCGGGCTGGCGACGGCGCATGGCACTCAGCGCTTCGCGCACCCACTGCGACATGGTAAGGCCGGCCCGGCGCGCCGCGCGCTGCATCTCGCGGTACTCGGAGTCCTCGATGGCGACCTGAAGACGCTTACTCATACCATGAGTATACCAAACTCATGCCGATGAGTCAATCGAGCTCTTCGCAAAGCAGGCTCCAACGCTGCAGAAGCGCGCCGCGCAGTGCGGAGCGTGAACGTCGCTGAACAATCCCCGAAGACGACTACTTCGGTCGGGGATCGACTGTCAACCGATGCTCGGATCGCCAATGCGCTTCGCGACGTTTGGCATGCACCAGCGCTACCTCGTCGGGACAGGATTGGTGGTGACTGCTCGAGGTGGGGGCGGTGTGATCGCCAGCCGAGTGTGCCGCAGGGTCGCGGAATCTCCGCGCAGCTCGACGTTTCCGCTCGGAAAGCCGGCAAGCTCAAGGACGTATGCCGTTACATCCAGGTATTGCCGCGGCGTCAGTCCGCCGGGGTTGTCCTGCGGCATCGTCACCGAGATGAGATCATGAAAGTCCGACAGCCTGCGGTCCTGCCATGCCGCGGCGAATGTGTCACCCGTCCACTGCGCATTGGCGTGGCAGCGGGCGCAGGTGGCCGAGTACACCGCCGCTCCCTCGCGCGACTGCGCGGCCGTGTACTGCGGAAGCGCGAACGTTTCCACCGGCTTCGCGCCGGTGTCGCGACGTACGGTGGCGGCCGTGCGCACATACGCCGGATTCGTCGTCGCGAGTCGCGCTGCATACGGCGTCGCGAGCGACGCGTCGGACTCGGCTCGTTCGCACGCACTCACCAGCATCAACGCGCTGAGCGACAGCTTGGCAATTCGCATGGAGCGCAAGTATACGCGTCGTCGTCAGCGTGCACGAGAACGCCCGGCGGGCGGCGATCGCCAGGTTGTCATCCTGAGGCAAGCGAAGGATCTGCACCTGGCTACGGCGGAAGTGCAGATCCTTCGCTTCGCTCAGGATGACAAGTTGTCTGGAACCGCAGAGTTTGATTTGTTTTTGGGGCAACTTCATATTGGCCCGTCACCCTCACCACCAAGCGGACGACATGGTAGATGATGCCGGCAAGGACCCGAACGCATCCGTCGCGCGGCGCGATTTCCTGAAGGTCGCAGCGGGCGCCGGCCTCCTGCTGGCCGGCGGCGGCGTCGCCGACGCGCAGCAGGTGCCCGGGCTTCGTCCCAAGCGCCGGTTGCCGTTCATCGGGAGTTCGTCAGCGGAGATCGTCGTCATCGGCGCTGGGGTGTGGGGTAGCTTCACGGCGCTGAACCTGCGCCGGATGGGCGCGAAGGTGACGCTCGTGGACGCGTACGGTCCGGGCAACGCGCGCTCGACGTCGGGCGACGAGACGCGCGGCATTCGCTCGTCGTACGGCGATCGCGACGACGGGGAGCTGTGGGTCCAGTGGGCGCGGGAGGGGATGAAGCGCTGGCGCGCGTTCGATGCGGAGTGGAGCGAGGACACCACACAGGGACTGTGGCATACCACGGGCGACCTGATCATGCGCGCCGAGCCCGAGCCGATTACGACGAAGACGAAGGAGTGGTGGGACAAGTACAAGGTCCCGCACGAGGTGCTCTCGCCCGACGAAGTGCGCTATCGCTGGCCCGTCATCAACATCGACGACATCACCGTCGTGCTGAGCGAGACCGACGCCGGCGTCATCCGCGCTCGGCGTGCGACGCAAGCCGTCGCGGCCGCGTTCGAGAGCACGGGCGGCACGATCCGCATCGGCCGGGCGCGCATTTCAAAGATCGCGAACGGCAAGCTCGAGGAGATCGCGCTCGATACCGGCCACACGCTCCGCGCGGAGCAGTTCGTGTTCGCGCTTGGTCCGTGGCTCGGCAAGACGTTCCCCGACGTCCTGTACAATCGCACGCGGACGCCGATGGGCACCGCGATCTACTACGGCACTCCGCCGAACGACGAGCGCTTCACCTTTCCGAACCTGCCGAGCTGGAATTTTCCCGGGGTCACCGGGTGGGCGGCGCTGCCGGTGGACAACCGCGGCTTTCGCGTGCGCGGCAGTGCGAGCCGACGCGAGGCGGCGCCGGTGCCAGGTGCGCCAGTGGTCGCGCCGCCGCCCGCACCACCGCGCCCGCCAACGCCGCCCTCGCAATTGGATCCGGACTTCAGCGACCGCTGGCCAGACGCCAGCCGTCTCGAGGGCTCGCGTCGGCTGCTGGAGCAGCGATTTCCGATCATGAAGTCGGCGCCGATTCTCCAGACGCATTCGTGCCACTACGAGTCGACGTCGAGTCGCGACTTCATCATCGATCGTCATCCGCGGATGTCGAACGTTTGGCTCGCCGGCGGTGGCAACGCGGAAGGATTCAAGTTCGCGCCGGTGGTCGGCGAATACCTCGCGCAACGCATGCTCGGCGACGATGGCGACGCGGCGATCGCAAAGCGGTTCCGGATTCCCGCCAAGGAGTACGAGCCCACTCCTCCGCCAACCGCTGCGATTCCTCCGAAGCGCTAACAGGTGTCATCCTGAGCGCAGCGAAGGATCTGCACGTCCCGTCGTGCTGAGGTGCAGATCCTTCACTGCGTTCAGGATGACAACGCTGGGCTCAGGATGACAACATCACTCCGTCGCGACGCACTCGATCTCGACCTTCCCGTTGAGCGCGAGTGCGCTGACGCCCGCCGCCGTCCGCGCGGGACGCTTGTCCGCCGCGAAGAACGTCACGTAGACCTCGGACATCGCCTGCCGGTCCGCGATGTCGGTGAGCAGCACGAGGCACTTCACCACCTTGTCCATCGACGAGCCGTTCCGCTCGAGGATGTTCTTGATATTGGTCATGGTCTGCCGCGTCTCCTCCTTGATGCCGCCGGCGGCGAGCCTGCCCGTGCTGTCCGTGCCGAGTTGCCCCGCAAGGAAGATGAATCCGTTCGCGCGCACGAACGGCGAGAACGCGCGTCCGGCGCCGGTCGTCGGCGGAAACTGCGGCGAGGGCATGGCGGCGACGGCCGGCTGCGCGGCGCTGCAACCGATGCTGCCAAGGGCCACTACGGCAGCGCACAAAAGCGTGGAGGCGGAGCGGGTCATGAGCGTCGAGATGAGAGGTGGGCGATGGCGTCGCGGAAAGATGGAGTGACGACCCCATGCCGGCCACCAGTGCGATGTTGCGGCGCATGCGTGTCGGACCCATAATCACGCTCCTCCCACCATCGCTGCCATGCTCGGCGCCTCGCGTCTCGCGATCATAGCCCTCCTTCTCGGTGCGTCGCCGGCACTCGCGCAGCGCACGAGGACGGACGTCGTATACGAAGCATCCATTCCTGAGTTGCAGGCGGCGATGGCGGCGGGCCGCACGACCGCCGTCGCGCTGGTCGACGCGTACCTCGCACGCATCGCGGCGTACGATCATCGCGGGCCGTCGTTGAACGCGATCATTCGCATCAACCCGCTGGCTCGCGCGAACGCCGCGGCGCTCGACGCCGAGCGCAAGGCGGGCACCGTGCGCGGCCCGCTGCACGGCATTCCCGTCATCCTCAAGGACAACTACGCCACGCGCGACATGCCGACATCCGGCGGTTCCATCGCACTGGCGGATCTGCAGACGCCGGACGATGCGTTCCAGGTGCGTCGACTGCGCGACGCCGGCGCGATCATTCTCGCCAAGTCGAATCTCCACGAGCTGGCCGCAGGCATCACCAGCATCAGCTCGTTCGGCGGACAGACGTGCAACCCGTACGACCCGGACAGGTATCCGGGTGGCTCCAGCGGCGGAAGCGGCGCAGCAGTGGCCGCGAGCTTTGCCGCAGTCGCCTTCGGCTCGGACACGTGCGGCTCCATCCGCACCCCGAGCGCCGTGCACAACCTGTTCGGCCTGCGGCCCACGAAGGGATTGTCGAGCATCACCGGTATCGTGCCGCTCTCGCACACGCAGGACGTCGGTGGTCCGATGGCGCGCACGGTGATGGATCTCGCCATAGCGCTCGACGCAACCATCGGCCCGGACGGCGCAGACTCCGCGACACGCGTCCTCGAGGGACGTGCACTTCCTCGCTTCGTCGCGTCGCTCGATTCCACGTCGTTGCGCGGAACGCGCATCGGTGTCCTCAGGTCGTTCTTCGGCACGGAGGCCGACGACCAGGAGGGCTCGCGCGTCGTACGAGCTGCGCTGGACCAGATGAAGTCGCGCGGCGCCGAGATCATCGAGATCGCCACGCCGGGGCTGGACACGATCATGACGAGGGCAGCCGTGATCGACTTCGAGTTCAAGTTCGACCTGCTCGACTTTCTTGCGCAGATACCCAACGCGCCGGTTCGTTCGCTCGGTGAGATCCTCGAGCGCGGACTGTACCACACGGCGCTCGAGGCGCAGTTTCGTCGACGCGAGTTGCGCGGCACGCGAGACGGCGCGCCGTATCGCGCGGCCCTGGCGAATCGGGTCGTCGCGCGCGATACGCTCGTCGCACTCATGGACGTGAACCGCCTCGACGCGCTCGCCTATCCGACGCTCACGCGCAAGGCGGCACTCATCGGCGAGCCGCAGCGCGGCTCGACCTGCAGCATCAGCGCAGTCAGCGGCCTGCCCGCGCTGTCCATTCCCGCGGGCTTCACACCGGACAGTTTGCCGATCGGTGTCGAGTTGCTCGGGCGCTCACTCTCCGACGCGCGCCTCGTCGCCATGGCGTACGACTACGAGCAGTCGTCGCATCCGCGCCGCGCGCCGGCAACGACTCCGCCGCTCGTGCGTGGCACGGCACCGGCGCCCGTCGCCTTCACCGCTGTGGCATCCGGCTCCGGCGGCACGATCCGCGGCACGTTCTCGTTCGATGTCACCAAGCGCGCGCTCGACTACGACGTGCGCGTGGCGAATCCGGTCGCGAGCCGTGTCAGGCTCATGAGCCTCAGTCGCGATAGCGCGGGTCATGCGGGCCCGGTGGTTCGGCGACTCGGACTTTCAGGATCGAGCCAGGCGCGGGGAACGCTCACGCTGAATGCGGCCGAGCGCGCGGACCTGATGGCGGGCCGCCTGTCGCTGGTCGTGCACACGGCGGAGCGAACCGGCAGCGCGGTGCGGGCACCGTTGCGGCCGTAGGCGGAGTAGTTGTCGTTGTCGAACGCCACGTGTCGATGCGCGCATGCGAACTGGGCATCCGCGTGTCAACAGCGCGTTGACGGATTCTACGGATGCTTCGGAAACTGCCGGATACCACGGAACAGAAGGAGCTTCTGCCGTATCCGGCAGTCTCCGTAGAATCCGTAAAATGTGAAACCCCGCTCTTCCGTAGTTGCCGTGATCCCGAGACTCTATCCCGCGCATCCCGGGCACTTGAACACCACGCCGAGAAACCGCAGCACGAGATCGAGCAGCAGCACCGCCGTCAACCCGCCAGCGACAAGCCCCGACGTCCAGTGCACGGCGCGCGCGAGTCGCCCAGGCGGCCCGTTGCCCATCGTCGTGTCGCCGGCCTGGTCCAGCGCCTGCTCGCCCAGTGCCCAGATGCCGAATGCGCTCGCCACCACCATGCATCCCGCGCTGCGATGCCATCCCCACGCCCAGAACTGCACTGCCGCCGGCAGCGCGAGTTGGAGGCCGAGGTAGAACTGCGACGGCAGGTGTGAAAGCGCGAGCGAGTGCAGGGCCGCGGACAACGTGGCCTCGTCCCGCGGCGCATCTCGTGCGATGACGGCTTTGCGCATGCGTGAATCCTGCGCCTGCTCGCGGCGAAACACCATGGCGGCGCGCCGACCACCTCCACGTGCCGCTATCCCACGCGGCGCAGACCACACTCAGACCGCAGCCTTGGCGAACCGTCAGTGCAGCGCGCGCTACGCCGCTCGCCGTTTTCCGCGCGCAACAAGGCTCACCTTGCGAACTGCCACTGCGTCTGGATCTGCGACCACCAATGCGCCCGCGAACGCCCCAGGTACTCGGCACCACGCTGATGGACGAGGTACGAGATCGTCGCGCGTCGTGCGCGCACAGACACGCCGAACTGCAGCTCGGGGACGAGCGGCCGCAGCGTCATCCGTGCGCTCGGTCGAAACAGGTTGCCCGACAAAGTGCCGTTCCAGGCAACGGCGCGCAACGTCGCATCGGCGATCACCGCGACTTCGTAGTCCTGCACCGCCGCCGCCGGCATCCACGGGTGAGTCATGTTCCAGCCCGTGTGCATGCCAACACCCGCCCGAGCTTCCGTGAGCAGGTTGCCGAGCGAAACGCCAGCATGCGGCTGGAGATGCATCGCGCGCACCGCCACGCGCCGATGCTCGTCGTATGCCACGTTGACCAACGGCTCGAACGGAACCTGGTGCGACCAGTCGATGGGCCGCTGCCACGCGGCGGTGTAGCCATGCACGATCCGCTGGACCGAGGACGCCAGCGACGGTTCACCCGTGACACCGATGGTCACGCTGCCCTCCGTCATGCGATCCGAGCTGACGCGTCGCTCGGCATTCTGCACCCAGAGCACACCGGCGTTGGGCCGCGCGCCCGCTGGTGCGATGGGATCGCTGATGCGTCGCGAGGCCGTGAACATGTCCTGGCCCAGCGTCCACGAGCTCGACACGCGCTGCTCGTTTGCGCGACTGGTGTCGCGGCGGCCCAGCCAGCGCGGCGCGAGCGCGGACCACAGTGCGGGACCGCGAAAGTCGCTCGAGACTCGCACGCCGTTCGAGTACTCCTCGTCCGGCCGGTCCCACGGTGGCTGCCAGAAATTGTACGCATCGTTGTCGGCGCGAATGCGCACGGCTGATTGCGCGGGAGCGACGGTGGCGTGCAGCACGCAGCACAGCACAACGGCGCGGGGGAATGTCGCTGACGTCGGCAAGGGCTTGTATTAGGAGAGACGGCCGAAGCGACATGCGCGACGGCAGGGAGGGACCTACTCGCTGCGACCAACCACCGTGCTGCGCTGCTGCACCATCACCGCGACCGCGGCCAGGAGACCCAGCCCCAGGCCGAGCGCCCACGACCGCTGGTCGCGCCAGAGCAGCTTGAAGACCGACGTCTCAATGATGAGCACGGTAACAAGGATGCGATACCAGCGCACGCGCGACGTGAGCAGCGTGTAGGTGAGGAACAACATGTGCCCCGAGAACGGAAAGATCTCGGACGCCGCGAAGCGCGCGACAGACAGCACCAGCACGCTCGCGTCCATGCCGAGCGTGAACCACGACAGCTGCTCGATGATCGCGAGCCGCGTGCGCGCCCACAACGGCGCTGCGGCGAAGAGCGGCAGCGCGTAGAGCACGAAAAACTTCACCGCGCCCCACGACCCTGTTTCCTGGAACGTCCACGCGGCGACGACGAGGCACCCCGCCGGGGCGAGCACCGCGCAGGCCACGAGCCACTCGTCGAGCAGTGCGCGCCGCCCGACAGCAAATCCGATGATGCCCCTCAACTCAGGGAGTCCGCCACCGCGCGCCATCGAGCGAGATGAGGCGGTCCGCCTCCGCCGGTCCCCAACTTCCCGCCGCATACGTCGGCATCGGATGGGCCGAGTGCGTCTCCCAGTAGTGGAGCAGCGGGTCGACGATCTTCCACGCGGCTTCCACTTCATCGCTGCGCGTGAAGAGCGTCATCTCGCCGATCATCACGTCGAGCAGCAGCGTCTCGTATGCCGGCGCCGCCGTCTCGCCGAACGCCTCGGCATAGCTGAAGTCCATGTCCACCGGCGCCACCTCGAGGTGCTCCGTGAGCGCGACCGCGGCGCCTGGCACCTTCACCTCGAAGTTCAGCGAGATTCCCTCGTTGGGCTGTACGCGCATCACCAGGACGTTGGGCGGGAGCGAGCGGCTCGTGCCCTCACCGCCGAACATCAAGTGCGGTGGCGACTGGAACTCCACTGCGATCTCGGAATAGCGCCTTCTCAGCCGCTTGCCGCTGCGGAGATAGAAGGGAACGCCCTTCCACCGCCAGTTGTCGATGTGCAGGCGCACGCCAGCGTATGTCGGCGTCGGCGAATCGCGTGCGACGTCAGGCTCGTCGCGATAGCCCGCCACGAGATTGTCGTTCACCGCACCGGCGGCATACTGCGCGCGCACGGCGCTCGTCGGGATGGTCTCCGGCGTCAGCCAGCGTACCGACTTCAACACCTTCACCTTCTCGTCGCGCACGGCGTCTGCCGTCATGCTCGGCGGGGGTTCCATGGCGGTGAGCGCGAGCAGCTGGAGCAGGTGGTTCTGGAACATGTCGCGGACAACGCCGGCCTCCTCGTAATACTTGCCGCGCGCCTCCACGCCCACCGACTCCGCCGCGGTGATCTGGACATGAGAGATCCATCGCCGGTTCCAGAGCGGCTCGAAGATCGAATTGGCGAATCGCAGCACGAGCACGTTCTGGACGGTCTCCTTGCCCAGGAAATGATCGATGCGATACACCTGATGCTCGGCGAAGAGCGAGAGCACGAGCGCGTTCAGCGCGAGGGCGGTTTCGAGGCTGTGGCCGAACGGCTTCTCGACGACGACGCGCGCCCATGGCAGCGAGTTCGGGTCGTCGTGCTTCGGCACGAGGCCGCTCGACGACAGGTGCCGCACGATCGGCTCGAAAACACTGGGCGGCACGGCGAGATAGAAGAAGCGGTTGCGGCTTTCCTCGGGGCGCGACGCCTCGATCTCCGCGAGACGCGTCTTGATGCCCCCGTACGCGGAATCGTCGCTCGCGTCGCCGCCAGAGTAGAACGTGCGCTGCGCCAGCCAATCCCACACGTCCTCGTCCACGCTTTTCACCTCGTCCGAGTCCTCGATCGCCGCGTGCATCTTGTCGCGGAACGTCTGGTCTGTCTCGGTGGCATCGCGTCCCACAGCCAACACCGCAAAGCCCGGCGCGAGCAGGTGCGCAGCGGCCAGCTCATAGAGGGCGGGGAACAGCTTGCGCTTCGTGAGGTCGCCAGTCGCGCCGAAGATCACCATCGTGCACTGGTCGGCGCGCTCGGCGCGGTGGCCCAGCACGCCAAACTGGCTCGTGGGCCGACTTGGCACCTTGGGAGAGAGGGTCACGCGATCACTCCGCTAGAGTGGAGACCAGCACCGCGCGCGCCGGCGCGCCGTCGAGGCCCGCGATCTTGATCGGCAGGCAGCGCAACTCGTAGTCACCCGCGGGCGGCTCGCTCAACAGCAAGCCCTCCACGATCACGATGCCGCGCTCGAGCAGCGTGCGATGCGTGCGATGGTGTCCCGAGTGGAACTGCTCCACCGAGAGGTAGTCCACACCGACGAGCTGCACGCCGAGCGACGCGAGATACGCCGCGCCGTCAGGAGCGAGGTACGTGTAGTCGACGTGAAACTCCGAGGTGCCGCTCGCGAGCCACGCCGAGTTGCGCGTCTTGAGCAGCAGCCGCGTGACGCCCGCGAGGTCGTGCGCGCGCAACTCGGCTTCGCCGATACTCAGCACCGCGTCGGAGAACTCGAGCAACCGCGCTGGACCCATCAGGACGTCGAGCGACATGACGTCCACGCCTGCGCCGTCGTCGAAGAAGTGCTTGGGCGCGTCCACATGCGTGCCCGTGTGCGACCCGAAGTCCAGTCGCGAAACATTGGCGCCATCGCCTTGCGAGATGGCCTGCTGCGCGGTGATGGAAATGGGTGGATTGCCGGGGTAGACCACGCCGCCGGAGCGGAGGGAGATCGAGATGTCGTAGATGCGCATCACGCTGTGTGTGTGGGGACGGAATCGTCGTCGGGCAGGATGGCGCTCGGCACACCATATCCGCCGGCGTCACGCACGCCGCGCGCCACGGCGCGGCGGCCCTCGTCCTGCCTGGATTGGAGCGCACCGCGAGCCGCACGGAAGCGGCGCCCCGACTCGACGACGAACAAGTCGCAGAGATCCAGTTCGCGCGTGCAGCCGCTCTCGTCGCGCTCGTGGAGCAGGCGCTGCGTGCGCGCGAGCGTGCACGCCGTGGCGAACATCTCGATGGCCATGTCGCTCAGGCGCTCGAGTTCCTGCTGCCGGTCCACGATCGCCTCGCGGTATTCGCGGATGAGTCGTTCCGATGCATCCTTGAGCTCGGCCACGTGCTTCTCGAAGTGTTCCTTGTGCGGCGTGAGTCGCTCGTGGAGATCGACGTCCAGCGTTGGCGTGGCACCGAAGCGACTCGCGAGGCGTGACACCGCGTACTCCGAGAGCAATCCGAGGTTGCGCAACGGATCGCGTAGCGCCACACCGAGCTCCTTGAGGTATTCCGCCGGTCCATGAATGCCGTTCAACGAGATGAAGAGGCGCAGGATCTCGTTCGTTCCCTCGAAGATCCGGTTGATGCGCGCGTCGCGCAGCAAGCGTTCATACGGATAGGGCTTCACGAAGCCGCGTCCGCCTGCGACC
The DNA here is from genome assembly GCA_031407575.1 of Gemmatimonadaceae bacterium. GTDB lineage: Bacteria > Gemmatimonadota > Gemmatimonadetes > Gemmatimonadales > Gemmatimonadaceae > AG11. Next base: position 30,812 of record JANOIJ010000203.1, on the reverse strand, counting down.
TGCACCATCTCGTCCGCCGCGCGCCAGAGCATCTCGCTCGCGAACACCTTGCAGCACGCTGCCTCCAGCGCGTACTCGCCATCGGGCGCACCGGCGAGACGCGAGAGCTCGCCGAGCATCGCATCGGCGGCGTAGAGGTCGCTCGCCGTTCGCGCGAGCTTGCGCTGCGTGATCTCGAAGTCGGCAATCGGCTTGCCGAATTGCACGCGGTTCTCCGCGAACTCGACCATGTGCTTCAGCAACGACTTCGTCCCGGCGGTGCACCCGGCGGCCAGCGTGAGGCGCCCGCCGTTGAGCACGCGCACCGCGACACCGAATCCCTTGCCCATCGTGCCGAGCACGTGATCCGCCGGCACGCGCAGGTTGTGGTAGACGAGCTCCGCTTGCGTCGAGCCGCGGATGCCGAGCTTGCGGACGGTGCCCGCTACGCTGAAACCGGGCATGTCCGGGCGGATGATGAACGCGGTGGGCCGCATGACAGTCTTGCCGTCGCGCTCGACGGCGGTCTGCGCGAAGGTCGCGATGACGCCCGCGCGATGCCCGTTGCCGATCCAGTGCTTGCGGCCAGTGAGCGTGAAGCTCCCGTCGTCGTTGCGTTCTGCGCGCGTGACGATGTGCTGCGCGTCGGAGCCTGTCTCGGGCTCCGTGAGCGCGTACGCGGCGAGCGTGTCGCCACGTGCGAGCATCGGCAGGTAGCGCGCCTTCTGATCGTCCGTACCGAACAGCACGATGGCCTTGGAGCCCAGCCCGCAATGCACGCCTACGAGGACGCCGAGTGAGGCGTCGAGACTGGAGAGCGCACCGAAGACGTGCGCGTACGCGGCGGACGAGAGGCCGAGTCCCCCGAATTCGCGCGGGATACTGAGTCCCAGGAAACCGGTCGACGCGAGCGCGGCGATGACGTCCTCGGGAATCGTCTCCTCTTCGTCGAATCGCGCGGAGTCGATGAGGCCCTGGCTCATGCGGTGCAGGTCCGCGAGGAGGCGGCGGACGGTGCGGGCTTCGTCCGGATCGCGCTCGTGCAGCGCGGCGGGGAACGGGAAGAGGAGATCGTCGTGGATCTCGCCCGCGAACATGCCTCGCACAAAGGAGGCGGCGTCTTCGCTCATGCGGGAACGTTAGGCGGCGGGCCCCGCGGATGCGAGCCACCATGGCTCAGCGAGTCCACACGGGAGCAATGTCCCATGAGTGGAGCGGAGGCGTGGTGAGCCGCACCATCGATGAACCATTGGCGTTCATCATGAACAGCGAACCCCCGGAGTTGAAGAGGATGTGCCGTCCATCGGGCGACCACGATGGTGTGGCGCTGTAATCGGCGCGCGATGAGAGCCGCCTGACGTTGCGACCGTTGGCATCGACGACGAACACGTTCGAATGGTAGGCGGTTTGGTCACGATCGCTCACGAACACGAGTTGCGCGCCATCCGGCGACCAGTCCGGGTCCGCGTCGTACGCGGGGCTTTGCGTGACGTTGGTCAAGCCACTACCATCGACGTTGACGACGTAGACTTCGGAGTTGTCGAAGTTTTCGCCTTCCCATACCGAAAACGCGAGGCGAGAGCCATCGGGCGACCAGCGTGGATTGGTGTACCACCCGTCCGTCGGCGTCACGCGAATGGGCACGCCGCCGGCGGCGTCGATGACGAAGATGGCCGTCCTGGAAAACATCGACGATTGCTGTGCAAAGGCGATTCGCTGGCCATCCGGCGACCAACTCGGCGACTTGCTCAGGCCATTCGTGGTCAGCGCGCGCCATGGCGAGTTGCCTGGCGCTGCCGCGCTCACGACATACAGGTCACTCGAGTAGTCCACCCACGGGCATCCCTGCTCGAACCGGTGCACCACCTCAACGACCAACTGTCCGCCATCGCGTGACCACGCGGGCGCAGCGATCGACGTGAACTGGTTGGGGCGCGGGAGCGGCCGCATCGTGCGATCGCCAACGGAGCGCGAGAGCACGTCGGAGCGGAAGCTTCCGTCGCTCAGCGACGTCACGCGCGTGAATGCGAAGGAAGCGCTGGGCGCCGGAATGACGGATACTGTCGAAACAGCGTAGAACGCTCCCGCCACAGCGGTGATCGTCGTTGTGCCCACGGAGATCGCGGTGACAAGGCCGTCGCTGACGCCGACGGTGGCTATGCGCGGATCGGCGGACGACCACTCGACGGCCATGTCCGCAATCACCCGCCCGGTGGAGTCGTACGCGTGTGCGGTCAATCGCTCCGTACCGCCGCCGAAGAGGCTCAACGCAGACAGCGAGATGGAGATTCCGACAGGGGGATCCGGCGGCCGTACCAACACGATTGCCGTCGCGCTCAGTGTTCCCGCCGTGGCCGTCACCGTGGTGGTTCCGGCGGACAGCGCCGTCACGGTGCCGTCGCTCGCGTTCACGGTCGCGACGGCAGGGTCGGCGGCGGACCACGCGAATGACGCGATGACCTCTCGGCTGCTGGCATCAACGGCTCGCGCCGAGAGCCGTCCATTGCCGCCCACGGCAAGGCTCAGCGCCGTTGGAGACACGTCGATGCGGACCGGATTCACTTGGGTGGGGGTCTGCCGGCTGGCGGTTGGCCCCAGGTCCCCGCCGCAGGCAAGCAACATGGTTGTGGCAATGACTGCGAGCATGCCGCGCGATGGTGCGCGACCCCACGGACTATGAATGCGACCAGACATCGTACACCTCCTTTGAGTGGCTTGGCGTGGCGATCGGGGACGTGCCTAGCGCAGCACGAGGCCGGAGAGCGCGATGCGATACTCCTTCGCGCTCGTGTCGTACCCGACGGTGTAGGAGGTCGGGTGGTAGCCAGGCGCCGAGTATTTCGCGGGTAGCTTGAGCGGGAGCACCACCGGGGACGGCTTCGTCTCGAGGTAGCTCTTCGCGATCATCGGCTCGGCAAACGTGAGTGCACCGTCGTACGAGCCGTAGATGAACGTCGTCGTGAATGGTGCGCCGCTGCGTTCCGGCGCCGATGGATCGTTCCAGTGCAGACCCATCCCGGCGCTGCCCACGCCCGGCGCGTACCCTGCGGGCACGAACTCCGGCGCGGGATGCCGCGCCATCTTCGCGTCGAGCCCCGGATCTCCGAGCACAATGGCCATCCGCTCGGCGTTCGAGATGGTGTAGAAGTGCACGTCGAAGTGCGGGACGCTGTAGACCATCGCGGGCGCGTGGCCCATCGGCATCCAGTTGATGACCGCGTGCTTGAACGCGGTGGCCGACGCCTGCGCCGGCAGCGGGAACACGAACTCCGTGTGCGCGTTCGCCAGGCCGACGAGGGATGCTTCCGTAAACGCGACGCCGAGCTCCGTGGGTGCTCCCGCACCGTCGAGCGTGACGTAGGTGTGTCCGCTGCCATTCGCCAGCGTGACCACCGGGCCGTAAAAGGTGCCACCATGGTCCGGTGTCGTGGTGTCGGAACAGCTGAGCAGCGCGCTCGTTGCAATGGTCATCGTCATCGCAGCGCTGATGTATTGGCGTGTTCGCATCATTGGCCCACTCCTGTAAAGGCAGCCGAGGCTGCTCGTGGTGGTGTTGGTGGCTGCGCATGCCGCCTGCATTCGATGGCGCATCAGGAGACGCGGAGGAAAACCCCGAAACACGCCACGCTCGTTGCGCACGCCGCTGGTCGCGGGGGCGCTCGACCGGTGGGCCGAGCGCCCTCGCGACGTGCTACTCAGGGTTCCGCCGCGATGGCCGAGCCGTGCCTCGCAGCCGCGGCAATGGACACGAAGCGGCCAAGTGGCACCGCGCCCTTGCCCCCCGATGCATCGCCCCAGTGGTGGATGTACCCATTCTGGTCCAGGCCTAGGCTGAACTCGAAACCAGCGGCGATCGCCGCAAAGCGAACGCCCGCGGGCGCATCATTCTCGCGGAACGCGTTTGGGCCCCACGCCACGACGCTTCCGTCCGCGCGGAGTGCCATGATGTGCCTGTTCCCGGCGCTGATGGCAGCGAACGTCTCGCCCGGCACGTAGTAGTGTCCGTTGTCGTCGCTCTTCCATCCCAACAACTGAAGAGGCGACGAGAAGAGGCCCCATCCGAAGAGCGTTCCGTCCTTGCGGAGCGCGAGGGCATAGCCGGAGCGCGCCGACACCCGGATGAACTTTCCTGTCGGCGGAGTAATCCCACCCGCGCCAGGGCCCCACGTCTCGAGATCGCCATTCCTGGTGATCGCCACGCCGAACGCACCGCCGCCCGCGATGCCCTTTACGCGCAAGCCGGCGGGCGGATTTGCCGGCGTACTATCCCTGTCTGTGAACTTCCCGACCGTCTCGACGGAGTTGTTAGTGCGGACCGCATAGAGGTACGTCAGGGAAAGGTGCGCCGACTCGAAGCGCTCGCCGACAAGCGAGGGCGGAATCGGCGGCACGGCTCCGGTGCCCCACAGCTGGAGTGAACCATCCTCGCGAAGGACGAGGCCCTGTTGTGGCCCACCGACCGCGAGCGCCCCGACGCGGGTACCCGCCGGGGCGTCAGTGATCTGTCGCGCCGTGTTTTCGCCCCAGACGACCAGCTTGCCGGCGCCTTTCGACAGGGCATTGTCTGCCCGCGCCTCAGGTGTTGGGAGTCGAGAGGGCGCTCCCTCGACTGGCGGGGTTACACCGTCCCCGGCACACGCGGCGAGGAGCAGGGACATCATGATCGCGAGCTTGGCACGCATCGGAATTCCTCCTGAGAGAGTTGGGTTGGTTCAGCGGACGGGAGGAGACGCGCAGGAGCAGGCGGAAAGACGCCACGCTCGTGCATTGGCTCATGGATGGTTCGCGGCGAGCGGCGATCGACCTGTCGCCCTACCACGTTGCCCGCGTACCTTCGACGCCTCGGCCGGTAAGGCCACGGCGATCACGACGGACACTCTCGCGCGCGGAGCGCGGCATGCCAGACGAGGAGCAGAAGGAGATCGTCCAGGCTCTTTCTGAGTTGAGCGCCGGCGAGACGGAGGCGATGCATCGGCTGATGCCGCTCATCTACGGCGAGCTGCGGCGCATTGCGCACCGGCAGTTGCGCGCCGAACACTCCGGACACACGCTGTCCACCACCGCGGTCGTGCACGAAGCCTATCTCCGGCTCGCCAACCAGCCCGATGCGCAATGGGTGGATCGATCGCAGTTCTTCGCGATTGCCGCACGCACCATGCGCCGCATCCTCATCGACTACGCGCGCAAGCACAAAGCCGCCCGGCGCGGAGGCGCTGATCAGGCACGCATGGACCTCGACGCCCTGGAGCTGGCGAACGCGCCGGCGCTCGCGGTTGCAGAGCGCGCCGAGTCCTTGCTGGCACTCGACGAAGCGCTCGATCGCCTCCGCCTCGTGGACGACCGTCTCGCCCGCGTTGTCGAGTGTCGCTTCTTCGCGGGACTCACCGAGGCAGAGATTGCCGAGGCGCTGGGCGTGTCGCCGCGCACGGTCGCACGCGACTGGTCCATGGCGCGCGCGTGGCTGTTCGAGCAGTTGCGCGATGACATCCCCTGACGCGCCGCATCGCCCCGGCCGCGCGGACGCGGCGGAGCAATGGGCACGCGTCAGGCCGATGGTGGAGGCGGTGCTCGGTGTACCGGTAGGGTCGCGCGGCCGCTACCTCGCGGAGCATTGCGCCGGAGACGAAGCGTTTCGTCGTGACGTCGAGCGCATGGTGCGCGCGTACGAGGCCGCCGAGGCATCAGACGACTTCCTCGCCGGGGCGGCCGCTGCGGCCGCCGAGTTTGCGGCTGACGTGCGCAAGCTCGTACCGCCGTCCGCCGTCCACCCGTTCGCCGGTAGCCCGCGCTTCGAGCTCACCCGCACGTTGGGCGCCGGCGGGATGGGCGTCGTGTTCGAAGCCGTCGACCGGCAGTCGGCTGCGCGCGTGGCGCTCAAGCTGCTTCCGGTGGCAGACCCTGATGCCTTGTTCAGGTTCAAGCGCGAGTTCCGCTCGCTCGCGGCGCTCGAGCACCCGAACCTGGTCGAGCTGTACGAGCTGGTCGCGGAGGACGATCAGTGGTTCTTCACGATGGAGCTGGTGGACGGCGTGGATTTCCTGGACTGGGTCCGCAACGGGAGGCACATCCGCGACGACCCGGCCGCGCGGCCGCCCTTCGATGCCATCGCCGATGAGCGACGGCTGCGCGACGCGATGGCACAGCTCACCGATGGCATCTCCGCCCTGCACGGGCACGGCGTCCTGCATCGTGACCTCAAGCCGTCCAACGTGCTCGTCCGGCCGGACGGGCAGGTCGTGATCCTCGACTTCGGCATCGCCGTCGGCCTTGGCGATACCACGAGGACCACTGCGCACCTGGGCACGCCTCCGTACATGTCGCCCGAGCAGTTCGCTGGACATTCCCTCACCGCGGCGAGCGACTGGTACAGCATGGGCGTCATGCTCTATGAGGCGCTCACTGGAAAGACGCCGTTCACGGGCACCGCCGGGGCGATTTTTCTCGCGAAGTCGAAAGGTGTCGTCGTATCACCGAGCAAGTTGGTGCGCGGTGTACCGGCGGACCTCGAGGCACTCTGCCTTGCGCTGCTCGCTGCCGAGCCGGCGCTCAGGCCTGCGGCCGACGAGACGATCGCGCGACTCGCTGCAGTAATCGAGGGTGACGACGAGCGCTCCCCGACGATGGAGGAGCCCACACCTGTGTTCGTGGGTCGCGTGGCGCAGCTGGACGCACTGGAGTCGGCGCTGGATGCAGTGAGGCGTGGCGCGAGTCGCACGGTGTATGTCCGCGGCCCGTCCGGTGGCGGCAAGAGCGCGCTCATCGCGCACTTCCTCGGCGAAGCCGGGCGCGACGAGGGCGTGCTGGTCCTCGAGGGGCGCTGCGACGAGCAGGAATCGGTGCCGTTCAAGGCGGTCGACGCGGTCGTCGACGCACTCTCGTCGTGGCTGCGCACGCGCTCGCCGCAGCAACTCGCCCACCTGCTCCCGACGGAGATCGCCTTCCTCGGCAGGCTGTTCCCGGTGCTGGTGCGCGTCGGCGCAATCGCGGCGGCGCGCGGGGGCGTCATCGTTCGGGATCCTCGCGAGGTGCGCCGTCGTGCGTTCGGCGTGCTGCGTGCACTGCTGTCGAGCCTTGGCGAGACGGCGACCGTCGTCGTGGTCATCGACGATCTCCAGTGGGGAGACGACGACAGCGGCGAGCTGCTCGCGCATCTCCTCACTGGCGCTGCGCCTCCACGAATGCTCTTCGTGGCGACGTACCGAAGCGAGTACGAGCACACGAGCCCGTGTCTCCAGGTGCTGGCGACGGCACACGCCGCTCGCCGCGATGGTGCACGCCCGGACTACCTCACGCTATCCGCACTGAACGCAGCCGAGGCCCAGACACTCGCGAGGTCTTTGCTCCCGCCGGGCTCCAACGACGACGTCGTGAACCGCGTGTCCGCGGAGTCGGACGGCAACCCGTTCTTCATGCACGAACTCGCGCGATATGTGCGGACCCGCCCGGGATGGCCACACCACGCCAGCGAGGCGCCGTTCGACCTGGAGCGGGCACTCTGGGCGCGCATCGAGGCGTTGCCCTCGGTGGCGCGTGAGCTCCTCGGTCTCGTGGCCATCGCCGGCCGGCCGGTCCGCAACGACGTCTGGCGTGACGCGAGCGGCGAAGCGGCGCGAGACCCGCACGCGCTGGCGTTGCTGCGCCATGCACACCTGTTGCGATCCACCGGCTCCGCACCGCTCGACGAGGTCGAGACGTACCACGATCGCATTCGCGAGACCATCGTCGCGCGTCTCGAGCCGGCCATTCGGCGCCGGCATCACCAGAGTCTCGCGACGGCACTAGCCGCGCGTCCGGACGCGGATCAGGAAACGGTGGCCGTGCATTTCGCCGAGTGCGGCGAGATCGCGCGTGCGAGCGCGCACTTCGCGCGGGCGGCCGAGGGAGCGGAGCGAGCGCTTGCCTTCGCTCGTGCGGGCACGCTCTACCAGCGAGCGCTCGAGTCTCCGCTCATCGAGCCCGGCCAGCGCTGCGTGCTGTTGACTTCGATGGGAAACGCACTGGCCAACGCGGGACGCGGTCAGCTCGCCGCGCAGGCGTATGAACGTGCGGCGACGATTGCTGGCGCGGACGAGCGTCTCGACCTCCAGCGCATGGCGGCCACGCAGTACGCCATCAGTGGTCACGTGGATGAAGGACGCGCCCTCTTCATGCACGTGCTGCGCGGCGTGGGGCTTGGGTCCCCGCAGTCGTCCGTCGCGCTCATGGCGCAGTTGATCGCTCGGCGCGTCCAGCTGCGACTCCGTGGACTGCACTTCGTCGAACGAACGGAGCGCGACATTCCGCTGCGTGACCTTCGCCGCATCGATGCCCTCCGGGCCGTGAGCACGGCGCTCGGCGCAGTAGACGTCGTGCGTGTGGCCGCGTTCCAGTCGCAGGCGCTGCTCCTGGCGCTCGCGGCCGGCGAGCCCCGTCGGCTGGCCCTCGCGCTCTCCTGGGAAGCGGTCCTCACCGCCACAGGAGGTCCTCGAACGGCACGGCGGTCGAGCGACATGCTGCGGTTGGCGAGCAGTCTTGCCAACCGTGTGGAGAGCCCGCAGGCACGTGGTATGGTGGATTTCGCCGATGGTTGGGTGGCCTTCCTCCATGGGCGGTTCTCGCACGCGGTCACTGCCGGCGCGAAAGCTGAAGAGATCTTTCGCGACCAGTGCACCGGCGCGTGGTGGGAGCTGTCCACGACGCGCACGATGATGGCGTGGGCGATGTCGCACTGCGGCGACAACCTCGAGCTTGGCGTGCGCCTGCGAGCATGGGAACCGGAGGCGCGTGCTCGCGGCGATCACTTCATGGTGACCAACCTGCTCGCGTTTCCGCTGCCGTATGAGCGACTGGTGGCCGACGACATCGATGGCGCCGAATCCTTCCTCCACGAAGCGCTCGTCCTGTGGCCCTATCGCGGATTTCACATCCAGCACGTGTCCGTGCTCTTCTCGCGTGCGCTCATGCTGCTGTACAGTGGTGCCGGCGCCGACGCCTGCACCGAGGTGACGCGGCGCTGGCCCGCGATGGTGCGGTCGCTGCAGACGCAGAATCAGGTGACGCGCGTGATGCTCCGCGACGTCCGCGCTCGTGGCGCGCTGCAGGCGGCAGCCGCGGGAGTCGATCGAGCGCGCCACCTTGCACGCGCGGCGCGCGACGTGCGAGCCATCTCGCGCGAGCGCTGCAGCTGGGCCGCGGGGTACGTGGAGCGCCTGAACGCAGGCCTGGCCCATGCGCGCGGCGACGACGCAGGCGCCATTCGCGCCCTCGAGACGGCGGAGACGTCGCTCGCCAGCGCCGGCCTTGCCCTTCAGGCCACCATCGCCCGTCGCCAGCGCGGCTTGCTCGCCGGTGGCTCGGCTGGCGGGGCGCTGGTCGAATCAGCCGACGCGGCCATGCATTCGCGTGGCGTGGTGAACGTGGACGCGATGAGCGCGATGCTGGGCGTCGCCGGCGTGTAGCCTTGTCATCCTGAGCCGAAGGGCTCAGGATGACAGCGCTGCGCTCAGGATGTCATCAGCGCCATCGTACGTCATCATGACGTAGACTCCGGTGGGCGGAGAGCAGCGTACAACTGCTGCCGCCCCGATGGCCCCAGGGCGATGAAATACCAGCCTGCAAAGACGAGATTCGCCACCGATAGGACCACGACCAGCCGCTGTGTCCCGGGAGTGACCAGCGCGAACACCATGTAAAAGGCCATCCCCAGCGTGCGACCCACAATGGCCACGCCGATGTTCGCGAGCGAGCGCGCGGGATTGATCGCCGTCACGCAGTAGAGAATCGCGAGGACCACCAGGAATACCGCGGCGTAGCGCGGCCAGAACGCACCCCCGGGCGGCAACTGCATCTCGGCGAGTGTACCAGCCGGGAAGAACGCGAACTTGATGGCTCCCAGCAGGTCGACGAGAGCGCCAATGATGAGCGCGCATCGAAGCTGGAGAATGGGCAAGGTGGAGGGTGCTGCATCGAACGGCACGGTGCGCGGCATGAGGCATCTCCTGTGAAAGAACCGCTGGCGGCGCTCGCCAGCGCACCCATCAGACGCGCAGGACGCAGCCCGAGGACGCCACGTCGTGGCCGAAGAATGCGCCGCGACCCCCGACGCCAGAACCATCCCCCGTTGCGCGGCGGTCCGCAGACGAGAAGTATTCGTGATGCGTTTCCTCATGATGCAGAGCGCCCGAGTTGCGGCGCTCTCCCTGCTCGCCGTGTGCGCGTGCCGCGGCAAGGCCAACACCACCGCGCCGGCCGCCACACCGGTGCGTCTCAGCTACGCCAGCGGCGACGACCTCATCGCCGCCATGCGCGAGCGGTACGCCGGCAAGTGGTACACCACGCTCACCTTCACGCAGAAGACGTCGCGCCTCGTCGCCGAGAAGTGGAACGTGCAGACCTGGTACGAGGCCATGTCCATGCCGGGCAAGCTGCGCATCGACTTCGAGCCCATCAGTGCGGGCAATGGCGTGCTCTACGTCCGCGACAGTGCCTTCGCTGCAAGCAACGGGCGCGCACTGCGTGGCCAGCCGTCCATCAATCCCCTCCTGCTCCTCGGCTTCGACGTCTACGCCAACACGCCGGCGCGCACCGCGACGTTGCTCCGCCGCGAGGGATACGACCTCAACAAGGTGGCGACCGACACCTTCCAGGGCCGCCCGATGATCGTCGTGGGCGCGGCGCCGACCGGAACGAAGATCAACAAGCGATTCTGGATCGACGCGGAGCGCCTCTACTTCGTCCGATCCACTGACCCGGCACCGCGCGATTCCACCAAGGTGCAGGACGTCCGCTTCATGAACTACCAGCGCCAGGGCGAGGCGTGGATCGCGCCGCGCGTCGAGATCCACACTGACGGCAAGCTCGTGTTCTACGAGGACTACACCGACATCCGCGTCAACGTCGAGCTCGACCCGGCGCTGTTCGATCCGGCGAAGTGGAAGGCCGCGAAGCACTGGGTGACGAAATGACGCGCACACGATTGGTCGCGCTGTGCGCGTTGATCACTCTTTCAGCGTACCAGGCACTCGGCGCGCAAGTCACGCCCGCCAAGGGCACCGTGGTGTTGCGCGCGGCGCGCCTCATCGACGGCACCGGCGGCGCCGTGGTGCAGAACGGCGTGGTGGTCGTCACCGATGACAAGATCGTCGCTGTTGGTCGGCAGGGAACTGTTGTCATCCCAGCCGGCGCGCGGGTGATCGACCTTGGCGACGCGACACTCATGCCCGGCTTCATCGACGCGCATACGCACATCATCGGCCGGCCGCTCTCGGATCCGAAGTCGGATGACGCGAGCGTGCGCGACTACGCGAGCTATGGCGCCATCGTCGGCGTTGAGAACGCGCGCAAGACGCTCATGGCCGGCTTCACCAGCATTCGTGTGCTCGGCGCGTCGAACTTCGACGACATGGCGCTGCGGCAGGCCATCACGAACGGCGCCGTGGTCGGCCCGCGGATGCAGAACGCCGGCAACTCGTTCGGCATCACCGGTGGCCACTGCGACGAGAACGGCTATCGTCCGGGCCTCGCTGACGGCGACTTCCGCACGGGTGTCGCCGACGGCGCTGACGAAGGACGCAAGGCGGTGCGCTATCAATCGAAGTACGGCGCTGACGTCATCAAGATCTGCGCAACGGGTGGCGTGCTCTCCGAGGGAGACGCGGTGGGTGTGTTGCAGTACACGCTCGACGAGATGCGTGCGATCGTGGACGAAGCGAAGAAGCTCGACCGAAAGGTCGCGGCCCACGCGCACGGCGCAGAGGGCATCAAGCTCGCGGCGCAGGCGGGCGCCGCCAGCATCGAGCACGGCTCCTTCCTCGACGACGAGGGCGCGAAGATCATGGCGCAGAAGGGCACGTGGCTGGTGCCAACGATCAGTGCGGGCGAGTTCGTGGAGATGGCCGCAAAGAGCGGGCGCCTCACCGGTCTGCGTGCCGAGAAGGCGTTGGCTGCGGCAGCCGGGATGCGGAACGCCGTCCGGCTAGCGGTGCGCAATGGCGTCCCCATTGCGCTCGGTACCGATGCCGGCGTGGGCGAGCATGGCGCGAACGGTCACGAGTTCACGCTGCTGGTGACGTGGGGCGGGATGACGCCCATGCAGTCGATCGTCGCGGGCACCCTGAACGCCGCGACGCTGCTCGGTTGGGAGAAGAACGTGGGGACGCTGGCGGCCGGCAAGTGGGCGGATGTCGTCGCGGTGCCCGGCGACCCGACGAAGGACATTGCGCTGATGGAGCGGGTGAGCTTCGTGATGAAGAACGGCGTGGTGTACAAGCAGGCGGCTGCGCAACCACTACCCTGACTGCGCATCGAGTCGACTGGAAACTGGAGACTGGAGACTGACCGTACGGGTCCATCGCAGCCAGTTTCCAGTCTCCAGTTGCCAGTCGCCAGTCTCAGTCCTCGGTTACATCATCCCGTCGTTAGTTCTCGACCAACGCCAGCTCCCACGTCTGTCCCTTCAAGTCGTGGCCGAAGCTGTGATGCGGTTCCTCATTCACGAGTCGATAGCCCTCTGCCTGGTAGATCCGGCGGGCGGAGGCGAGCACATCGTTGGTCCACAGCGTGATGGTGTGATAGCCTGACGCGCGCGCGAAGTCAGTGCATTCGCGCACGAGACGTTGGCCGATTCCCAGCCCGCGCGCCGCAGGATCGACGAGCAGGAGGCGCAACTTTGCGACACCGTCCCGCTCGGGATGTCGCATCAGGAACACCGAGCCCACGCGCACGCTGTCGCGCTCGGCGATCCAGCATCGTTCGCGCGAGGCGTCGAACGTCTCGATGAAGCCGGCGACGATCTTGGCCACGAGCGCTTCGAACTGGTCGTCCCACCCGTATTCGCGCGTGTACAGCTCGCCGTGGGCCTGGACGACCCAGCCCAAGTCGCCGGGCTGAAGTCCGCGTAGCACGAAGCCGGGCGACGGAGCTCGCACGACGGCGCTTGCTGGAGAGGCGGGCGCGAGCAGCGACCGGATCGCGTCCATCGCGCCCACGAGGCGCGCTTGCGCAATGTCGTCCAGCGGCTGGATGAGCCGGGCGACGTCGGCGCCGGCGCGCGACTCCAGGTCGATGACCGTTGCACTGCCCTTGGCAGTGAGCGAGAGGTGACGCTCGCGCCCGTCCGCTGCCGATCGCGTGGACTTCACGAGGCGTCGTCGCGCGAGCTCGCGCAGGAGGCGGCTGACGTAGCCGGCGTCGAGAGCAAGGTCGGCGATGAGCTCCGTGGCGGTCGGGCCATCGCGATGCGCGATCTCGAACAGCAGTCGCACCTCGGCCAGGGCGAATCGACTCTGGAGGTGTCCCTCGTCGAGCGCGCCGACGACGCGGGTGTAGAACCGGTTGAACCGCCGCACGGCGGCAATGCGTTCTTGGGTCATGCCCTGATGTTGGCGCAGATAGTTGCTTTTGTCAACTAGTTGGGGTCAGAGTCGGGGGTCAGAGTCGCGGGCGATTCCGATCCCATGCGCAGCCAAACGCTACGCGCCTCCCCGACTCTGACCAAACCCGACTCTGACCCCGACTCTGACCCCGACTCTGACCCCGACTCTGACCCCAAACGTGTTCTGTGATCCCTCGGCGACGCTCAGGATGACAACAGTTTGCCGAGGATCGCAGAATCGGTCGTTGGAGCAGAGCATGTGTATGCGTGGCAGACGAACGCCGTCGGCTCGTTGCGCGCACGATCCTTCATCACCGCGATGCCGTGCGCATCACCGCCGGCCAGTAGCAGCGACGGCACGTACCGTTCCGCCACCGCGCGCAGCAACGCCTGAAACCGCTCGTCCGACACCGGTCCCACAAGCGCCACCTCCACCGCGCCGCGCACCGCCATGTCCGCCGCGCCGAGCGCGTGGCCGAACGCCGTGGGGTACCGCGCCATCGGCTCGGCTACTGTCTCCAGCATGTGCGTCGCGCGGTCGGTGTACTCGCGCACATCGAAGTAGTCACCGAGCGACAGCAGCAGCTCGATCGCCAGTGACGTTCCACTCGGCAGCGCGTTGTCGGTGACGTCCCGCGGACGCGTCACCAGCCGTTCCGCATCCGCCGCCGTGTCGAAGAACGCGTGCGTGTCATCGTCCCAGAACCGCCCGAGAATCTGGTCGCCGAGCGCGCGCGCGCGATCGATCCACACACGATCGAAGGTGAGCTGATACAGCGCAATCGCGCCAAGCCCCAGTGCCGCGTGGTCTTCAAGGAAGCCGTCGATCTTCGCGACGCCATCCTTGTAGGAGCGCAGCACGCGTCCGTCGCGCACCAGCGCGCGAAAGAGAAATTCCCCGTTCGTCACCGCCTGCGCACGAAGATCGTCGTCGCCGAACGCACGCGCCGCCTCGGCCACGCCGCGCAGCATCAGGCCGTTCCACCCGGCGAGGATCTTCTCGTCTCGCGCAGGACGCACGCGGCGCTCACGCGCGTCGTACAGGATGCGCGTCGCGCGCTCGATCGCTGTCCGCAACTCGGGCTCCGTCACGCCCTGCGCGCGCGCAACCGCCGACGGATCATCCGGCGCGAAGAGGATGTTGCGCCCCTCGAAGTTGCCGCCGGGCGTCACGCCCCAGTACGACTTCAGCAGCGACGAGTCCTCGCCGAGCAATGCGTCGAGCTCGCTGGAGTCCCAGACGTAGTAGCGGCCCTCATGGCCCTCGCTGTCCGCATCGAGCGAGGAATAGAATCCGCCCTCGGGCGACGTCATCTCCCGGAACACCCAGCCGAGCGTCTCCTCAGTGACGCGTCGCACCTCAGCGTCATGCGTGGCCTGGTAGAGATGCGCGCCGAGCCGCACAAGGAGCGCGTTGTCGTACAGCATCTTCTCGAAGTGGGGTACGAGCCAGTACGCATCCACACTGTAGCGCGAGAACCCGCCGCCCACCTGGTCGTAGATGCCGCCGCGCGCCATACGCTGGAAGGTGTGCGTCACCATCGCGAGCGCATCCGCGTCGCCCGTACGCGCCCAGCTCCGAAGCGCGAAGTCCAGCGCCATGGTCGGCGGAAACTTCGGCGCGCCGTCGAAGCCGCCGAACTTCGGTTCGTACCGCTGCTTCAACGAATCGACCGCGCGGAGCAGTAGCGCTTCGTCGAGCGTGCCGGTGGAGCGTGTGCGCTCGGTACTCGCCGCGTACAGCTCGCGCATCTGCGCCGCGGTGCGCACCACGGTGTCCTGCCGGCTTCGCCACGCATCGCTCACGCCGAGCAACACTCGGCCAAAGCTGGGCATGCCGTGGCGGTCGTCCGGCGGAAAGTAGGTACCAGCGTAAAACGGCTCGCCCTCGGGCGTGAGAAACACCGTCATCGGCCATCCGCCGTGTCCCGTCATGGCCTGCGTGGCCTGCATGTAGATCGCGTCGAGATCGGGGCGCTCCTCGCGGTCCACCTTGATGCAGACGAAGTGTTCGTTCATGAGTGCGGCGATCGCGGTGTTCTCGAACGACTCGCGCTCCATGACGTGACACCAGTGGCACGCCGCGTAGCCGATGCTGAGGAGGATGGGCTTGCGCTCGGTGCGCGAGAGCGCCAGCGCGTCCTCGCCCCACGGCCGCCAATCAACGGGATTGTGCGCGTGCTGGAGCAGGTACGGACTGGTCTCGCCGGCGAGGTGATTGGCCATCTTCTAAAGTACCGGCGCGCGGCGAACTGGGAACGGGAGTGGCGAGCGGAGCGCGGCGATCGGCGAAACGCAGGTTCGTCGCGCAGGATACTCGCCGTTCGCCGTTCGCCGTTTCGCCGTTCTCCGTTCTCCGCTCGCCGCTCTCCGTTCTCGTCTACTATCTTCCCCCGCGTGAAGCTCCCATCCATTCTGCGGTTGCCCGCAATTCCGCTCGCGCTGCTCGTCACGGCCGTGCTCGTCGCCGTGTCGGCGATGTTCGCGCGCTTGCCATTTCACGACGCCGCGACCTTCGGCACCGTCAGCGAAGTCACGCTCCACAGACCCACGGGATACGTGCTGCTCGCGCCCGTGTCGGCCGTGCTGGACACGCTCACGCTGCTGAGCCTCCGGCAGCACGTGGCGCTGTGGATCACCCTCGTCGTTGGCTATGTCGTCTGGTGGTGGTTCGTCGGACGCGTGGTGGCGCGCACCGCCACGCATCGCGCGCTGCGCGAAGTGGCCAGAATCGGCGTTGGCCTCGTCGCGCTCGTCGGCGTCTACGCCGCCACGACCATCATGCCGCGTCCCATGGCCAGGCTGGAGACGGCGGCCGACATCATGGCCATCGACTTCCACGCCCACACGCGCTTCTCGCACGACGGCCGCTCCGACTGGCACCCGGCTGACGTCCGGAACTGGCATCGCGACGCCGGCTTCGACGTCGCGTTCATCACAGACCACCGCACGTTCGAGGGCGCGCGCGACGCCTGGCCGAACAACCCGACCCGCGCCGGCGAGGGCACCTCGCTGCTGCCGGGCATCGAGGTGGTGTGGAACGGCGAGCACGTGAACGTCCTCGACGCCGACCGCATGTACCAGGGCATCCTCACCGCAAACCTCCGCGACATCGACGAGGCGTCGCTCAGGATGGTCAGCGGGATTCCGGGCGCCGAGCCCGTGCTCATTGAGACGATTCCGGGCGACCTCTCGAAGTTCGTTGCCGCGACGGGGCCCGGAACCGCCGGCGTCCGCGCCATCGAGGTCATCGACGGTTCGCCCAAGGGACTGGGGCAGGGGCGCCGCGAGCGCGCGCGCATCGTCCATCTCGCGGACAGCCTCAATCTCGCGCTCGTTGCGGGCAGCGATCACCACGGGTGGGGCCACACGGCCACCGGATGGACGCTCATGTTCTTCCCGAATTGGCGCGCCCTCTCGTCCGAGCAGCTGACGGTGATGATCAGCAACGCGCTGCGAGGCGGTGGCCGGCGCTCGACGAAGGTGGTCGAGCGCTATGTCGCAGACACCGAGACCGGACTGGCGCTGCCATTCACCGTGCCGATCGTTGGCTGGGGAATGCTGCGCACGCTGTCCGGCGACGAACGCATCGTGTGGCTCGCGTGGATCGCCGCGCTCGCTGTCCTCTGGTACGTGTTGCGAGCGCGACGGCGCGGCACCGCGGCGGCCTCCTGACCGCATGACCAGCGCCCAGGACTGGCGCGCGGCGCTTGCCGTCACGTGCGTGGCCACGCTCGTTCGGCTCGTCTTCGCCGCGCTGCTGCCGCTCTTCCCCGACGAGGCGTACTACTGGGAGTGGTCGCGCCACCTCGCGAACGGCTACTTCGATCATCCGCCCGCCATCGCGCACCTGATCGCCGCGGGCACCTCGCTGTTTGCGCTATTCGGCGCTGAGCCATCGCCGCTGGCCATCCGGTTCTTCCCCGTGCTCGCCGGCGGCGTCGCGGCGTTCTACACGGCGCGTATCGCGTTGATGCTGGGTGGTGCGGTCGCGGCGCGGCTGGCGGCCATCGTCTTCGCGCTCATGCCGCTTGCCGCCACTGGTCTCGTCCTGGCGACGCCGGACTCCCCGCTCCTCGCCACCAGCGCGGCGGCACTCTACTTCGTCGTGCGCGCCGTCGAGCAGCCGGTGGGCTCGCGCGAATCGTTCCGTTTCTGGATCGGCGCCGGCATCGCACTCGGACTCGCCTTCACGTCCAAGTACACGAGCATCCTGCTGCCGCTCACCATCACCGCGGCGGTGCTGCTGCGTCCGTCTCTGCGACAGCGGCTGCGCGAGCCCGGGCCGTATGCAGCCTGCATCGTCGCGACGCTCGTGTTCCTTCCCGTGCTCCAATGGAACGCGCTCCACGACTGGATCTCGTTCACGTTCCAGCTCCAGCATGGACTCGGCACGCCGAAGGGCTCGGCGATCAAGCGCGAGCTCGACCTCATCGGCGGACAGCTCGGCCTGGTGTCGCCCATCCTGTTTGCGCTCGCCGCCGCCGCGGTGTGGCGAACACTGCGTCGAGCGGCGGACGACGTGCGCTTCACGCTCGCGGCGGTGGCCGTGGGCAGTTGGGTGTTCTTCGTCTACTCCGCGACCCGCAAGTCGGTGGAAGCGAACTGGCCGGCGCCGTCGTACATCCCTGCCATCGCGCTGCTCGTCGCCGCGACGGCATCGCAGGCGCACGACCGCTGGCTGCGTCGCGGCATGGCGCTGGCCGCCGTGCTCGTCGCGATCATCTATGTGCATGCGCTGGTGCCCATCCTTCCGCTGCCGGCGCGTCGCGATCCCATTGCGCGCAGCGCGGGCTTCGACGGCCTGGTGGCGCGCGTCGAGCAGGCGCGTGCGGCCGTTGGCGGACGCACGTTCGTCGGCGCGGACCGGTACCAGGATGTGAGCGAGCTCGCATATCACCTGCCCGAAAGGCCAACCACGTTCTGCGTGTGCCTCTCGGGACGACGAAATCAGTACGAGCTGTGGCCCAGCTTTCCCGCCACGGCGCAGGTGAACGACAACCTCGTCCTGGCCCTTGACGAGACGACGACTACGCCGGCGAGTGTCGAGCGACTCGCGCCGCACTTCACGAGCACGACGCGTGGCGAGCTCGCACCGCAGCTACGGGGTGCGGATACCGTCAGCGTGCGTCGCATCTGGGTCCTTGCCGGCTACCGCGGCGGATGGCCGCCGCGGCAGTAGCGTGTCGGGCCTAACGGGCGCGATTCGCGGGCTTCGTGGCGAGGCCGGCGCGCACCGCGCCGAGGAGCTCGATGAGTGAATTCTTCTCGTCGTCGCTCATGGCGTGCAGCGCCATCTCGTTCGCGGCGTCGACAGGTTCGTCCAGCTGGGTGAGCACGCGCAGGCCAGCCGGCGTGATCCGGCAGAGCACCTGCCGGCGATCCGGCGTCGACCGCTCACGCACGACGTGACCCGACGTCTCCAGCTTGTCGAGCAGGCGCGTGATGCCGGCCGCCTCCTCGATCATCCGGTCCCGGATGGCGAGCGTCGGCAGGCCGACGCTTCCGGCGCCGCGCAGGATGCGCAGCACGTTGTATTGTTGGATCGTGACGCCGCTGCCCTCGACCACGTGCGAGACATGACGCGTCAGCAACGCCGCCGTGCGAAGGATGCTCACCACACCCTCTTGCGCGGGCGAGCTGAACGGCCGCGTCTGCTTGATCTCGTCCCGAAGGGCGCTGGTCTTGGTCGGCATCGACGTCGAACGGTATGAGATGGTATCGACAGCGGTCATGAATTACGCTCGCCTGAATGATTTACCCGACAATGCTATCATGCGCCGAATGCCGCGAGCGGAGCGCGCTTGATTGGTGTCACTTTCCGATCCCGAAACGTTATAGCCGTCCGTTTTGATCAATTTTCCTCCTCCACAGCGCACGATGACCGACGTTCCTGCCGACCTCGACGCCTATCTCACGACGCACGACGAACGGATTCGCGGCGAGTTGTTCGAGTTTCTGCGCATCCCGAGTGTTAGCGCGCGTTCCGAGCACGATGCAGACACCGTGCGCGCAGCGGAGTGGACTGCCCAGTCGCTGCGCGCCGCCGGCCTCACGGCCACGGTGCACGCCACGGCCGGCCATCCGGTGGTGGTGGGCGAATGGCGCGGCGCGCCGTCGGGCGCGCCCACGGTGCTCGTCTACGGCCACTACGACGTGCAGCCCGCTGAGCCGCTCGAGCTCTGGACGTCGCCCGCGTTCGAGCCGACCATCCGCGACGGCCGCCTCTATGCTCGCGGATCGGTGGACGACAAGGGCCAGCTGTTCCTTCACATCAAGGCGCTCGAGGCGCATCTCGAGGTGCGTGGAACGCTCCCCGTCAACGTGGTGGTCCTTGCCGAGGGGGAGGAGGAGGTTGGCAGCGAGCACCTGGCGTCGTTCGTCGAGTCGCACGCCGCGGAGCTTGCCTGCGACGCCGTGGTGATCTCGGATTCCGCCATGTTCGCGCCCGGCCTGCCGAGCATCCTGTCGTCGCTCCGGGGGCTCGCGTACTTCCAGGTCGACGTGCAGGGCCCCGCGCAGGACCTGCACTCGGGCAGTTACGGTGGCGCCGTCGTCAATCCGGCCATGGCCCTCGCGCGCATCCTGGCCACCATGCACGACGCGGAGGGTCGCGTCGCCATTCCCGGCTTCTATGACGCCGTGGACGAATGGCCGGCGGCGGTTCGCGAGCAAATGCGGACGCTCCCCTTTAACGACGAGCACTTTCGCGCCGAAGCCGGCTCGCCCGCGCTCGGCGGTGAGCCGGGATACACCGTCCTGGAGCGGTTGTGGACACGCCCGACCTGCGAGGTGAACGGCCTGCTGAGCGGCTACACGGGCGAGGGCGGCAAGACGGTGCTCCCTGCGAAGGCGATGGCGAAGGTGAGCTGCCGCCTCGTCCCCGATCAGGATCCCGCCGAGATCGAGCGGCTCATGGCCGCGCACGTCGCGCGCGTGGCGCCCGATGGTGTGACGGCCACGGTGACGCACCTGCACGGCGGCAAGCCATGGCGCGCCGAGATCACCGGACCGCTGTTCGACGCGGCGCGCCGCGCGCTGGCGGCGGCGTTCGGGCGCGAACCCGTGATCACCGGGGAGGGCGGCTCCATTCCGGTAGTCGGGGATTTCGCGCGGGTTCTCGGCGCGCCGGTTCTTCTAGTAGGTTTCGGGCTACCCGGCGAGAACGCCCACGCGCCCGATGAGTGGATGAGCGTCGAGAACTTCACGAAAGGCATGCGCGCCATCGCCACACTGTGGGACGAGCTCGCGATGTCATGAGCGCCCTAGGTGCAGATCCTTCGCTGCGCTCAGGATGACAACTGCTGTAGTACCTGCAACTGCTCGGGTTGTCATCCTGAGCGCAGCGAAGGATCTGCACTTGTTCGAAGGATCTGCACCTGCTGCTGTACCTGCACCTCTTTTTTGGAGAATCGATAGATGGCGAAGCTCAGCGAGACCGAGTGGATCTGGCGCGACGGATCCTTCATTCCCTGGAAGGACGCGAACGTCCACGTGCTGTCTCATTCGATGCAGTTCGGGTCGTCGGTGTTCGAAGGCATTCGCTGCTACAGCACGCCGCGCGGGCCAGCGATCTTCCGCCTGGAGGATCATCTCCAGCGACTGCTGAACTCGTGCAAGATCTACCGCATGGACGTGCCGTACACGCTGGACGAGCTGGTCGCGGCGTGCTGCGAGCTGGTCGAGAAGAACGGAATGGACTCCTGCTACGTGCGGCCCATGGTGCTGCGCGGGTACGGCGCCGCGGGCATGGTGCCGTTCGACAGCCCCGTCGAAGTGTTCCTCCCCTGCTGGCCCTGGGGCGCCTATCTTGGCGATCACGCCATGGAGAACGGCGCGGACGCGTGCGTGTCCAGCTGGCATCGCATGGCGCCGAACACCACGCCGTCCATGGCCAAGGTGGCCGGCAACTACCTCGGCGGGCAGCTCATCAAGATGGAAGCGCTGGCCAACGGGTACGACGAAGCCATCGCGCTCGGTCCCGATGGATTGATCAGTGAGGGCTCGGGGCAGAACGTGTTCGTGGTGCAGAAGGGTGTGGTCTTCACCACGCCGACGAACGGCACCCTGCTGCCCGGCATCACGCGCGACTCGATCATCACCCTCGCGCGCGACGCGGGCCTCGATGTGCGTGAGCAGCCACTCCAGCGGGAACTGCTCTACACGTGCGACGAGATCTTCCTCACGGGGACGGCGTCCGAGGTCACGCCGGTGCGCAGCGTGGACAAGATCAAGGTCGGCATCGGCCGCGCGGGCGAGGTGACCAGGCTGCTCCAGCGCAGCTTCCTCGACGTCGTGCAGGGCAAGACGGACGACCGGTACAACTGGCTCTGTCACGTGCGCGCCGAACGGGCGAGCGTGACCTGAGTCCCATGACGTCCTTTTTCGTCTTTCTCGCGGTCGTGGGAGGGACGATCGGAGTACTGCAGGTCATTGGATCGGTCTTCGGGCTGGGCGGTCATGACGCCCCCGATCCACATGGGGATCACACGCTCGATGTCCACCATCCGGGCGCCACGCACAGCACGGCGCTCGACGCATTCCACTTCCGCAGTCCGCGTGCGATTGCCGCGGGCATCGGGTTCGCCGGACTTGGTGGCTTGCTGGCGCAGCGACAGTTCAACAGCGTCGTGGCGCTTGCGCTCGCGCTGCTGCTCGGCGTCGCGATCTACGGGTTCGTGGCCTTCGTGATGCGGAGCTTTACGCGCATGGAGGCCGACGGATCTGTCAACCTCGAGCATGCGATTGGACTGGACGCCGTGGTGTCGCTGCCCATTGCCGGAGGGCGCGCCACGCCCGGCAAAGTCCGATTGGTCGTCGGCGGACGGCAGGTCGAATGGCCTGCCGTGCAATCCGACGGAGCGCCGGTGGAGTCCCTGCTCGTGGCCGGAACGCGCGTGCAGGTCGTGGATGTCCTGGACGGATCTATGCTAACGGTGGTCGCGCTTCCGTAGCACATTGGGTCGTCAGCGTTCCCTCACCCAGCGCAGCAGCCATGTATTTCCTCCTTCAAGCCACTCCCGGCGACAGCCCGCCGGCCGGCCTCGCCATGCTTCAATCCCTGCCCGGCAGCGTTCTGCTCGGCATCGCGTTCGTCATTCTCCTGCTAGGGCTCGCGTTCCTCTTCGTGAGCCGGTACGTCCGCTGCCCTGCGAACAAGATTCTCGTCATCTCTGGACGCATCGGAGGCGGCATCGGAGCGGCTCGCTGTATCTCCGGGGGTGGCGCATTCATCTGGCCGGTCATCCAGGAGTATGCGTTCCTCGAGCTGGATCCGGTCCGCATCGACGTGAAGCTCCCCGATGCGCTCTCGTTGGAGAACATCCGCATCAGCGTGCCTTCCGTCTTCACGGTGGCCATCGCCACCGAGGAGCACGTACGGCAGAACGCCGCGATCCGCCTGCTGAACCTCACGCACGAGCACATCGAGGCCACGGCGCGCGACATCATCATCGGCCAGCTGCGCGCCGTGATCGCGACGATGAGCATCGACCAGATCAACCGCGATCGCGAAGCGTTCCTCCAACGCGTGCAGCACCAGCTCGAGCCGGAGCTCATGAAGGTCGGGCTTACGCTGCTCAACGTGAACATCCAGGACCTGCGCGACGAGTCAGGCTACCTCGAGGCGCTCGGCAAGCAGGCTGCGGCGCAGGCGATCCAGAAGGCACGCGGCGACGTCGCGGACCAGGAAAAGGAAGGCGCCATTCGCGTCGCGAACGCCGAGCGTGAGCAGTCCGTCAGCGTGGCGGCCGCGCAGAAGGACCGGGACATCGGACTCGAGGAAGCGAGCCGCGAGCGTGCGGTGCGCATTGCCTCCATCAAGAAGGAACAAGCGGTGGGCGAGCAGCAGGCGGGGTTCGAGCGCGACATCGCCGTCAAGGAAGCAGAGCGCGCGAAGCGTATCGCCGTGGCGGCCGCCGATGCGGCGGCCATCGCCGGCGAAGCCGAGTCGCAGGCGAAGGTCGTTCGCACGCAAGCCGTTCTGGCCGTGGCCCATGCGGAGGCGTCGCAGCAGTCGGAGGTCGCGCAGCGCATGGCGACGGCGGAGATCGAGCGCGTGGAGAATGAGGCGCAGGCCCGTGCGGCGCTGGCGCGCGCTGATCGCGTGGAAGCCGAACAACGCGCGGAGTTCGAGGCGCCTGCAAAGGCGGAGAAAGCACGCATGATCGTGCAGGCCGAAGCCGACGCCGAGCGCGTGACCATCAGCGCGCGAGCCGAGGCGGAAGCGACGTTCGCGCGCATGGATGCGGAAGCGCGCGGCAACCTCTCCATCATGGAGAAGAAGGCCGAGGGTCTTCAGAAGATGGTCGCGGCCGCGGGCGGCAATCCCGATGCGGCGTATCGCCTGCTCTTCCTGGAGCAGATGCCACAGATCACCGAGACGCTGGCGGGCGCAATCGCGAACATCAAGTTCGACAAGGTCGTGCTGTGGAGCGGCAGCGGCGCGAACGGCGCATCCAACGGAGTGAGCGGGCTGGTCGAGGATCTCGTGCGGGTACTTCCGCCGCTCATGCAGGTGGCCGAGGAGATCGGTGGAGTGCAGTTGCCCGGCATCTTCGGTAGGAGGGTCAGCGTCCCACCCGACGCACCAGCGCCTGAAAGCGTGGTTGGTCTCGTAGCGGATCGAGCATCGGATTCACGGTGAGGTAGGCCAGCCATCCTCGCCGGTCATCGAACGCGCGCTCGGCCCAGTCGAGCGCGCGTTCGTGCATTCCCAGTCCAATGCAGACCGTGGCAAGTGCGACAGGCGACACGTACTCGCGTTCTCCGCGCAGCTCGAGCTCGGCGAGGATGGACTCCGCCTCGTGCGTCTTGCCGGACTTGGCCAGGGCGAATCCGAGCGTCCCCAGCGTGTAGCTGCCGGAGCCTGGCATGGTCACCGCTTCGCGCAGCACACGCACCGACTCGTCGAGCTGTCCCTCGAGGGCGAGCGTGAGACCCAAAATCCTGTAATTCTCCTCGGCGGTGGGATTCATCTCCATTGCGCGCGCGAGGTGGTACCGCGCCTGCTCGTATCGTCTCGCGTACACGTACAACCAGCCGAGGCTGCGCCGCACGGACACGGAGGCCGGATCGAGGTCCTGCGCGGTGTGTCCGGTGACGAGTGCCTCATCGATCCGCCCGCCCGACGCGAGGAGAAACGCATACCACTGGTACGCCGTGGCGTAACGCGGGTCCAGCTCGATGGCGCGCTGGAACTCGCGAGCCGCGCCATCCCAATCCCAATCGTAGGCGAACAGGCACCACGCCAGCGACGCATGCGCTTCGGCGACCGTGTCGTCCAGCGCGAGCGCCTTGCGTGCATAGGCCTTCGCGCGCTCGAACCCCTCGGCCACGGGGACGCTGCGGTAGTCCACGTGCAGCGCGTACGCATCGGACAGCCCTGTGTACGCGAGCGCATACGTCGGATCTTCAGCGATCGCCTGCTTGAAGTATTCGATCGCTTCGGAAACGCCCTCCTGGGTGCGGCTGTTCCATGCATAGCGCCCGCGCAGGTAGAGACCGTACGCAATTACGCTCTCGGTGGAACGCCGCCCGACGCCGCTCGGGTGCGACGAGAACGACGTCGCGCGCAGCGTGCTGACGATGGTGCGTGAGATCTCGTCCTGGATCGTGAAGACGTCGTGCAGCGTGCGGTCGTATCGCTGCGACCATACCAGCGCGCCGTCCTTGGTGGACGTGAGCTGCGCCGTGATGCGCAGGCGATCACCCGACTTGCGCACGGTGCCCTCCAGCACGTCCGAGACGCCGAGCAACGCGCCGATGGCGCGGACGTCCAGCGGCTTGCCCTTGAGCGCGAAGACGGACGTGCGCGACGCGACGCGCAGGCCGTCCACCTTGGCGAGCGCGTCGATCAGCTCGTCGGTGATGCCGTCGCTCAGGTACTCGTTCTCGACGTCGGGGCTCGAGTTGATGAAGGGAAGCACGGCGATGCTGCGCGTCGGGTGCCGGGATGTCGCCTGCTCTGGATCCGGCGCGTGGAGTGCCTCGGTGAAAATGGAGATGCCGGCGAAGCGGTCGGCTGGCGCCTTGGCGAGCGCGCGCACGAGCGCGGCATCGATCGCCAGCGACGCGTCGGGGCGCGTGGAGCGCACGGAGCGCGGCGTTTCCGTCACCTGCTTCATGAGCGTGTCGCGCGCCGTGCTACCCATGAGCGGCGGTTTGCCGCCGAGCATCTCGTACACCACGCACGCGAGGCTGTAGATGTCGCTCGCCGTGCCGATCTCGGTGTCGCCGGCCGCCTGCTCGGGGCTCATGTATGCAGGCGTGCCCACGGCCATGCCCGCCTCCGTCACCGCGTCCGCTGCGACGACGGTGCACGCGCGAGCCACGCCGAAATCGGTGAGCACGGCGTGCCCGTCGGCAAAGAGGATGTTCTCGGGCTTCACGTCGCGGTGCACGAAGCCCTGCCGATGCGCGTAGGCGAGTGCCGACCCGATCTCGTGCGCGATGCGGAGCGCATCGGCGACGGGGATCGTGGCTTCGCGCTCGAGCCGGTCGCGCAGCGAGCCGCCGCTCACGAACGCCGACACGTAGTACAGCAGTCCGCCGGCGACACCGGAGTCGATGAGCGGCACGATGTGTGGATGCGCCAGCCGCGCGACGATGCCAATCTCGCGCAGGAATCGCTCGGCGCCCACCGAGGCGGCGAGCTCGCGGTGCAGCACCTTGATGGCGACTTGCCGGCCGTGCTTGCGCTCTTCGGCGAGATAGACCGTGGCCATGCCGCCGCGGCCGAGCTCTCGCTCTATGGCGAATCGCGCCTCGAGTTCGGCGTTGAGGGACACCAGCGGGTCTGCCATTGGACAGGCAATATACGGCTTGAATGCGCCGTCGAGCCAAATCGGATTGTCGTCCCGACAGGAGCCCTTCGACTGGCTCAGGGCAGGCTTCGCGACCGAGGGACCTGCTTGTGCTGTTCCATTTGCCGCGGAGCGACACCGCAGGTCCCTCGCCGAAGTTTACCCTGAGCCCTTCGGCGTCGCTCAGGGTGAACTTCGTCGAAGGGCTCGGGACGACAACGAGGGCGGCGGGGTGATCCTCGTGCGCACGCGGCCCTGCGGACGGCATAACCTCTTCCCGCGACATTTCACCGCCCGTACCTTAGCGCCACTCTACCAATGGAGATGCGCGCTCGATGGCTCAACAGGTCGTTCAGCTCACGCGCCGGAAATTCGGCGAAACGATGCGTCGCGATGCGTGGTGGGTGCCCCAGGTCGGCGCGTTCGTCGTGCTCAGCTCGTTTCTCGCCTACGCCACCTGGGCCGCGTTCCAGAACGCGCACTATGAGTTCGGTCCCTATCTCTCGCCATTCTATTCGCCGCTCATCGTCGGCAACTCGCCGCATGCGTGGTTCGCCACGGCGCCCTGGTTCGTGCCTCCCATTTCGCCGGCGCTGCTGATCCTTCCGTTCCCCGCCGGCTTCCGCTTCACGTGCTACTACTATAGGGGCACATACTACAAGGCGTTCTGGGCAGATCCGCCGGGCTGTGCCGTCGGCGAGCCACGCAACAGCTACCTCGGCGAGCGCAGCCTGCCGCTCATTCTCCAGAACGTGCACCGCTATTTCCTGTATGCGGCGCTGGCCTTCCTCGTGATCCTCGGCCTCGATGCGTATCGCGGCTTCTGGTTCGCGGACGCGAGCGGGGTGAAGCACATCGGCATCGGCATCGGGTCGCTGATTCTCGTGATCAACGTCGTCCTGCTGAGCGGCTACACGCTCGGCTGTCATTCGCTGCGTCATCTCGTTGGCGGGTACCTCGACCGCCTGTCGGGACGTCCCGTGCGCCAGAAGGCGTACGATTGCGTGAGCTGTCTCAATCGCGGCCACATGAACTGGGCGTGGGCGAGCCTGTTCTGGGTGGCGTTCTCAGACATCTACGTGCGGCTGTGCTCGATGGGAATCTGGTCGGACTTCCGGTTTTTCTGATCACCGTTGTCCAGTGCGCGAGTGAAAAGCAATTGGACAGATCTTGACGGATGCAACGGAAACTGCCGGATCGTTCCGTGCGCGTGTCTCGACGCGTTCATGAACAAAGAGAATTCTTGATGTCTTCGTGGCCGTGAGTGGTGAGGGTGGCTGACCGATACCCGGCTGTTTCCGTTGCATCCGTACGGATCGTGAATCGCGCTGTTCCGTAGTTCCGAAGAATCGCAGCCTAAGACCAATCAAATACGAATGCCGGAATACCAGATCATAGATCACGACGTCCTCGTCATTGGTGCCGGCGGAGCCGGACTGCGCGCGGCCATCGAAGCCGCAAGCACCGGCGCGAAGGTTGGCGTCGTCTGCAAATCGCTGCTCGGCAAGGCTCACACCGTCATGGCCGAGGGCGGCGTGGCGGCGGCGATGGCCAACGTGGACGACCGCGACAGTTGGCGCGTCCACTTCGCCGACACCATGCGCGGCGGGCAGTACCTGAACAACTGGCGCATGGCGCAGCTGCATGCGCAGGAAGCGCCCGCGCGCGTGCGGGAGCTCGAGGCGTGGGGTGCGCTCTTCGACCGCACACCCGACGGGCGGATCCTTCAGCGCAACTTCGGCGGGCACCGGTATCCGCGTCTCGCGCACGTCGGTGACAGGACCGGATTGGAGATGATCCGGACTTTACAGGATCACGGCGTTCACCAGGGCATGGACGTGCACATGGAGTGCACAGTCGTCACGCTCCTGCGCGACGGCGACCGCATCGCCGGCGCGTTCGCGTACGATCGCGAGCGCGGACGGTTCAAGATCTTCCGCGCCAAGTCGGTGGTGCTCGCCACCGGCGGCGTTGGTCGCGCCTACAACATCAGCAGCAACAGCTGGGAATACACTGGCGACGGACATGCCCTCGCGTACCTCGCCGGCGCGGCGCTGCAGGACATGGAGTTCGTGCAGTTCCATCCCACCGGCATGATCTGGCCGCCCAGTGTTCGCGGCATCCTCGTCACGGAAGGCGTGCGCGGGGAAGGGGGCGTCCTCAGGAATCGCGAGGGCAAGCGATTCATGTTCGACAACATCCCCGACAACTACAAGCCGCAGACGGCCGACAACGAGGAAGAGGGCTGGCGTTACACACAGGGCGACAAGGAAGCGCGTCGCCCGCCCGAGCTGCTCACGCGCGATCACGTCGCGCGCATGATCGTGAGCGAGGTAAAAGCCGGACGCGGCAGCCCGCACGGCGGCGTGTACCTCGACATCTCGTGGATCAAGGAGCGCATTCCCAACGGCGCGGAGCACATCAGGAAGAAGCTCCCCAGCATGTATCACCAGTTCATGCAGCTCGCGGGCATCGACATCACGAAGGAACCGATGGAGATCGGGCCCACGACGCACTACATCATGGGCGGTATCCGCGTTGATGGCGACACGCAGATGTCCACCGTCGCCGGCCTCTTCGCGTGCGGCGAATGCGCGGCCGGCCTGCACGGTGCCAACCGACTCGGCGGCAATTCGCTGTCGGACCTGCTCGTGTTCGGCAAGCGCGCCGGCGAGCACGCGGCCGCGTTCGCGCGTGGAACGTCAGTACCGTCCGTCAGCGACGCCGAAGTGGACGAGAGCGCCCACATGGCGCTCGCGCCCTTCGAGCGTGGCGCCGCGGGCGAAGGCCCGTTCCAGGTGCAGGAGTCGCTGCAGACCACGATGCAGAATCTCGTCGGCATCGTGCGCGTGCAGTCCGAGATGGAGCGTGCGCTCGCTGAGCTCGAGGTGCTCAAGACACGCGCGGCCAACGTCGGCGTGCCGGGTAATCGCGAGTACAACCCTGGCTGGCACACGGCGCTCGATCTCCGCCACCTCCTCATTGTATCGGAAGCCATTGCACGCTCGGCGCTGGAGCGTCGCGAGAGTCGCGGCGGTCATTTTCGCGACGACTATCCGGACAAGGATCCCGCATTCGGGACGTTCAATCACATCATTTCGCGCGGACAGGACGGCGCGATGCAACTGTCGCGCGAGACCATCCCTGCAATGCCGGCCGAGCTCGAAGCGATCATCAAGGAGATGGCATCGTGACCGCACCAGAGTCGCACGCCGTTGATGCCTACACCGCCGCACAGGCTGCACAGGATGCCGCCGTCGGACACCAGGCGCGCAGCTTCCGGATCTGGCGCGGTGCTGACGGCACCGGCAAGTATCACGACTACACCACCGAGACCAACGACGGCATGGTGGTGCTCGACGCCATTCACCAGATCCAGGCCGAGCAGGCGAACGACCTCGCCGTGCGCTGGAATTGCAAGGCGGGCAAGTGTGGGTCCTGCTCGGCCGAGATCAACGGCAAGCCGAAGCTGATGTGCATGACGCGGCTCGATGAACTCCCCGCCGAAGAGCCCGTGACCGTCGAGCCCATGCGCGCCTTTCCGCACGTGCGCGACCTGGTCACCGACGTCTCGTGGAATTTTCGCGTCAAGCCGAAGATCCAGAAGTTCACGCCGCGTCCTCCCGACAACGCGGATGGCACGTGGCGCATCGACCAGCGCGACGTGGACCGCGTGCAGGAATTCCGGAAGTGCATCGAGTGCTTCCTCTGCCAGGACGTCTGCCACGTCTTGCGCGACCACCACAAGCACGAGGAGTTCATCGGCCCGCGCTATCTCGTTTATGCCGCCGCTCTGGAAATGCATCCGCTCGACATCGCCGATCGCACGACGGCGCTCAAGGATGATTTCGGCATCGGGTACTGCAACATCACCAAGTGCTGCACCACGGTGTGTCCCGAGCACATCACCATCACTGACAACGCGATCATTCCGCTCAAGGAGCGCGTGGTCGACGCGCACTACGATCCGCTCAAGGCGCTCGTGCGTCTCGTGCGCGGCGCGAAGAAGAGTTGACGGAGGGACCAATGGACCGCGTCATCGCATTGAAGACCATCTCGGCGGCGGCCGTTCCGCGCGCGCTCCAGAAGGCCGAGCGGTATCGGCTGCTCAACCAGTCATGGGCGACGGAAAGCATCTGCCTCGACATTCTCGAGGTGGACGCGACCAACCAGCAGGTGCTGGTGATGCTCTTGCTCTCGCTCACCGACCAGTTCGGCGCGGAGCCGCGCGAGTTGGCGCTGCGTGCGCGCGCGGTGCTCGATCGCCTGACGGATCCGTACCAGCGCCACTACTACGCCGGCATCATCGACGAACGGTTGGGTCACGCACAGCTGGCCACGGGTGCGATGCACGCGGAGGCCATGGCGCATCAGTCACTGCGCGCGGCGATGGCGTCGTTCGAGCAGGCAGCGCAGGTCCGTGCAGCCGGCAATGACGATGCGATACTGCGCTGGAACACGTGTGCGCGCACGTTGGAACGACTTCGTCTTCAGGAGGAGTTCGATGGACAGTATGAGCCGCAGTTCGGGGAGTGAGCCTGGAAGTGCGAGGTGCAGATCCTTCGCTGCGCTCAGGATGACAACGCCTGTCACGCCGATCGCCGGGTTTGTCATCCTGAGCGCAGCGAAGCATTCGGGTGTTGTCATCCTGAGCGCAGCGAAGGATCTGCACGTGCTGT
>JANOIJ010000145.1:0-3822 GCA_031407575.1 Gemmatimonadaceae bacterium | reverse complement strand
AAGAATTAATACGCCGTCTCCGTGATTTATTTCAGAAATAATTTGTTTTACTTGAGTGAGTAAATGATCAGGGTCAGCATCTGCGCCCACATTAACAATTTTTACTATTAATGGTAGTTGACCGCCAAAAGTCGCTTTCGCTGCATTGACCAATGCGTCGCCTACATTATGATGGCTAATTACTAAAAGACTCACGCTCATGCTGGATCTCTATTTAAAAAATAATGTTGGATTGCGGTTTCTGTTAATAGAGGTAAATGAGCAGTAGGGGCAGCTGCCATATTAATTTGTGGTATTTGAATATCTTTCGGTGCGCGCGGTATCACTGGAACCGCCCTTTGACACCCTGTGCGACGCGACGGATCTGCACGTTCAGTTCACTGCACCTTCACCTTCATCCCATCGACGGGCGCGTCCACCCCGCCCACCAGGATCTGCTCGCCGCCGCTCAGGCCCGAGCGCACCTCGAGGAAGCCACCGCTCACCGGGCCCGTCTGCACTGCACGCCGCGCCAGACGACCCTCGCGAACCACCCACACCACGCTGCTGCCGGCGTCCGTCTTTACCGCCGCGGCGGGGACGCGAATCACCGCCTTCGGCGCAGCAGACGCGACGCCAGTCGCGGCCGGCTCCTGGAAATCCACCTTCGCACCCATCTCCGGCAGGATGCGCGGATCATGGTCGAGGATCGAGACCTTCACCTGCACGGTGGCGCGCTGGCGGTCGGCGGTGGGCACCACCTGGCGCACGACGCCGCGAAAGCTCGTGTCCGGATACGCGTCGAGCGTGATGCGCGTCGGCGCCGAGCCGCGGATGCGGCCGATGTACGCCTCGTTGACGTCCACCTCCACCTCGAGCGTCTGGAGGTCGGCCAGCGTTACCACCGCCCCGCGTGTGAGCCCGCCGCCCACCGATGGTGCCACCACCTCACCCACCTCTGCATCCTTGCGCAGCACCGTGCCGGCGAACGGTGCACGGATGATCGTGTTGTCGCTGTTCGCCTGCGCCATGCGCAGCCCCGCCTCCGCGGAGCGCTTGCGCGCCTCCGCGGCATTGAGCCGCGCGTCCGCCTGTGCCGCTCGGCTCGTAGCGACTTCCACATCCTGCTGCGAGATCAGGTTCGCGTTGCGCGTGCGGATCTCGCTCGTGCGGTTCGCCTCGCGCACGAGCTGGTCGCGATCCGAGCGCGCCTCGATGACCGTGGCATCCGCGGACGCGATGTTCGCCTGCGCCTGTGCCACCGCCGCCTCGTAGTCCGCATTGTCGAGCCGCGCAATGACGTCGCCTCGGCGGACGATCGACCCTTCGCTCACGCTGAGATAGGCGAGGCGGCCGGCGATCTTGGCCGAGACGGACGCCTTGGTGCGCGCAACGACGTAGCCGTTGGCGGTGACGCTGGTCGCACCGGCGGCCGGACCCGACGCGCTCGAGCTTGCGCTGACGGTGACGACCTGCGCCAACGGAACGTTGCGCGCGCGCATGAACATGATCACCGCCACGACAACAATGATCGCGACAACGAAGAGAAGGAGATTCCGCGTCAACGCCTTCCTTTCCGGGGCGGACGGCGAGTCGCGATTGATGCGAAGCTTGGAGAGGTCGGCGGGGGCAGTCATGAGCCGCGCAATGTATCCCCTGCGGGGTCCGGTCGCGAGCGGTTTGTGATGACCTGCGCTGGGCAGTGACGGAAGTGTGCGCAGAGTGAAACGCGCCGCGCGCGAGGTCGCCGGCGCGCGTTCACGGACCCAGGGCGAGCGTATCCATCACCGCCCGACCCTCTCGAACTTTACGCGACGCATCCGTCCGTTCGTGACCTCGAAGCCACTCACGTGCCCGCTCCGCCGCACGAACTGGATCGTGTACGCACCGGCGATGAAGGTGTCGGCGAACACCAGGCGGGCCGTGAGGGGTCCGGACGTGCCAGTGCGAAGCAACAGCGTCGAGTCTGACGCCGTCACGCGAGAACGCGAGTTCAACTCCTCGCTGGCATAGTCGCCGGCGTACGCCGCAAGAGTACTCGCTGTCGCCGTTGCCGGCGCGCGCCACTCGAATGGCACGGCGCGTCCTCCCGCGAGCGGGCGGCGCTCGAGGCCGGGGCGCTCCGCCGTCGCGAACACGAGCTCCGCCGGCACGCCGGCGACGCGGAAGCGATTCTCGGCCACCGGCGTGAGCGCGGGGCCGTTCCCCGGGCCAACGACCAGCCGTCCGTCTCGCATGATGATCTCGATGACCTGGAGGGTGGTCGGCTGGACGTAGACTCCAGCGCGCCGCCCGAGCGACTCGGTGGACACCGGCACCGCCTGGAGCGCGACCTCGCCTTGCGCGGGACTCAACAGGGCCCCGAGGTATACGTCTGCCACGCCGCGCGCCAACGCGGTGGTATTGGCGGTCGCCGCATTACACGCGATGGCGATGGCAAGGCCGTGATCGGGAAAGCGACCCGCATAGCTCCGGTAGCCGGCGTCCGCACCGTTGTGCTCCACGACGCGCGCACCGCGATAGCGCCCCATCACCATTCCATAGCCGTACGCCGTGGTGTCGCCGTTCGTCAGGCGCGCCGGAGTTTCCATCAGGTCGAACAGCGCGCGGTCGCCGACGACGGGCGTCTCGAAGTTCGTCTCCCATTTCAGCAGATCACCAACGGTCGTGAACAGGCTCGTCGCTCCGTAGGTGTCGAAGTTCGGGATGCTCACACGCCATCCACTCCCACGCGGCGCGTACGCCGATGTGCGTCCCGGCACGAGCATCGTGTAGTCATCGTGAAAATGCGTGCTGGACATGCCGAGCGGCTTGAAGATCCTCGCGTCGGAAAAGTCGCGCAGCGACTGCCCACTCACGCGCTTTACAATCACAGCGAGCAGCGTAAACCCGCTGTTGCTGTACACGTACTCCGCGCCCGGCGTGAAATTCAGCGCCTTCTGCCGGGGTACGATGTCCATCACGTCGGCTTCGGTGATCCGGTTCTCCTCGAACCGGCCGCGCGCGAGTCCGATGAGGTCCCACTGGTCGCGCAGCCCGCTCGTGTGGTTCATCAGGTGCCGAATCGTGATCGTCGTGCCGTAGTCTGGAATCTCCGGGACGAACTTCCTGATGTCGTCATCGACGGACACCTTGCCGTCGCGCGCCAGGAGCATGATCGCGGCCGCCGTGAACTGCTTCGACACCGATGCCACATGGAAGATCGACGACGGGCGAATCGGCGTTCCCGTCTCCAGGTTCGACATGCCGTAGCCCCGCTCGTAGACGACGCGGCCTCCTCGGCTCACGCCGAGCGCGCAGCCCGGCCCTTCCGTGTCGCGAAACGCGGCGAATACCCGATCGACCACCCGAAACGTCGTATCCGCCGCACCCTGCGCCGCCGCGCCGCTTGACGCGACAAGCAAGACGGTGAAGGCGAGAACCGATGAACGCATGAGAGCTCCTGTCGGAATGGCGAAGCGGCAATCATACTCCCGGAATCACCGGGTTGCACACGTGCAGTGTTGAAGTGTCGAGAGACGACGGAGAGTGACCATGAAGACACGCATCGTCGGGAATAGCCTGTTGCTCGCTGCGCTCACATCCTGTGCGTCCGGCACGGCCTCTCGCGGCCCGGCAGGCAATCCTGTCGTCGACGTGGAGGCTGGGAGACTCGCTGGTGTGATCGACCGCGGGGTGCTGGTCTTCCGCGGCGTCCCGTACGCGGCGCCGCCGGTCGGCGACGGACGCTGGCGCGCTCCCGCGCCGCTCGCCTCGTGGTCCGGTGTCCGCCCCGCCGAGCGGCTCGGCAAGAACTGCATGCAGGATCAGATCTATGGCGACATCGATCCCTTCGCCGCCGGC
>JANOIJ010000103.1:0-21007 GCA_031407575.1 Gemmatimonadaceae bacterium | reverse complement strand
CGGCGATCTCGGTGCTGTTCGTGCGGCTCGGTGCTGCTTCGTCGGATGCGCCGTCTCCCAGTAGTCCCTCCGGCGCTCATTGATGCCTCGCGTCTCATCACGGACGTTCCGGGTCACGCGGCGCGAATTGTGGGAAGAACTACGCGGCGTCGTAGGGTGCGGAACCTCGACGGATGCGGCGGACGCCGCCGCCGGGTTTGAACCCAGACGGGGAACGCTGAGAACGCTGACACGACGCACGCTGAAAACGCTGGAACTGCACGGGACACACGGCACGTGCACGACCTCGTAGCGAACAACGCGGTTCCAGCGACGTCTGCGTGCGCAGTATCTGCGTGTTGCAGCGTTCGCCGTCTGGGTTTGTCACCGTCTCGACTTGCTTCGAAGCACGAACCACGAACTGGCCGACGGTGCTTTCCCGGTTTTCCGTTCGAAAGCGAAGTCCTTCGGCCGGCGCGGCTAGCCCGCGTGTGCACCAGCGCGCGCGGCCGCGTAGTGAGTCACGAAGTCATCCCAATCGCGGAGGACGGGCACGGAGCCAGCCTCGGAAGTGTTTCCCCTGAACCAAAGAGGCTGAAGACCGGCCTCGCGTGCGCCGAGGATGTCCTCATTCCAGGTATCACCGACAAACCACGTGCTACTCGCTCGAATCGCCAGACGAGCCACGGCGGCTTCGAAGATGCCAGCGGCTGGTTTCCGGATGCCGATGTCCGCACTCGACAGGACAAACCGGAGCGGCGCAGCGAGTCCGTGCCGAGCAAGCTCCGCCCTCAGGACCCTTCCGGAGAATGCCGCGTTGCTGACGGCGGCAAGCGGAATGCCGTCCTCATGGACTTGGGCGAGCGCGCGATGGGCGCCGGACCGCGGCACGAGCGTAACGACCGCGTTCCATACTGCATCTTCGATGTCGGCGACGTGCTGATCGCGCAACTCGTGAACGCGGTCGCGGAGCCAGTGTGCGAGCAGAAGCTCGCGATGGAGCACATGCTGCGCGATCGCCTCAACTCGAAACTCCTCGGCGAGAGCGATCGCGCGATCGACATCGTGAACGACGGCACGAATGCCGGCGGGGAGGTCGAAGCGCCGCTCCTCGAGGAGAGTATCTCCGATATCAAAGAGAATTGCGCGCGGAGCCAAACTCCCGACGTTCAAGCGAACGTCAACGCACCGCCGACCGCTTCATCAGCTTGTCGGCCCACTGAATGAAGTACTTCACATTGGGCGCGTCGGTGTGCCCGCCGTCGTGCTGCCGCCACGCGAGCTCGCCATCGAGCAGCCCGGTGTTCACCGCTGGCATCTGCTCCGTCCTGTAGTCATTGGAGACGCCGAGGTCGCGTGCGCCGAGCAGCTTGAAGACGGAACCGGCGGCGATGGTGGCCATGTAGCTCCCGTGTTGATCGAGCCAGCGCGCGTCCCCTTTTTCGGGGATGCCATAGCTGATGAATGTGAGCCGCGGCGCGGCCATCGCGATGAGCTGATGCGAATCGACAGGAATGTCACCGCCGTTCTTCGCGCCGAATGTCGCGTCGGACGCGCCGTACTTGAGGTAGTTCCCCGCCATCCAGTGGTACTCGCCTCCGCCGGTCAGGCTTTCCACTGCCTCGCCGAACACCCGACGATGGAGCGTGGCACCGCCTTTACCCGATGAGCCGATGAGCCCCATCGCGAAACGTGGCTCGAAGGCGAGCGTCACGAGGGCGGCCTTTCCGTAGCGCGACACCCCTTCGATGCCGACGCGCTTCGCGTCGATCGCGGGATCGGTCTCGAGGTAGTCGAGACCGCGCGCCGCACCCCACGCCCACGCGCGCAGCGCGCCCCAGTCGTCTGGTTTGCGCGGCTGGCCCTTGTTCACGAGACCGATGATGCCCCGCGTGAGCCCGGCGCCATTGTCCGCCTGAATGCTGGACGGATCGATCAGCGCGTAGCCCCATCCGGCGGCGAGGAGCTGATTGGGCGTCGGCGGATCGCCGCCGGCGGTCGGTGGCGGACCGAATGTCGGCGCAGCCCCTGCGCGCTGGACTGGCTGATAGGCGGGATACCGGTCGAAGATCTCTCGCACCGTTGGATCGGACTTCTCGAGCAGCGCCTTGAATGCGGCGTTGAGCCGGTCGAGATCTTCCTGCGGCGGTTGAGCGGGCGCGGGGAGCGCGCTACGACCGAACATCATCAGCAGCGGCACCGGTCCCCTCGCGTTCGCGGGTACGACGACCGTCATCGCGATCTCGACGGTGATCGCGGGATGGGCCGAGTTGTCGACGCGACCAACGAGCTGCTTCGCGACGACCGGGATGAATCCGATCTGCTCCCGGTCGGTGATCTTCACGGACCACGTGACCTTGGGGATTGCGCGGGGGAGGCGGCCATAGACCTCGCGTTCCATGTCTTCCGCGATCTCCGGGCGTCGCAGCTTCCACCATTCGTCGGCGGTGCTCACCTTCCTTCCGTTCTTCAGCGTCAGCACATCCGGCAGGTTCGGATAGGGATTGGCGACCGACTCGTCGTAGTTCGCGTGGTTGGGCGCGGACTCGTTGCCGCTCGGACCCGGGCGCAGCGCGCGGATGCCGAGCTGGTCCAGCATGTTTCGGTGATCCTGCTGTGTGGCGAGCTGTGTGGTCTGCTGTTGCTGGCCGGCTGCGCTCGTCGACACCACCGCGATCAGCAGGAGGGTGGAAACTTTCATTGTTCGCCTGGGTGACAAATGGTCAATACTCGAATGCCTTCCGCTACTGCGCTGAACAATCGTGAAAAGTCGGGGCTCATTGGGCTTACGTCGTGCGGCTCGGAACCGTTCGGCCAGATGCTCCACGTGCGTCGCGACCCAGTAGGCGACGGGTTGAGGCCGCGCGGTGAGTGAGGCGCGATGAACATCATGCAGATCGGCGGCGTGCTCGACGCCGGCGAATGTGCGGCCATGCGCGGAGAGCTTGCGTCGATCGCCGGCAGCGCGGCGACAGTGTTGAGCCGAGACGCGAGCGGATCGGTGCTGGCGCAGGTGCGTCGCACCACTCGAATCGCATGTCCAACGGCGATCAGTGAGCACATCCAGCAGCGACTGATGAGCCGGAAGCCGCAGATCGAGGCGCATTTTGCAATCAGCCTCTCCGCCTGCGAGACGCCGCAGTTTCTCCGCTACGAGACCGGCGACTTCTTCGTACCGCACCAGGATGGCAACACGCCGCTCGTGCACGACGAGTCGCGGTTCAGGCGGATTTCTGTGGTGATCTTCCTGAGCGAGCCATCGGATTCGCCGACTGCGGGCACGTATGGCGGTGGCTCGCTAGTCTTTCATGGTACGCACGCTGCGCCGAGCGGGCCGGTCAGCGTAAATCCTGCTCCGGGGACGCTCGTGGCGTTTCGGTCGGAGACGACGCACGAGGTCACGACCGTGACGCATGGTGAGCGGTACACAATCGTGTCGTGGTTTCGCACGTGATCGCGCACGCGCGATTGCTCCGGTAGCAACCGACGACTGCGCATGTCGCCGATGGACCTGCGCTGAGCGAGTTGCTCACTACCCTCTGACCGCACCAGCATCCGAGATGCCTGACCTCCCGCACGTCCCGCCGAGTCTCCTCACAGGCGTCATTTGGTGCTTTTGGAGGGAGGAAGCCTACGCCGATCCGTCCACCTTCAACGCCCGCGTGAGCGAGTATGGGACTGACCTCTGCGAGCCGGAGCCCTACAGCTGGGACCCGAGCGCCGTCGCAGTCCGTGTTCCGCGGATCCGGGTCAAGTACTTCGGCTCCGACCCTGAGGACGCCCACGAATACGCGGTTTACGAGGCGGTTCTCGAGAGCCCCGACGGGAAGGCGTTCACCAATGGTGAGCTCCTCTTCACGCTCCATAACGTCGTCGTCCACCACCTGCGCGAGGTCGACCACTGCCACTTTGAGGGCCTGGAGCTAGTCGGCACGTCGGGCGCGGGAGAGCCCGTGTACGAAATGCATCAAGGAAGTTGAAGCTCTCGCACACGGTATCCGCAGGCGTTTGAACGCACAGCACGTCTTCGCTGGAGTTGTGCTGCGGGTTAGTCGGTGGTAGCCGGGTTCGACGACCGTCGCGTCCAACGCTCCTGGATCAGCAGGGCGATCATCGGACGGCGCACCTTGGACCGGGAGGTGCAGGTCCTTCGCTTCGCTCAGGATGACAATGGTCGCTGCGCGTGCTCCGTTGCTTTACCAACTGCTGAGCGTGGGCATACATTGACGACACATTCTGCAAGGAGAGCAATGAGGGCCAGCATCGCGTTCGGACTGCACGTGCTCGCGCCGGCGGTTGGTGCACTCCTGTCCATACCAATGCCGGCACAGGGCCAGGTGGCCTACGATTCGCCGAAAGGACGGGTCGAAGTGCTCGGCCTGAAGCGGTGGACGCTCGTCATGCTCCAGGACTCCATTCGCCGCTACGCACCCGGCCAGGAACTGCACGATGCGGCGTGCATGATCACGCTGCGTGATTCACTCCATTTCGTTGAAGCGAGCGTGGTAGGCTACGAGATGGGTCCGCCTGGCGGGCCGGCGCGCACACTCCTGAGCATCAAGGTGGTTGAGCCGGAACAGGCGGCGAGCGTCCAATGGGACGAACGACGGCGCAATGATTTTACGTCGCTGCTTCCCGACTACGCGCCGCTGATTCTTCCCCTCACGGATTCGACAGGAGGCGTCTGGTCCGGGCGTCTCGTCAATTGGCTTCAGCTCGCCGAGGGTGAGCGGCGACAGCGTGCGCTGGCCAGCGCGCCGGCATCAGCTCGCCAGGATGCGGAGCGGCTGTCCGCCTTCCTCGATGGCCATGCCCGCGAGACGGATCGCGCGCGCGCCATGCGCGTACTGGCGCGAGACGGGCTTTGGGTCAATCGCATGACGGCTGTTGCGGTCCTCTCTCGCTTTGCGGCGCACGACTCGACGTGGCTGGCGCTGGTGAGGGCACTTCGAGATCCGCACGAAGGAGTCCGTCAGACGGCTGAAGTGGTCATCAGGGGCCTCCCCTCTCGCGCCATCGATTGGCGGCCTTCGACCGACGATCTCCGCCTCTTGGTCGGCGGCACAAATCTCTCGGCGATCGAGACAGTGTTCACGCTGTTGGCGCGCACCAGTGTCGCCCCGGAGCTTGCCTCTCCATTGCTGCGCGACAATGGGCAGTGGGTTCTGGACCACCTCGGATCTGAAATGCCGATGGCGGGCGACGCTGCTCACCGGTTTCTGGTGCGTCTCAACGCCGGGCATGACCTGGGGCGCACCCGCGCGGCGTGGGCACCCTGGGTGCAGTCGCAATGACTCGCGCTCGCACAATCGCGCCATGCGGCTCACGAGTCGATGGCTGCCGCTGCCATCCGTGCCAACTACGCGCGGATGCAAGGTCGCGCCACGCCGCCAGTCGCTGGAAGCACAGTCGGCCTTAACGGGCCTTGACGGAATCGTAGCCAAGCAATGGGCTCAGTGTATGGGGTCGTGTATGCCGAGTACTCACGGCTTGCGCGACAGTGTGATAGCAGCATCCAGTGTGGCGGCGCGAAGACATTCGCGCTCGAGGCCAACCGTCAAACGCTGAGACGCATCGTTGTAGCCATCCTTCTTGACAGTCAGGTCATAGACTCCTGCGCCGCCATAAATCAGAGTTCGACTAGAGTCCGGGGATAGCCCAACTTGAAGGACTGGACTATTGGGGGAACCGACCACGCTCGCCGTGACACTCGGCGCCGTAACGATGGCCATCGAAGCAGCGTCACGTGCGGTTAGACGAATCGCAATAGTGCCCTCGGTTGTGCACACCTTGGCGGGATTCGCGCATCCTGCACCTACCGCAACGAGAGCCACCGATGCCAGTCGTCGCCTGGCCTTCACGAGTGTTTGGTTGGACATTGATGTCGCATGACCACATGGGCACGATGAATGTTGGGCCGTAACCGGACCTTGCAATGACCGCGTCAATCTAACCTCTGTTGCTTTGATCGTGATCGAGCCATGATGCCTGTAACGCGTAGCGGTGCTCCGTAAAGTGGCGAGCACAGCCGGTCCAAGAGATCGGGCGCATGTACGTGATGGGGGTCACGTCTCGCCCCCTAACGCCTGTTGGTCAGCTCGTGATCATCGATCCAGCTACTCGCCGGAGATGGAGGAACAAACTCCGCGCTCGCACCTTACGATGCGTACGCCACCTCATGAGCGAACCATCAGTTGCGGAACCTCAGCGCTCGCGCGCAGTATGACGAGTTCCTCGTCTACCCCCATGGAGGACAACACATGAAGCTTCTGAACGCCGCCCTGCTCGCGGCATTTCTCCCACTGAGCATTGCCGCCCAAACGCCAGCCGGTCCGCCGGCCAACCCCATCACGAGCGTCTTCCGCACGCGCGCCCTTGGCTTCCATCGGAACCTTGCCCAGGCGTTCGACTCCATCCCCGAATCGAAGTTCTCGTACAAGCCGACCCCCGCGCAGCTCACCATCGGCTACATCGCCCAGCACCTCGCGAGCGACAACTACCTTTTCTGCAACAACTTCGGCGCCATGAAGGCGACGCGGGCGGCGGAGGACACCACGACGGCCGACTCGATCAAGGCCACGTGGCCCAAGGCAAAACTCATAGAAAAGCTCAAGGCGTCATTCGCGTTCTGCGAAAGCGCCTTCGCGCAACTCGACGACGCCAAGCTGGCCGACCAGATCACGATGACGTTCGGCGCCAACACACGCACCATCACGCGCGCGAACATGGTGCTCGGCAATGCGATCGACATGGCGGATCACTACAGCCAACTCGCGAACTACATGCGGCTGAACAACATTCTCCCGCCGACGGCGCTGCCGAGGCCTCGGCCGCCCGGCAACTAGCGGACACGCCGTGCGGCGCGGATTCTGCCTGATCTGCGCCGCATGACGTTACCGGACGAAACCGCGTCGACCCACGAAGCACGCCTCGCACGCGCGCGCATGCTCGCTCGTGCGCTCGATAGCGCGGTCGGCGTGCCCGGCACCGGAATGCGGGTGGGACTCGATCCCATTCTCGGTCTCGTGCCCGGACTCGGGGACGTTGCCGGCGCCGCGGTCTCGGGGTACATCGTGCTCACAGCTATCCAGCTCGGCGCCCCACGCACCGTGGTGTTCCGGATGATCGCGAATGTCGCTCTCGACACATTTGTTGGCTCGGTGCCCGTGCTCGGCGACCTGTTCGACGCCGGCTGGAAGTCGAACAACCGCAACGTCGCGCTCATCGAACGACATGTGGCGTCACCTGGCGCGACGGGCAAATCCAGCCTGACACTGCTCGTCGGCGCCGCACTCGTGCTCCTCCTGCTAGCAGCAGGCGGGGTCACGCTCACCGTACTCCTCGTACGTTTGCTACTCGGCATGTAGCCAGCCCGCGTCACCGCTCACACCAATTCCGCAATGTCGCTGCACGAGGAGTTTGGCGAGATCGACATCTATCTGTTCGATCAACTCCTCCGTGGACGGATCGCCGAGGGCATGTCCATCCTCGATGCGGGTTGCGGGCGCGGCCGCAACCTGGTGTACCTGCTGCGACAGGGTTTCGACGTCGCCGCGGTGGACGTTGATGAAACTGCACTCGCGGACGTCCGCCGGCTCGCGATGTCGTCACCTCGCGCGATCGCCGCGGATCGCATTCGCCGCGAGCATGTGGAGGACATCTCGTTCGATGAGGCGTCCTTCGACGTCGTGCTCAGCAGCGCCGTGCTGCACTTTGCGCGCGATGAGACGCAATGGTGGGCGATGCTGAACGCCATGTGGCGCGTATTGAAGCCGGGTGGGCTCTTCTTCGCCCGACTGGCCACCACGATCGGACACGAGACGCGAGTGAAGCCGCTCGGCGGCCGTCGCTACGTGCTCCCCGACGGGTCGACGCGCTTTCTCGTCGATGAGCCCATGATACTGGAGGCCACCGCGACGCTCGGCGGCACGCTTGCCGATCCGCTCAAGACGAGCGTCGTGCAGGACGCTCGGTCGATGATGACGTGGGTGGTGCGCAAGCAATCCGAGTGCGTGTCGCCGGAACTGCGGTGACGATCAGAAATCGCGGTACGAGTCGTGCCGCTCTATCGTTGAGTGCTTCTTCCCATCCCACGCGGCGCCTCATGAAGACCGAACAGTCGTTCGCACGACGCTCCCTTGTCCTCGTCCTCGCGGTAACCGTGGCCGCCTCGGCATGCGCCGCGCCGCCGGTGCCGTCTACCGCGTCGACGTCGACGCGAACCGCTACGTCCGCGCTCTACGACCCGGCCCGCGACCTCGGCCAGTTGTTCCACGACATCCAGGTGGCGCGCGTGTTTCCCGACTCCAAGACGCTCGTGGACGCGAAGCCGCTCTCCGCGGCGGCCGAGCTTGTCGCGCGGTACGCTGCGGCGAAAGCCGGACCGCAGTTCGACCTGCGTGCGTTCGTCGCGCAGAACTTCGAGGCGCCGCGTGCCGCAGGTGAAGGCGCCCGCTCGGACACGCTCAAGTCCATGGAGGAACACATCCGCGCGCTGTGGCCGGCGCTCACGCGCCCCGCGGACGCCGTGGACGCACGGTCGTCGCTCATCCCGCTGCCGGGCGCATACGTCGTCCCGGGCGGACGCTTTCGCGAGGTCTACTACTGGGACTCTTACTTCACGATGCTCGGCCTCGTGCAGAGCGGCCGCACGGACCTCGTGAAGAACATGCTCGACGGTTTCGCGCACCTGGTGCGCACCGTGGGACACATTCCCAATGCCAATCGCACCTACTACCTGAGCCGGAGCCAGCCGCCGTATTTCGCGGCGATGGTCGGACTCTACGCCACCGCCACTGACACGGCTCGCGCGCTGGCGTATCTCGATGCCATCGAGGGCGAGTATGCGTTCTGGATGGCGGGCGCGGAAGTCGTGGCACCGGGGAGCGCCGCGCGTCGCGTCGTGCGGCTTCGCGATGGTGCAGTGCTCAACCGGTATTGGGACGACCGTCCCGAGCCGCGTCCCGAGTCGTATCGCGAGGATTTCGAGCTCGCCCAAAGCCTGCCCGTAGCGCAGCGCGAAGCGCTGTA
Organism: Gemmatimonadaceae bacterium; assembly: GCA_031407575.1. Taxonomy (GTDB): domain Bacteria; phylum Gemmatimonadota; class Gemmatimonadetes; order Gemmatimonadales; family Gemmatimonadaceae; genus AG11. The sequence goes on along the minus strand of JANOIJ010000103.1, from coordinate 11,998 downwards.
TCGAAACATTCGCGCCGCCGCCGAGAGTGGCTGGGATTTCTCGAGCCGCTGGATGCGCGACCCGAAGGACTTGAAGACGCTCGAGACGATCGAGCTCATCCCGGTGGACCTCAACAGCCTGCTGTACCACGCGGAGCGCACCATCGCCGCGCTGCGGTCATACCGCAGGCAGCCGGGGGACGCGCAGGTCGCGCAGCGCTTCACCGCCGCCGCGGAAGCGCGACGACGCGCGCTTGTCGCGCTGGCGTACGACCCGTCGGAGGGATTCTTCTTCGACGTTCGTTGGCGCACGATGGAGCGCGTCACAGACAGGCCGACGCTCGCCGCTGCGGCGCCGCTCTACTTCGGGCTGGCGTCGCCGGAGCAGGGGCGCGCCGTCGCCGCACGTCTGGCGCGCGACTTCCTCAAGCCGGGTGGGTTCGTGACGACGCAGATCGCATCAGGCCAGCAATGGGACGCGCCGAACGGCTGGCCGCCCCTGCAATGGCTTTCTATAGAAGGGGTGCGTCGCTACGGTCGAGCGGATGTGGCGGATGATGCGAGCAATCGCTGGCTGGCGCTCAATCGCCGCACGTATCGCGTCACAGGCAAGATGACGGAGAAGTACGACGTCATGGACCTGAGCAAGCGCGCGGGCGGTGGGGAGTATCCAACGCAAGACGGCTTCGGATGGACGAATGGTGTCGCGCTGAAGCTTGCGGCGGAGGAGCGGAGGCCCGGCGTTGCGCCAGTTCGACCGTAAGGCAAGCCCAGACTGCGAACGCTGAAGGCGCTGACACGACGCACGCTGAGAACGCTGCAACCGCGATTGACGTTACTCCGAGGTTGCGCAATTGTGAGTGTGAAATGGCAGCAGTGGCGTGCAAGTTCCGGCCAGCATCCCAGGAAGCAGGTTCTTCTCCACTCAGCTCGTTACGACCAATGACGCGAAACGCTGTTACAGCGACGTTCTGCGTGCGTCGTGTCAGCGCCTTCAGCGTTCGCGGTCTGGGTTGTCGCCTTTACGGTCAGGCAGAGGTGCAGATCCTTCGCTACGCTCAGGATGACATTACTTGAGCTCGACGATGAACGCGTGCTTCGGTGGCAGGGTCGTAAACGGCACGTATCCGTCCAGTCTGCCCGCCTTGACCACCGCCGACGCTGGCGCGCCGCCTCCCGCAAGCACGGCAGCCTGATGCGTCCCGTCGAGCAACACTGAATCGCGCGACGACAACGTCACACCGCTTAACGCCGTCTCGCCGAGGTTGGCCACCACCAGCACCGTGCGCGCTCCATCGCGACGGATGTACGCCGCGACCGCATCGCTGCTGGCGTCGAGCGGAACGAGCGCACCGGCGCCGAGCGCGGAGTTCGACGCGCGCAGATGGATGAGGCGTCGATGCAAGTTGAGCAGCGACCCAGGATCCGCGTCCTGCCGCTGCACGTTGGCGGTTGCGGAATCCGGTTGAAGCGGCTCCCACGCCAGGCCAGTGGTAAACCCGCCCGCTCGGCCACCGGTCCAGTGCATCGGTGTGCGGAGTCGCGGGTCGGGCTTGTCGCCCGACATGCCGATCTCCTCGCCATAGTAGATGAACGGCAGGCCGGGCAGCGTGAGGAGCAACGTCGTCGCCAGGCGAGCTCGCGCCATGTCGTTGCCAAGCGCGGTCATGGTGCGCGTCTGGTCGTGGTTGCGCAGGAAGGGCGACCACCGGTCAGCGGGGAACTCGCGCTGCATCCGGAGCACGGGAGCGAGGAGCTTTTTCGCCGAGCCGGTGCGCACCGCCTCGAGAATCGCCTCAGATGCCTCGAAGGTGAAGTGCGCATCGAGCTGGTCGGCATAGTAGGGCAACTGTGCGCCGATGCTGTCCCACACTTCACCGATGGTGAACGCGGCCGGCGCGATGCGCTTGACGTCGCGTGAAAAGGCGCGGAGCACCGCGTGCGTCCCTGCGGTGTGGTCGAGGCGGTTGGCCTCTTCGACGAGAAAGGAAATGGCGTCGAGGCGGAAGCCGTCCACGCCCATTTCCTTCAGCCAGAAGCTGGCGACCTTGCTGGCTTCCTGGCGCACTGCCGGCGTCTCGTAGTTGAGGTCGGGCATCTGCGACGAGAAGAGGCCGTAGTAGTACTCGTCGCGGACCTCGGACTTGTGCCAGATCGTGTTGCCCCAGAGCGATTTCGTGTCCGGCTTGGTGGGCGAGAAGCGGAACCACGAGCGATGCGCGGACGTCGTGTCGCGCAACGCTTCCTTGAAGTACGGATGCTCGCTCGACGCGTGGTTCAGCACGAGGTCCACCAGCACCTTGATGCCGCGACGATGCGCCGCGGCGACGAGTCGCTTGAAGTCGTCCGCGGTACCGTACTGCGGATTCACCCTGTAGTGGTCGCTGACGTCGTACCCATGGTAGCTCGGTGACGCAGCGACGGGCATCAACCAGATGCACCGAACGCCAAGGTCCTTTGTCGAGCGCGGATTGCCGTCGTTGAGGTAGTCGAGCTTCGCGGTGAGGCCGCGGAAGTCGCCGATGCCGTCGCCATCGCTATCCGAGAATGAGCGCACGAAAATCTCGTAGCACGTCGCACCGTGCTTCCACGACGTGCCTGGCTGTTGTGCCGAGATGGTCGCGGTGTTTGCGAGGACGAGGGCAGAGAGTGCGGTGGCGAGTCGGCGCATGACGTCCCGTGACTGGCGATGCGTGATTGTGCGCGAGCGGTGGACGCAATCGTAGCGCGTCCGTCGAGTGCGTCGCAAGCGCGCGCCACGCCGAACTGAAGCTCCTTCCCAAAGCGGGGACGCTGAACAACTTCTCCACCATGGAAAAGCCCCGACTTCCGTTCTGGCAGCTCTTCAACATGAGCTTCGGATTCCTCGGCATTCAGTTCGGCTGGGGATTGCAGCTGGCGAACATGTCCGCCGTGTACGAGAAGCTTGGCGCGCGGCCCGATGAAGTGCCACTGCTCTGGCTGGCGGCGCCGGTGACTGGACTGCTCGTGCAGCCGATCATCGGCGTGATGAGCGACCGAACATGGGGACGACTCGGGCGACGTCGTCCCTATTTTCTCATCGGTGCCATCTTCGCGTCGATCGCGCTGTTCTTCATGCCGACATCGAGCACCCTGTGGATGGCCGCGGGATTGCTCTGGATACTCGATGCCTCGGTGAACGTCTCGATGGAGCCGTTCCGCGCCTTCGTCGCCGACAAGCTCAACACGTCGCAACGGACAGCGGGCTACGTGATGCAGTCGTTCTTCATCGGCGTGGGCGCGAGCCTCGCGAATGCGCTGCCGCTGTTCCTGAGCTGGATGGGCGTCACCGGCAGTACGCCGAGCGGCATTCCGCTCACGGTGAAGTACGCGTTTCAGGTGGGCGCGGTGGTGTTCCTGCTCGCCGTGATGTGGACGGTGTTCACGACGAGCGAGTATCCCCCGGACGACATGGAGGCGTTCGAGCGAGCGCGGAAGGAGCGGCGCGGATTGGCTGACGTCTTCAGTGAGGTGGGATCGGCGCTACGCGACATGCCGACCACCATGAAGCAGCTTGCCGTGGTGCAGGTCTTCACGTGGCTCGGCTTGTTCTGCATGTGGATCTTCTTCGTGCCGGCCACCGCTCGACACGTATTCGGGGCCACCGATCCCAGTTCGGCGGTGTACACGGCCGGCATCGAGTGGGGCGGCTTTGCGTTTGCGTTCTATTCGATCACGTGCTTCATCGTGGCACTCGCGCTGCCGAAGCTCGCCGCGGCCACCAGCCGGAAGGCGGTGCATGCGCTCTCGCTGGTGTGCGGCGGCATCGCGCTGCTCTCGGTGTACCTGATCCACGACAAGTACGTGCTGCTGCTGAGCATGGTGGGCGTGGGCATCGCATGGGCGTCGATCCTGTCGATGCCGTACGCCATCCTCTCCAACGCCTTGCCGGCCAAGCGCATGGGCGTCTACATGGGCGTGTTCAACTTCTTCATCGTGATCCCCGAGATCGTTGCGTCGCTCGGGTTCGGTCCGCTCATCCGGCTCACGCTCGGCGAGAACAACCCCAACGCGCCGCTGTACGTGGTGATGATGGGCGGTGTGTGCCTGCTCATCGCCGCGGCCTGCGTGTCGCTGGTGCAGGATGTTGGAGGACGCGACGTGCCCATCGGCGCGGTGTCGGACTGACGCCGGCGCTCACTCACGGCGCCGGCGGTTTCCCCAGCATGTAGCCCGACGTCGACAGCCGCTTGCCGGACATCTCGTACGCGAAGGCCGGCATGTCCCGCACGCCGCTGGCGTCGATCCACGCGTTGTAGAACTGGAACAGCGCGACCACCGAGATGGCGTCGTACAGTGCCTCGTCCGTCCAGCCCGCTGCATGCGCGGCAGCGACGTCCGCTTCGCCGATGCTGAGCGAGTCCTGCACCATCTTCTTCACGAAGCCGTAGAGCGCGCGGTCCTTGTCCGTCACGGGCGCGGTGTCGAGGTCCTTCAACACACCCTGCACGAGCGGCGGATCATCGAGCAGAATCGCCGCGACCGCGGCGTGGGAGCCAATTCAGAAGAGGCACTGGTTGAGCTTGGACGTCAGTGCCGCGATCAACTCGCGCTGGCCAGGCGTCAGCGGCGACGGTCCGCGCATCACGCCCTGGGTAAAGGCGGCGAGGTGATCCGTGCGGTCTGGCTTGAAGGCGAACATGTGCATGATCTGCGGCACCGGAATGCCGGCCGCCTGCATCCCCGCGATCGCCTCGGCGCGCGGGCTCGTGCCCTTGTAGTCCTCGACGTCCTTCAGGTACATCCTGTCCATTCGGTTCTCCTCGGGCTTCAACAGATTTTACGACGCGTGCGCTGGGGGAGCAATGAGTTGTTCGTAGCGCCGAGCGATTCGGCGCCGTCGCGCGAGTGAGGAGCGGGGAAACGGATCACTCGGATTCAACGGGAACTGCCGGATACTACATGAACGCCGAAGTGCTGCGACGCGATCGCGTCGCCCGACACACTTCTGAGTCGATGCTTGATCCGGCAGTTCCCGTGAGATCCGAACGACCGTGTGTGCGCTCTTGGCGTCGCAGCGTGGCCGGCGTTCCGGGCGACGACAGTCAAGCGCCGTGGATGGGGCGGCAATCCAACTCCTGTTTCGCATCCAGCGCCACGCCGCTGTATAGTTGGCCGCTCACTCCCACCCGGCGGAGATGTCGCCTCGTCGCGCGCCCGAAAATCCGATCCTCACGCCGGCCATGCTGCGGCCGTCGCGCCCCGACTTCGAGATCGTCGGCGTCTTCAATCCAGCGGCCACCCGGCACGGCGACGACGTGGTGCTGCTGCTGCGTGTCGCTGAGGCGCCAGCGGACCGCTCGGCATCGCGGATCGTCGCGCCGGTGTTCAATGCGGCGTCCGGTGAGATCGAGCTGAAGCGGTGGGTGTTCGGCACGGCTGGTCTCGACACCAGCGACCCGCGCGTGATCGTGTTCGAGGGACGGAGCTGGCTGACCTCCATCTCGCACTTTCGCGTGGCTCGCTCGCGCGACGGCGTGCACTTCGAGGTGGAGGAGCGGCCGGCGTTCGGTGCTGCCACGGCGCTCGAGTCGTTCGGCGTGGAGGACGCGCGCATCACACTTATCGATGGCACGTACTGGATCAACTACACGGCGGTGTCGCCCGCGGGCATCGCGACGGCGCTCGCCTCCACGCGCGACTTTCGCGTGTTCGCGCGGCACGGAATCATCTTCCCGCCGAACAATCGCGACGTCACGATCTTCCCGGAGCTGATCGACGGACGCTACATGGCGCTGCACCGCCCCATGCCGGAGGGCATCGGCGAGCCGGCCATCTGGAGTGCGACGTCGCCCGACTTGCGCGCATGGGGCGACCACCGGTTCATCGCGGCTGGCCGACGCGGCATATGGGACAACGCGAAGATCGGTGGCGGCGCGGTGCCGTTCCGCACGGAGCACGGGTGGATCGCCGTCTACCACGGCGTGAGCTCGCCAATGGAGTACGCGCTGGGCGCGTTGCTGCTCGATGTGCACGATCCGTCCATCGTGCTCGCGCGCTCGCGCGACCCCATCCTCCGTCCCGAGCTGCCGTACGAGCGCGAGGGATTCTTTGGTGGCGTCGTGTTCACGTGCGGGCTCGTCACCGATGGCGACATCGTCCGCGTCTACTATGGCGCGGCGGATGGCGTGACTGCGGTCGCCGATCTCTCGCTGCGAGAGATCATCGGCGGGCTGGAGTGAGCGGGCTCGACGCGCCATTCGAGCTGGGCATCAACTACTGGCCGCGTCGCCGAGCGATGTACATGTGGCGCGAGCTCGACCTTGCCGAGGTGCGTGACGAGATGGCGCACGTCGCCAGCATGGGATTCGATACGGTGCGGGTCTTCACGCTGCTGCGCGACTTCCTTCCTGCGTGCGAGCGCGTGGATGCGGGCATGGTCGCGCGGCTCGTGGAGGTTGCGCGCGTCGCACGCGACGCCGGACTCGCCGTGGTGCCGACGCTCATCGTGCTCAACATGAGCGGCCGCATCTGGTGGCCGGACTGGATGCTCGGTGCGCAGGGCACCCCTGCCGACATCTATGACGACTCCGAGCTCGTCAGCTCGCAGGCGATGCTCGCGGGCGCGTGTGCGAGCGCACTCGCCGGCGACACGTCCATCCGCGCCTTCGACATCGCCAACGAGATCGACGACGCGCAGCGTCCCGCCTCGCGCGACGCGGCACGCGCGTGGACGGTCGCGCTCGCGAGTGCCATCCGCCAGGCGGCGCCCGGAGTCGCGGTGCGCATCGGCGCACACCTGCCGTCGCTCACGACCACGAATCACATGCGCGTGGACGACCTCGCATCCCTCCTCGACGAAGACGTGATGCACGCCTACCCGCTCTATTCGGGCTATGCGCGCTCGTTCCTGGATCCGGAGCTCGTGCCGTTTGCGTGCGCGCTCACCGCGGAGCTGTCGGGCTCGCACCGCGCGCCGCTCATGCAGGAGTTCGGGCTGTGCACCGCTCAGCAGGGATCGGCCGGCGTCACCATCACCGACGAATTCCTCGGCCAGCCCCGTGCGCAGTATCTCGCGTCAGAAGACGAAGGCGCGGAGTACTACGAGTCGGTGCTGAACCGGTTGGTGACGACGGGCGCTGCGGGCGCGTACGCATGGTGTTACGCGGACTACGACGCGCGGTTGTTCACGCGTCCGCCGTTCGATCGCGCCATTCGCGAGCGCACCTTCGGGCTCGTGCGCGCGGACGGCAGCGAGAAGCCGGCGGCCGGCGTGTTCCGCGCGCTTCGTGCGCGTCGCGACGCGGGTGCGCTCGAGCGTGTTGCGGCACCACGCGTGCTGGACATCTCCGCCGACGAATACTATCTCGCGCCGGGCCAGCACTTCGAGCGGCTGTACGGACAGTGGATCGCGGAGCGCGCATGATTGCACAACTGCAGCGCGTGGCGACCAACCCCATCGTGCGGCCGTCGCAGATCGTCTTCGCCAAGGCGAGCGGTGCCTTCAACCCCGGCGCGTGCGTGGACCACGTGACTGGGCGCGTGGCGCTCCTCGTCCGCGTGTTCGAGGACGACACTCGGCGCTCCTGCCTGGCGATGGCGCTCTCGACGAATGGCGTCGACATCGACGAGATCTGGCCGACGCCCGCCATCGCGCGCGAGGCGCCGTACGAGGAGTGGGGTGTCGAGGACGCGCGAATCACCTTCATGGAGGACGAGGGCCGGTACGCCATCACGTACACCGGCTATTCGGCCATTGGACCGCGCGTTTGCCTCATCACCACGGACAACCTGCTGGACCCCGCGCGCTACGAGCGCCACGGCCCGCGCATCGCGGGCGAGAACAAGAACTGCGTCGTGTTCCCGCGGAAGGTGGGCGGGCAGTACGTCATCCTCCACCGTCCGATGCCGCGCATTGTGTGTGTGCGCGTGGATTCGCTCGAGTCCGACTGGCCGGTTACAGGCACGGAGGTGCTCGGCCCAGTACCGGGTAGCTGGCGCAGCTCGCGCGTCGGCGCGGGCGCGCCGCCCATCGCGACTCCACTGGGGTGGCTGCTGCCATTCCACGGAGCAACCACTATCGAGGAAGGCAACGTCTACTCCATGGGGTGGTTGTTGCTGGACATGAAGACGCCGGAGAAGATTCTCTACGTCTCGAGTACTCCCGCGCTCGCGCCCGAGGCGAGCTACGAGATCGACGCCGGCCCCATTCCGCAGGTCGACATGGCGAACTTCCGCACCGGGGTCAGAGTCGTGTTTCCGCAGGGCATGGTGGAGCGCGGCGACGACCTCGTGGTGTACTACGGTGCGGCTGATGTCTCCGTCGCTGCGGCACGCGTCAACAAGATCGAACTGCTCGCGTTCATCGCTGCAGCGATGGCTGCGCGGTGATCGTCATTCGTGCGTTCGTGATCGCGCTCAGCGTCGCCGCACTCGCATTCGCGGGCGGCTGCGGTCGCAATGCCGCGCCGCCGCCGCCGGCCGTCGCGGCGCCCGCACCGGTCGTGCTCAACTTCGCCCATCTCCGGCACCTGACGCGCGATGCCACGGTCAATGGCAGGGACGTGCGGGTCGTCGCGCTGTACGCCAACGCGCCGAGCTACCAACCCACGGGCTCGCCGCAGCGCGACGGACTCGAGGGCATCGCCAGCGTGGACGACGTCGCGCGCGCCGCGGTGCTGTATCTCCGCGCGTACGAGGAGTCGGGCGATACCGCGACGCGCAATGAAGCGATGGGACTGCTGCGGTTCGTCGTGGCGATGGAGCAGGGCGACGGCGAGTTCTACAACTTCATCGACACCACGGGCCAGCCGAACCATTCGGCGATCAGCAGTCGCAAGAGCATGTCGTACTGGGCGGCGCGCGGCATCTGGGCACTCGGCGAAGCGCATCGCGTCTTCCGAACGCGGTATCCGGAGTCGCTGGCCGAGCTTCGCGCGCCGACTGAGCGCGCCGTAGCACGGATGGCGCAGGAGATCCGCGCGGGGAGGCTCATCGGCGGGTCGGTGACGGCGACGTCCGAGGCGCTGCTTGGCGTGCTCGCACTTCAGCGCGCCGAGCCGACGTCTGAGCACGCGGACCTCGCAACGCGCACCGCCAACCTGATCGTGCCGCGCGCCGCCGGTGGTGCTGCGTCAGCCCCGTGGGGCGCGCGCACCGACGCGCCGACGTCTGCATGGCACGCATGGGGCGCACGGTCCGTGAGCGCGCTGGCGCAGGCGTCCATCGTGCTTGCGCGACCGGAGCTTCTCGCCGCCGCGCGAGCCGAGGCGGACGCGCTCTGGGGCCGATTCCTGCTCGCCGGCCAGGTGCCGGAGCAGATCGGGCCGAATGGCTCCGTGACGATGTTTCCGCAGATCGCGTACGGCATCGGTCCCGTCGCCGAAGGATTCATCGCGCTCGCAGACGCGACGGGCGAGCGCTCATACGCCGTGTACGCGGGACTCTCGGCTGCGTGGCTGCTCGGCGCTAACGCAGCGGACGTCGCCATGTACGACGCAAAGACGGGCCGCGCCTTCGACGGCATCGACGGCCCCTCGGCAGCCCAGGTGAATCGCAACTCCGGCGCGGAGTCCACCATTGAGGCGCTGCTCGCGTTGCAGTCCGTAACACGGAACGCGGAAGCCGTTGAGTACCTCGGCTATGCGCCCGTGGGTGCACGTTCCGCGTCGCTTGCCGTCGTTCCTCCCAGTCGGACGTATGCGTCCACGAGCGGCGCACGCGTCGAATTGTCGATGACGAATGGACGGCTTGCGATGCGCGACTCGAGCGCTGCGGGGCCGATCGTCCTCACGTACTGGCCGGCGGCCAATCCCATGGAGGTCAAGCTCGCGACACTGCTGACCGACGCGTGGAATCGTGATCACCCCGAAGTGCAGGTGCGCGTGCAGCCGCTGCCCGCGGGGCGCTCCACCGAGGAGGTGTTGCTCGCCGCGATCGTCGCGCGCGCGACGCCGGACGTCTGCTCCAATGTGTCGTCGGCACTGCTGTCGCGACTCGTGCGCGCCAACGGCGTGGTGCGGCTCGACAACCTCGCGCCCACGGCGGCGCGGCTCGCCGAGCGCACGACGGCGGCGATGCTCGCGCCGTTGCGGCTTCCGGATGGTGGGATCTACTCGTTCCCGTGGAAGACGAATCCGCAGATGCTGCTGTATAACGTCGACGTGCTCGCTGCCGCCGGTGTACGGCCGCCGCGCAATCACACCGAGCTACTGGAGGCGTTCCGCAGGCTCGCACGCGACACGGACGGCAACGGGCGGCTCGACAAGTGGGCCATGTGGGCGCCGCTCAAGACCACGTGGCACGAGCGCTTCTATGACTTCTATCCGCTCTACCTCGCGAGCTCGGGTGGCCGCACGCTGGTGAAGAACGACACGGTGCGGTTCGACAACGAGGCTGCAATCGCGGCCGTGGAAGTGCTGCGACAAGGTTTCGCGCAGGGACTCCTGCCCAAGGCCAACTTTTCATTGGGTCGAGACCCATTCATCGACGGCACGGTGGCGATGAAGATCATCGGGCCGTGGTTCCTGCGCGAGCTCGATGCCGCCAGGGCACCGGATCTTCGCTACGCGGTGACACCAATTCCGTCCGCCGACAACGCTCGCCCGGAAGACGCCTACGCCTTCGCCGACCTGCGCAGCATCGCGATCTTCTCCACGACCAAGCACGCGAACGCCGCGGCGCGGTTCGTCGCGTACCTGACGTCGCCGGAGGCGGACCGCCTGCTCATTCAGGAGGCGAGCCAGCTACCGTATCGTCGCGCATTGTCGACGGACGCGCGTTTCACCGCGTCGCTTGCGAGCGCCGCCACGCTGTCGGATTACGCGCGGCTCGTGGAACGCACGCGCGACATCGATCTCGATCCCGACATCGTGGAGATCTTCGACTTGCTGTCGGAAGCGTACGAGGGCGCGGCCATCTACGGCGTGACGCCCGTGAAGCTCGCGCTCACCAAGGCGGCGACGGAGGCGCGCAAGATCATCGATGCGCGCTGAAGCCAGAGCTGGTGCGCTGCTCTCGGCGCCGTATGCGCTGTTCCTGCTGGCGTTCGCCGCCTATCCGGTGGCGTTCGCACTCGCGCTGGTGATGATGCGGTGGGATCTGGTGACAGCGCCATCGTTCGCCGGTCTCGATAACATCACGCTGCTGGCGAACGACACGCGGTTCTGGCAGGCAGTCGGCAACACGTTTGTGTTTCTCGGCATTCACCTGCCACTGCAGATCGTCACGGCGCTCGCGCTGGCGGTGGCGCTCAACCGGCCGATGCGGTTGCGGGCGTTCTGGCGCGCGGCGTTCTTCCTGCCGGTCGTCATCTCCGGCGCCGTCGTCGCCATCCTGTGGAACGCGCTGTACGCCACGGACGTCGGTCTCATCAACGCGGTCCTGGTAAAGATCGGGCTGACGCCGGTGCCATGGCTCACCGACCCGTCCGTCGCCATGGCGGCCATCGCCGTGATGGTCACGTGGAAGAATGTGGGCTTCTACGTCATCATCTATCTCGCGGGGCTGCAGTACATCCCGCGCAGTTGCCAGGAGGCCATCGAGCTCGATGGCGCGTCGTCGTGGCAGCGCTTCCGGCATCTCACGCTGCCGCTGCTGCTGCCGCAGACGATCCTCGTGCTCACGCTCTCCACGATCAACGGCTTTCAGTTGTTCATCGAGCCGTACGTCATGACGGGCGGCGGTCCCCTGCGGCGCACCTTCTCCGTGGTGCTGTACATGTACACGAACGCGTTCTCGTACCAGAAGATGGGGTACGCCGCGACGATCGGAGTGGCGCTCGCGCTGATCATCGGGGCAGTGGTCGCCATTCAGCGCCGAGTGGTTGGCGTGGCGGAGGCGTCTTGAATCGCCCGACGAGCGGCGAGCGGCGATCGGCGAACCGCGGCACGGCGAAACGCGCTGTACTCTACATCCTGCTCGGCATAGCCGCGCTCACGTTCATCTATCCGTTCCTCTGGATGGCGTCGAGCACCTTCAAGCCAGCGCTCGAGGTGGGCTCGCTGTCGCTCATCCCCGACCAGCCGACGTTTGAGAACTATCGCCTCATGTGGAGCAG
>JANOIJ010000367.1:0-47113 GCA_031407575.1 Gemmatimonadaceae bacterium | reverse complement strand
GCCCGGCCAACGGGTGAGCGTCCGCCTGCCGCTGCGGTCGAGTCAGGAGCACCTCGTCGTGCCACGGATGCCCGACCCGTCCATCACGTCAGCTTCCACGAGAGTCGCTCGAACAGGCCTGCCGACTGGAACAGGTGCCGGCGTTCGTGCGTCAGTTCGCGCAGCATCTGCTCTGGACCGTGACCCTCCTGGTCGCTGGCTGTCCACAGTATCTCGTTGATGAGCGCAGCGATCGCATCGGTCAGCGCGGTCGCGTCTGCCACGACGGCGCGCGGCGTCCTCCCGTTGAACGAGAAGCCGTCGAGGGGTGGATGCGCGGTGGCGAGCGTCGTGCGCGCGTGCTCCGCGATGGCCGGCGCGCTCTCGCGCCCGTCGGCCACGAGCCGCAGCACCAAGGACGTCGCAAGGTCGCGATATGCGGCGACCAATCCGGTTGGCGCCTGTATGGGCAACGCTTCGGGCAGTGACCAGTGCCGCACCGTGAGGTGCAGCGCGCGCCTGTCACGTTCGAACAACTTTGCGACACGCTCCACGAGCGACCCCCGCTCCGAACCCGAGAGGAACGCCGCAAACACCGACCCGTGGCGCATGAGCAGGTAGTTCACATCTCCCTCCGCCGCGATCTCCACCATGCCGTCGAAGGTGGTGGCCATAAGGTAGGGAAACAGGACACTCGGGTCCGTCGGCCGCATCTCGCGTGGCCAGGGGATGGGCGCATTCGTCTGCGACGCGAACATGCAGGAGAGCTGGTCGTCCTCCGCCTCGTTGAAGCAGATCTCTCCGTACTCGGGCTCGCTCGGGACCTTTTCCACGGCCGCAGCGGTTGCCAGCGCGCAGAACTCCTTTCCGTTGTGCAGGCAGGCGTTCACCAGCTCGCCCTGCTGCAGGTACAGGACGAGGAATTCCTCGGGCAGCCAGATCGCGACGAAGCCAGACACGCGCGCCGAGCGATCGCGCTTCGCGTCGCCGAGCAGGTTGCGCAGGTGCACGTACGCCAGTCGCGTTCGCGGCAGGAGCACGCGTGTGCACGGGTAGCGCAGGCCAGCGACAGTCGCGGGCATCACGTTGGGTGAAGGGGACCGGAAGCGCCTGTTCTCCTCCGGCCCAATGTGCGACTGGGCCAACGCACGTGCAACGGCGGGAGCCGTTGCTGGTTGCGAACTCAGGCGCCGAGCAGCTTCAGCTTCGCTTCAATGGCCGGACGCGGCACGGCGCCGACGATCTGGTCCACCAGCTTCCCTTCCTTGAAAAAGAGCAGCATGGGGATCGAGCGCACGTTGAAGCGCGTCGCCGTCTTGATGTTCGCGTCGACGTCCAGCTTCGTCACCTTGACCGTGTCGGCGTAGTCCACCGCGATCTGGTCGAGGATCGGGGCGATCAGCCGGCAGGGGCCGCACCACGTTGCCCAGAAATCCACGACCGTGAGGCCTGCCGACTGCTCAACCTCGACATCGAAATTGGCGTCGGTCACCACCTGCGCGTTGGACATTGCTGCTCTGTCTCCTGACGACCGTTGGATAGGCCGCCCCAGAATTAGGTTTCGGCGCCGGAGCATGTCCACCAGCGCCCACGATCATGACCAACGGTTCCCGTCGCGCCACTCGCATTGCCCACGTGGGCATTGCCGTGCACTCACTCGAACAGATCCTGCCCTTCTATCGCGATGTCCTCGGCCTGCTCGAAGTTCCGCTCGACGACGCCGACGGCGCACGCATCGCAGGACTGCAGGCAGGCGAGTCACTCGTCGAGCTCCTCGAAGCTCGGTCGCCCGACTCACCCATCGGCAAGTTCGTCGCCAAGCGCGGTGCCGGCATTCATCACATCTGCTTCGCCGTTGACGACCTCGACGACACGCTTGCGCGCTGTCGCGCCGCCGGTGTGCGCCTCATCGACGAGACACCGCGTCTCGGCGCCGAGGGAAAACGCATCGCCTTCCTGCACCCAACCGCTACTGCGGGCGTGCTGGTGGAGCTCAGCGAATTCTGACGCGACGCGGCAGGATCACCGCATGGCGCAGAGCTCCCGCACCGGTTCCATCCTCACATCGCGCACGAACCAGCGATCACCGCTTCGTGCTGTGAAGAAGTCTGTCACCCTCGTGGTAGTTCCCCGCGTGAGCTCTACCTGGAAAACGCGCTCGGCGTCGGCCGCAGGGGATTCACCGAGCACGCGAAAGCGATCGTGCTTGAGGCAGCGCATGAGATACAACGAACGCTGCTCCATGTCCGCGCGCGGAAAGATCTTGCTGTCGCGCACGGGTCCGTTCTTGTCTCCCCAGATCCCGGACAGCACCTGGATGTCCTGACTCGAGATGGCGCCGAGGAACGCATCGACGGCCGCACGGGGCGCTGCGGCGCCTGGTCCGGTGACGACAGAAGTGGGCGCAGGAGTGGGCGTGGTCACGATCTCCGTCGTTCGCGACTTGCAGGCGCCGGCGAACAGCAGGACAAGCAGCAGCAGCTTTCTCACTGAATGATCTCCTCGGGGAGTGATGGAAGCTTAACGTGCCCCTCAGTTTCGCGGCAACTCGGAAGAGCGTCAGTAGTGAGCAGTCGATGTTGCTGACGGCCGACGGCTCACGTTTGCTTTCCGAATCGACGCGTGTCGCCTAACTTGACGCGTCAGCGAAGGCGTCTCACCAGCATGGAGCGGGCATGACGGCCCCTACCCCCGTCGGGTTTCTGGACTTCTTCATCCTCGAGGCCGGCGACTACGTCGAGCAACTCGACGGGCTGCTCGACGCGGGCGGCAGTACCGGACCCGACGCGGAAGCACTCCAACGCATCGCGCGAGCGCTGCGCGGCAGTGCAACGATGGCCAGGCTGCTGCCCTTTGCGGAGGTCGCCGGCGGTGTCGAGCGTGTGGGTCGCGCATTGCGAGAAGGTGCGCTCCAGTGGGAGCCTGGCCTCGCGGGCGTCGTCGTCGCCGCGGTGGATGAGTGCAAGCTGCTGCTGCGTAACGTGCGGACGTGGGGCGAGGTGGAGGACACGCGTGCTCGCGCGCGCTCCGCAGAGCTGACCAACTACGCCGCCGTGCGGAGCCTCACGCCGCTTGCCGCCCCGTCGATGGAGGGACACGACAGCTATCTCGCCACCGAGTCGTCGAACATCGGCGCGGGCCTGGAACTGCTGGCCACGCGCCCCGCAGATCGCGAAGCGGCGGCGAACGTGCTGCGACGCGTCCGCGCGCTGCGCGGCATCGCCAGTGTGAAGGATCATCCCGCCCTGGCCGAGGTGCTCGAAGCCGCGGAGCAGGCGGCACGTCCGCTGGAGGGTGGCGAGCTGGCGCTGGGTGCTGAGCGGGTCGCACTGTTGACCGCGGCGGCCACCGTGTTGCGTGGCGTCGCCGCGGGCATCCGTGCTGGTGGAGACACCAGTGCGTCCTCCACGGACGTCGCGCACTTCGCCGCCGCGCTGGACGCGATGCAGGAAAAGGAGACCGGCGCCGAGCGCGTCGTGCCGATTGCCGAACTGTTCTTCGACGACGGTGGCGCGGGCGTCCTCGAGGCATCGGCCAGTCCGCCCACCACGCCGGCGGAGCGGTTTCGCCTCGAGGCGGTGAGTCAGGGTGAGCACCTGCGTCGTCTGTTCGGTGACGCGCGCGCCGCGCAGGACTCGCTCTCGCAGGAGCGCGTGCGCCGGAGTCTTCGGCTTGCGCTGCGCTCGTTGGAGGTGTCCGCGGAGAGCTTTGGCGAGCGGGCGGTGGCGACGTACGTCGCATCGCACAGTGAGCGCGCGATCGCATTGGATGCCGGCGCGATCGACGCGCTCGATCGCATCGCGACGGTGCTGGCGCAGCCCGGCAACGCGACGACGTCGCTAGCCGAGCGGCTTACCGCACTGCAGTCGCCACGCACCGCGCTGCCAACGCCGCTCTCATCTCCGGCTATTGTCCCGTCCGCCGCACCGCAGGAGCGCGTCCAGCCCGCGGCCGTTGCAATGGCGTCGGCAGCGATTGCGGCCGCGCCTGCCCTGCTGGCGCAGAACGACCTGCTCGATGCGGGCATCGCGCAGCTTGGAACGCTGGCGATGACTCCCCTCAGTGCTCCGGCAACCATCGCGGAGCAGCCACCCGTGCCGATCACCGTGCTGTTGTATCGGGGCCGCGCCGCGATCGAGCGTTGCGTGGAACTGCGTGACCAGGCGCGAAGTGCGGGGAGCTCGATGGACGCCGACGCGATGAACGAGCTGTTCGACCTGCTCGACCTTGCGCTCACAAACTGACCGCGGATCATGAAATTCGGCTGGCGTGGTGCGCTCGGCATCGTCCTGAGTGCGGTCTGTCTCTACTTCGCATTCAGGGGGATCGAGTTCGACCAGGTCATCGCGCACGTGCGGCGCGCCAACGTTCCGCTGCTGATCCTGTCTGCCGTCTCGGCGACGTTCATCTTTCCGCTGCGCGCGCTGCGCTGGCGTCCGATCCTCGACCCCATCGCGCCGAACCTTTCATTCTCGACACTGTGGCCGCCGACAGCCATCGGCATGATGGTCAACAACGTGGTCCCCGCGCGCGCGGGGGAGTTGGCGCGCGCGTTCGCGTTGTCGCGCGCTACCCCCGCGGTGCCCTTCCCTGCAGCGCTCGCGTCGCTCGTGGTGGACCGGCTGTTCGACGCCGTCATTGTGCTGTTGCTCATGTTCGCGGCCATGCTCGACCCCGCCTTTCCACGGGGCGCGAGGGTATTCGGACAGTCGATGTCGAGCATCGCGCTGGCTGGTGTGACGCTCGTGTCGGTGGTACTCGCCGCGATGTACGCGATGGTGCTCTTTCCAGCCCGCGTGCTGTCGATCTATGAGCGCGTTGCGCGGCGCATTGCGCCACGGTTCGAAGACAAGGGCCGCCAGGCGCTCGTCGCGTTGACGAGCGGGTTGAGCGTGTTGCGCACTCCAAGCCGCTTCGCGGCGGTGTTCGCCTGGACGCTCGTGCACTGGCTGCTCAATGCGTTCTCTTTCTGGATCGGCTTCAAGGCGGTGGGGATCGACGCGCCGTACAGCGCGGCGTTGTTCCTCCAGGGCATCATCGCCATCGGTGTCGCGGCGCCGCAGGCACCGGGCTTCTTCGGCATCTTCGAGTATTTCGGCCGAGAGGGCCTGCGCCTGTACGGCGTGAGCGGCGACGCCGCCGTGACGTGGGCGATCGGGTTTCACTTCCTGTCGTTCGTCCCGATCACCGTCATTGGCGCGTGGTACTTCCTGCGCGCCGGCCTATCGCTCGATGAGATTGGCACCGTGAACCACGCGCCGGATGGCGGGGCGGCGCCTGGTCAGTCACCAGCACCTCCGCGCGCGTGATCGGCTGCATCGGCCGGCGACGACAGTGATGCGCGCGGCGGAGGTGCGGGCGCAGGCCAAGATCAATCTCCGCCTGAAGATGCTCGCGCGCGAGTCGAGCGGTTTTCACCAGATCGAGACACTTTTCCTCCGTCTCGATCTTGCCGACACCGTCCGCGTGCGCCGCACGAGTGGCCCCCGTTCGCTCGACGTCACCGGCGATGTCGATCTCGCGCAGCTGGGTCCCACCGAGGACAACCTCGCGTGGCGCGCCGCGCGAGCGTACCTCGACGCGACGAGGGAGACGGGCGGTTTCGCCATCGAGATCGAGAAGCACATTCCCATTGGGGGCGGACTCGGCGGCGGCAGTGCGGACGCGGGTGCCGTCCTGCGTGCGTTCGATGCCATGTCCGCCGCTCCACTCGGCGAGATTGGCCTCATGTCGCTTGCCGCGCGCCTCGGATCCGACGTCCCCTTTCTTGCCGCGACGCACGCGTACGCGCTGGCGTGGGGACGTGGGGAGCGGATGCTCGCGCTCGCTCCGCCCGAGCGGCGCGGTGTCATCCTGATCCTTCCGGGCATCGCCGTGCACACCGCCTCGGCGTACGGCTGGTTGTCGGACCGTCGTGCGCAGTCCGGTGCGGATGTCGGTCGCGACGCGCTCGTCATCGACGTCGAGGGAATTTCCAGGTGGCCCACTATTGCTGCGCTCGCCGAGAATGACTTCGAGCCGGTCGTGGCTGGGCGCCACGAGCCGATCGCTGAGGCCGTGGCAGCGATCCGCAGGACCGGCGCGTTCGAGTTGGCAATGATCAGCGGGTCCGGATCGACCGTGTTCGCCATCGAGCGCTCGGACGCGGCTTCGGGGTTCAGCATGGTGGCCAAGCCGAAGGCCGGCGTCGCGGCACTCGCGTCGCACGTGCGCACTTTCACCGCGACGCGAGTTGAGCCCGTCTCCGTGATCGACTAGGTTTCAGGGCTTGAGACGGTTCGCTGCCCCTTCGTCCAACGGCAGGACAGTGGCCTTTGGAGCCACGAATCTTGGTTCGAATCCAAGAGGGGCAATTCGCAGGGGTCGACGTTGACCAAGTTGCTGCACCACACTAGCTTACAAGGCTCTGCATGGACGGTCTCGCGGTACCGGCTCACGGTTTCAAGCTGCTGTCGGGTCTCGGCAACCGGCCATTGGCGGAGGAGATCTCGAAGCAGTTGGGAGTGGGCCTGTGCAAGCTGACCTGCACGCGCTTCGCTGACGGCGAGATTTTCGTCCGTATCGACGAGAACGTCCGTGGAAACGACGTCTTCATCGTACAGAGCACCAACGCGCCCGCCGAAAACATCATGGAGATGCTGCTCCTGATCGATGCGGCAAAACGGGCGAGTGCGGCGCGCGTCACGGTGGTCATGCCCTACTACGGGTATGCCCGCCAGGACCGCAAGGACCAGCCGCGGGTGGCGATCGGCGCAAAGCTCCTGGCAAACATGATCGTCGGCGCGGGCGCCGACCGAGTATTGGGAATCGATTTTCACCAGCACCAGCTGCAGGGATTCTTCGACATTCCCGTCGATCATCTCTATGCGATGCCGGTGCTGACGACGCACTTCAAGAAGAAGCAGCTGAAGGACACGGTCATCGTGGCGCCGGATGTCGGCTCCGCGAAGATGGCCCGAGGGTTCGCCAAGCGGCTCGATGCATCGCTCGCGATCATCGACAAACGGCGGCCCAGGGCCAACGTGAGCGAGGTGGTGAATGTCGTCGGCGAGGTGTTGGGACGCGACTGCATCCTGGCCGACGACATGATCGATACCGCGGGCACGATCACCGAAGCGGCTCACGCGCTCAAGCGCCTGGGAGCCCGATCGATCTACGCCTGTGCGACACACGCGTTGCTGAGCGGGCCGGCAGTTCAACGGCTCAAGGATTCGCCGATCATGGAGCTGGTGGTTACCGACACCATTCACCTGCCGCCCGAACGCCGGTACGAAGGGCTGACGGTCCTGTCAGTGGGTGAGCTGTTGAGCAAGGCAATCCGGTACACCCATGCCGAGCAGAGTGTGAGTTCGTTGTTTGAGTGAGGTTGAAAGACGTACGTAGGTCTCCGTGATACGCCACCTTCCGTGGCACCGGCATGGTAGGGCGGACGCAGCCGCCTGAGAGTAGCGCCGGCATCGCGGTTCGCTGCAGTCGAAGAATGTCCAGATCAGGAATCGTGTTCCATGGCATCCGCATCCCTCAGCGCAGAACTGCGCTCCGATAGAGGCAAGGGCGTCTCGCGCAAGCTGCGCGCGGCCGGCCGCGTCCCCGGCGTCATCTACGGCCACGCTCGCGAAGCGCAGAGCCTGTCGGTGGTCGCGCGTGACCTCGACAAGCTGCTGTCGCACATCGCCGCCGGCAGCACGGTGGTCGAGCTCAGCCTCGACGGCAAGACGACCAACACGCTCATCCGCGAGATCCAGCGCCACCCATTCAAGCGCGTGATCCTGCACATCGACTTCCAGGAGCTCGTTGCCGGCGAGAAGGTCACCGTCAACGTGCCGCTCGTGTTCGTGGGCGTCCCCGAGGGCGTGCGCCTGAGCGGCGCGCTGCTCGAGCAGATCATGCATAGTGTTGAAGTGCTGGCAGACCCGTCGTCGATTCCCAACCACATCGACGTGGACGTCACGCACCTCGCGATGGGGCACTCGCTCCACGTGCGCGACCTCAACCTCGCCGAGGGCATCGAGGTGTTGTCGGACGAGGATGCCACGATGTGCGCCGTGATCGCGCCTCGCGCAGTGGTGGAAGCCGCCGCCGCCGAGCCGGGCGCCGCCGAGCCGGAGCTCATCCGGAAGGCGAAGGAAGACGAGGACGCGAAGTAGCATTCGCGCCTTCTTCGCCGCACTCACGCGACGGCTCCGCCCATCCGGGACGGAGCCGTCGTCGCTTCACGCCGATGAGAGCGCCACCATGAAGGTGATTTTGGGCCTGGGCAATCCGGGCAAGGAATACGAGAACACCCGGCACAACGTGGGATGGTGGCTTACCGACCATCTCGCCGAGCGCTGGGGCTTCGACGCATGGAAGAAGGACGGGCAGGCCAAGGTGGCCTCGGGCCACCTGCCGGGCGTCAAGGAAGTCGTGCGTCTGGTGAAACCGCAGACGTTCATGAACCTCTCGGGCGGAACGCTGGTTCAGTATGCGCGGCGGCCGTTCTGGTCTGCGTCCACCGACCTGCTGGTGCTGGTGGATGAGGTGGCTATCCCCGCGGGCACGTGGCGTGTCCGTGGCGAAGGCGGCACGTCCGGGCACAACGGGCTCAAGTCCGTGTTTCAGGCGCTCGGCACGCAACAGTACCCGCGCCTGCGCATCGGGATCGGGGATCCGGAGCGCCCCGCGGGCGGCCCGCTCTCCGACTATGTGCTCGGCGCCGTTGGAAAACGCGATAGCGAATTGATTCGGGGCTTGTTTCCGGTCATGAGCGAGGTCGTCGAGGCCTTCGTACGTGACGGCGTCAAAGGCGCCCTTGACGTTCAATCGCGCACAACGTGACGTGAGGACGTGGCAAACGCGACGTTGTTAGGATCAGGTATCAGGTGCTCAGGTGACAGCTTGCAGAAGTCAGATGACAGGGGGTGTAGAATCTGAAATCCGCACCCCCTGTTCGCTGTCTTCTGATCTCTGTCTTCTGAACACCTGATCGCTGCCCCGCACTCACCTACTTCAAACCCGCTCGCCGCCGAACTGACCGCGCAAACGAAAACAGGACCGCCTTCACCTCGTCGAGCTGGTCTAGGAGCCGATCGCCCTCTAGGCGCCCCATGCATCCGAGGGCAGCCGCCTCCAGGAGATGGTTCTCCGTTTCACTAGCGGACTTGAGCGCAATGTCCAAGTAGCGAGAGAATTCAGCGTCCGTTCGCGCGCCCGATCCCTCCGCAATGTTCGCCGCCACCGATTTCACGGCCTCCAGAAGCTGCGCTCGAAGACCGGGTGAAACGGATAGGCGCGATTGGGCTGCGAGGTCGTGCGTCGCCTGCGAGAGAGCGTGCGCCTTTTGCCAGGCGATTATCTTCTTGAAGTCTCGCATGGCGTACCATCGCGCATTCGCGACAATTCGCGTCATCAAATCAGCGCACCTTCAGCCCTTTCCATGCTCAGACTCGGCATCGTCGGCCTTCCCAACGTCGGCAAGTCAACGCTCTTCAACGCCCTGACGTCGGCCGGCGTGCTCGCAGCGAACTATCCATTCGCCACCAAGGACCCCAACATCGGCCGAGTGAGTGTCCCGGACGACCGGCTCGCTGAGTTGGCGCGCGTCGTGAAGCCGCAGAGGACCGTACCGGCCGCGGTGGAGTTCGTTGACATCGCGGGACTGGTGGAAGGCGCGAGCAAGGGTGAAGGCCTCGGCAACCAGTTCCTCGCGAACATCCGCGAGACGGACGCCATCGTCCACGTCGTCCGCTGCTTCGACGATGACGACATCCTGCACGTCATGGGATCCGTGGACCCGGTGCGCGACCGCGAGGTGATCGAGTTCGAACTCGCGCTCGCCGATCTCAGCACCGTCGAGAAGCGGCTCGACCGCGTGAAGCGTTCGGCAAAGACGGGCGACAAGGAGGCACTCGCCGAACTACCGACGCTCGAACGGGCACACGAGTTCCTGAAGGAAGGAAAGGGTCTCTGGGAGGCGAAGCTGAGTCCGGAGTCGCTTGCGCTGCTCAAGCCGCTCTCCCTCATGACGGCCAAGCCAATCCTCTACGCAGCCAATGTGACGGACGGCGAGTTGTCGGGCGACGAAGGCCCGCACCTCACTGCGCTGCGCAAGGCGATCGAGGGCAGCGGCGAGCAGGCGGAGATCGTGCCGTTCTCCGCGAAGATCGAGAGCGAGCTCGCAGAGTTGCCACCTGACGACCGCAAGGAGTTCCTCGCCACGCTTGGACTGGAGAGCGCGGGGTTGGACCGGCTCATCAAGGGCGGCTACCACCTGCTCGGACTCCAGACGTACTTCACGGCGGGCGAGCAGGAAGTGCGCGCGTGGACGATTCATCACGGCGACACCGCGCCACAGGCGGCGGGGGTCATTCACTCCGACTTCGAGCGCGGCTTCATCAAGGCCGAGACCGCGGGTTACGACGACTTCATTCGCAACGACGGTTGGAAGGGCGTGAAGGACAAGGGCCTGATGCGTCAGGAGGGCAAGGAATACGTCGTGAGCGATGGCGACGTACTGCTCTTCCGGTTCAACGTGTGACCGCGGTGGCGCTCGATGCCTTGCGTCAGCCGAACATGCGATGATGCACGACGTCGAATGCACCCTGCACGGCGATCAACCCAGCGAGCGTGACATAGCGCACCGCCCACCGCGGCGGATCCGCCGAGCGGCGCAGCACCACCCACGCGACCGTCATCAGCAGCGACTCAGCCCCGAAGTCGAGTAGCTGATAGCGGTAGAGTGCCAGCCCCGTCGGCGGCCCGCCAAACCACAGAGGCTTGAAGCCGGTGAGCAGGTCGAGCATCACATGTGCGACGATCATCGCGGCCACGAGCAGCGTCGTAGCGCGGCGGTGCCAGATAGCGTGCGCCAGTGCTGCCGCCGCCACCGCGAGCACGAGAAAGGCTGGAAACGCGTGCGTGTACAACCCGCAGGACGTCCGGCACTGATTCCCCTGCGGCAACACGAAATCGGCGAGATCGGGGAGCATCGACGCCACGATCAGCGCAAACAGCTCCGCGCGGGGGACGCGTGAGCGTGCGAGGTAGGCGATGCTGATGTGACCGATCACCATGGTGCGCGCTCGTTCGTTGGGGGCTGAAAGAAGGTAGGGCCCGCAACAAGAGCGGGGAGCCCGGCCTCTCGGCCTTGCTCCCCGCTCTTCGGAACGATACGCGGACTCTACGCCGCTGCATCGAGCCGGCAGCCTCAGATGGCCGCCTGTCGCAACACAAAGCAAAAACCCTTCCCGCGGAGCCTACGACCGCATCCGTCGCGCAAAGTGCTGCTTCACAAAGGCTTACCCGTCGGCGCCGCGGAAAGTTCCACTGGGCTTCCAGCCGGAATCGTTGCGGGCGTGCGACAGTTGTTTTCTCCGTTCCACACTGAGCGCCATCAGCTTCATGACACATCGGGGAGCGTGATGCTGAATGTCGAGCCCGCCCCCAGCTTGCTCTCCGCCGTGAGGTGCATGCCCATCGCCTCGCAGAGCGCGCGAGAGATCGAGAGCCCCAGCCCAGTGCCGCCGTACCGGCGCGACGTACTCGACTCCGCCTGCTCAAAGGCTTCGAAGACAGCACCAAGGCGATCGCTGGCGATGCCGATGCCGGTGTCCGAGACCTCGATGCGGCGGTTCGTGGTTGCCTGGCCTGATGGACTCGCCTCGCCAACAATCCGTACGCTGACCGTGCCCGCCGGCGTGAACTTGATGGCGTTGCCAATGATGTTGAGCAGCACCTGTTGAAGCCGGCTGTTGTCGGCGATCACGAACATGGCCTCGCCTGGCGTCTCGAGCACCACTCGCAATCCGGACGCATGCGCCACGGCGTCGAGCTGCGATATCACGCTCTTGGTGAGCGAGACGACATCCACGTCGGAGAGCTCGAACGCCATGTGGCCTGCCTCGACCTTCGCGATATCCAGTACGTCGTTGATGAGCGCGAGGAGGTGGGTGCCGGAGGTCGAAATCCGAGTCAGGTATGTCAGCTCGGAGTCGTTGAGTGCGTGGCGCTTGTTCCGGAGGAGGATGTTGGAAAAGCCAATGACGGAGTTGAGTGGCGTGCGCAATTCGTGACTCATGCGCGCCACGAAATCCGTCTTTGCGCGATTGGCGGCCTCGGCGGCCTCCCGAGCGCGGCGAACGACCGCATCCGCCTCCACGCGCGCCGTCACGTCGCGCACGGTCACCGTGGCGCCATCCCCGAGGGGTACGATCTGCTCCTGAATCCAGCTCACGTTGCCAGCGGCATCGAGTGCCTGCCGCTCCCGTTCGAGCGGAACCCGCGACTGAACGACCTCCGAGAGCACATCCGGCGACGCAAGCTGGCCGGACACGGTGGGCAGCTCGCTCAGGGGCTTTCCCGTGCAGTCTCCCCGCGGCAGGCCGCAGAGCTCCTCCGCGCGACGATTCTGATCGAGCAACATGAAGTCGATGATGACGCCACGCGCGTCTCGAATCGCGCCAAGAATGAAGAGCGCGTCGAGCGACGCGTCCATCGCGGCGCGGAACCGCGTCTCGCTCTCGCGCTGGGCGGCCTGCGCACGCGTGCGCTCGGTGGCGAGCGAACGCCTGGCGTCCGCCGCCTGAGCTTGCGCGATGGCTCCGCCGAGCAGCATTGCCATCAGCTCGAGCGTGGAGGCATGCTGGTCGGTAAACGCATCCTGCGCCGCCGACAGAACGGCGAGCCAACCGATCGTCGTGCGGTCGTGGATGATCGGAATGGCGAGCACGGACCGCACGCCAGCACGATCGCAGACGTCTCCCAGCACCTCGGGCGACTCGTGATGCGCGTCGTAGCGAACACAACGCAGGCGAGCGCCGGCGGTCGCTCCGCCATGCGGCACGATGAGCGAGCGGAGCGGCAGGTCCAGCACCGGATCGCCGTCGTACGCCCGCGCCTTGTCGCCGTGCCCTTCGCGAAGCTCCAGGATGCCGATATCAGCGTCGGTGAGCCGGCGCGCCCGCATGGCGAGCCGAGGCAGGAGGGCGGCGAGCTCGAGGCCGTAGGTGGCTATGTCTTCACGGGTTACAGCAAGCGCAGCCAGTTGCTCCGACTTGGCCTTGCGGCGGGCCTCGGCAGCTTTCTGAGAGGTAAGATCGCGCGCCTGACAGGCGTATCCCACGATGCTGCTGCTTTCGTCGCGCAGCGCCGTGAGGATCGTCTGGACCCAGATGCGCTCTCCACTCCGGTGCATGAGCCAGCCTTCAGCGTCGGAGCGCCCCGTTACGCCGCGCGACAGATCGCGTGGGTCGACAGCCGCATCCGTGGATCCGGGCGGAAACAGCGTCGCGACGGATTGTCCAACGACTTCTGCGGCCGTGTATCCGGTGACACCGGCGGCGCTCGGGCTCCAACCGGTGATCTGGCCGTTCACATCGATCATGAATACCGCCAACGACGCATCCGCCGGCGCAGCGCCGGCCGTCGGGTGCTGTGAGGACGGTACAAGCGATCGTGGCATGAGGGGGTTGCGGGTGTCGTCAGGCTTCGGGTGCCAATCTGATGCGCAAGCGCGGGGCCGAAGTGCGTTTTCACGGGCCGAATGCGGTGTCCACTGCGCTCAACCCGCTGCGTGCCCTTCACGGAAGCCCATCAGATGACTACCTTTACGGGCTGTCACACACGCACGGGTCCGCACCAACGCGGGCCCTCGCGGAAAATTGTTTCCCCTCCTCCCGCTTCGGCAACCAGCGGGGGGCTGGATTTCCGTCCAAAGGGAGGATTGCCAGGACATGCCACGTCCATACGAGGCGGTGTACGTCTTCGACTCAACGCTCGAAGACAGTGCCGTCACCGAGAAGCTTGACCGCTTCCACCAGCTCCTCGGCACGACCGGGGAGATGAAGGTCGATCACTGGGGCCGCCGGCAACTGGCGTACCCGATTGGCCCTCGCGAGAATGGCTACTACGTCATCGCGCGGTTCGACGCCGAGTCGGCCGGCATTCCCGAGTACGAGCGCGCGCTCAAGCTCGACGAGAGTGTCATCCGCTATTTGCTCACCATCTTCGAGAACGAAGTCGGCGCTCCGCCGATGACGGAAGAAGAGCTCGCCCTCGCAAAGAAGCGTGGCGAAGACGACGACGAGGACGAGGAGTAGACCATGCGACGCCCATCGAAGGCTTGCCCGTTCTGCGAGACCCGCGTCCGCTTCGTCGACTACAAGGACGAACGCACACTGGGTCGCTTCATCACCGATCACGGAAAGATCCTGCCCAGCCGCCTGAGCGGCGTGTGCGCGCGGCATCAGCGTCAGCTGAGCACCGCGATCAAGCGCGCCCGCTACCTCGCGCTGCTGCCGTATACACGGGGTCTGCAGGGATAACATGCAGGACGCCGCGGCCCCGGCGCCGTCCGAGCGGGGATGGGGAAGACTCCTCGTCGCGCTCGCGGCGTTCCTGTTCGCCCCGATCATGCTCGGCGCGCTGCTGCCCGTGGAGGACACGCTGTTGCTGCTCCTCCCCGCGCTCGCCGCGTGCTGCCTGGTTGGTTGGTGGGCGGGGGGGCGCATGGTCCTGGCGCTCATCTGGGTTGGGCTGGCGGGTTGGGTTCTGGCGCAACCTGCCGTGGCGGGGTCGTTCTACAACCTCGTGCGCGGCTGGAGCCTGCTGCTGGCGGGTGGCTTTGGTCTCGTCTGCCTGCTCGGGCCACAACGCCCATTCTTTACCCGCGCGTTGACGACGCTCTCCATTGCGTTCGTGATCGCGCTGGCGATGAGTGTGCGCGGGCCGTTGACGCCCGAGCGGTCGCGGCAGGCAGTGGAGGCGGAGTTCGCGCGGCGCAATACGGAGACGATGGCGAAAGTGCGCGGGTATGTTCGCGACAATCCCGAGGTGCTCCGCGCGATGCCGGAAGTCAACGCTCGGCTGACCGTGGTCGAGCAGGCACTCACGTCGGTGTCGCAAACGGGAGCCGGGTTGTTTCCGGCACTGCTGCTGCTGGAATCACTGATCGCCCTGGCGCTGGCCTGGACGACGTACCACCGGCTCTCGCGAACGCGTCTTGGCGCGCCGCTCGGCCAGTTGAAGGATTTTCGTTTCAACGACCAGCTCGTCTGGGGGTTGATCGTGGGGTTGGCAATCGTGTTCGTGCCGACGCTCGGTTTCCTCGGCGGTGCTGGCCGCAACCTGCTTCTCTTCTTCGGCGCGCTGTACGCAGTTCGCGGGTTCGGCGTGCTCTCCTGGTTCACCGCGCCGGGAGCGCTCGCCATCACCCTGCTCGTCGGGTTCGCCATGTTGTTCTGGCCGGTGTTGAACATGGTCGCCCTACTCGGGTTCATGCTTCTTGCCCTTGCCGCTTTCGGGCTGGGGCTCGGCGACACCTGGGCAGACTGGCGCAGCCGTCCGCGCCCTACCACGTAATCAGAGGGTCATACAATGGAAATCATTCTTCGGCAGGCAGTCGAGAGCCTCGGACATCCCGGGGACGTCGTCACGGTCAAGAACGGCTACGCGCGCAACTTCCTGTTGCCACGCGGCTTCGCCTACGAGGCGACGCCAGGCAACTTGAAGCGCATCGCCGCGGAGCGTTCGCGGCTGGAAGCGGCGGAGAACGAGCGTCGTGGCAGCGCGTCCGATCTCGCCAAGCGGCTCGAGGAGGTGCAGTTGACCTTCTCGGCGCGCGTGGGCGAAGAGGGCAAGCTGTTCGGCTCGGTCACGTCGGCCGACATCGCGGAGCAGCTCGCGGCGCAGGGCTTCAGCATCGAAAAGCGGCTCATCGACCTGCACGATCCGATCAAGGCGCTTGGGGTATATCGGGTGCCGGTGAAGCTGCACGCCGACGTGAAGCCCGAAATTCGCGTCTGGGTCATCAAGCAGTAGTCGTACGGCGGGCGGTGAGCGGTACCGGGCGTGGACGTCATCGCCCTCCGCTGCCGTCCCCTGCACTGCCTCAACACAACTCCGATCAACCGTCATGCCCGCATCGGCCCCACAGACCTCGATTCCGACCATCGAACAGCTCGCCCAGCGCGCCGCCGCCATTCTCCTTGACCGCAAGGCGAACGACGTGGTGCTGCTGAGCCTCAAGGGCGTGTCGGACATGACTGACTATTTCCTCATCGCCAGCGGGACCTCGGACACGCACGTGCGCGCGCTGGGCAACGCGGTGATGGAGGACATGAAGAAGGACGTGGGCCAGACGGCGCATCACGTTGAGGGGCTCTCACAGGGCCGCTGGGTGCTGCTCGATTACGTGGATTTCGTGGTGCATGTGTTCCACCCGACGTTGCGGAACTTCTACCAGATCGAGCGGCTGTGGGCGGATGCGCAGGTCGTCCCGGTCACGGCGGACGCGTCGCGCTGACGCGACCGAGGTTCTGCGCAACCACTCCCCCGCGAACGGACTTCCGGTGACTGTGCGAACGACACAGGTCGCGCTGGCGTTGGTGCTCGCGGCATGCAGCCGCGGCGACAAGCAGGAAACACCCGCCACGGCGGCCACTGCGTCGTCCACGACGCCTCGCGGCCCGGACCAGCTGGTGCTTCGGGTAGCGCGAACGGGCGGCGCGGCGCGCGTCTATCCCTACCCGAAGATGGACACCGTGCTGTGGAGCGCGTCATCCGCCCCCACGCCGGCCAGTGTGCTCGCGTTCGACGACGAGGCGGGATCCATCGCCTACGTCAGCACCAAGGGCGCGCCGGCGCGCATGGATTTCCGGCAAGGCGTTGCCGAGACGGTCAGCAAGACGAAGCTCAGCGGACTTGCGTCGTGGGACGGATCCAATGTCTACGGGATTACCGCGGATGGCTCCGTGGAGCGCTACGGACCCAACGGCCCGTGGAAGATGAAGCCGCGTCTGGCAGCGCGCGCCGTCTTTCCACAGCCAGACGCGAGCCTGCTCATCCTCGCGCAGTACGATGACAGCAGCGCGGTGTGGCGCGTGCGCCCGCCCGCGACGCGCATCGTGGACTCCGTGCCGCTCACCAAGGTGAACCGCACGCTGCGCACCCAGGTAGGCGACCGCCTGTATCTCGGCTCCGGCCGCGAGTTGACCGGCGTGCGCACTCGCACCATGGAGCGCACCACCACCGTCACGTTCGACGCGGACATCGAGTTGCTCGAAGCCACGCCGAGTGGCGACCGGGTATTCGTGGTGACGCAAGGTGGGACGTCGGTGGAGGTCGTGGACCGCTTTCGCGAGACCATCAGTGGCAGCATCGAGATCGGCCGCCACGCGGCCGACCTCCGCGTCGACGCGCTGGGCCGCTACCTCCTCGCGCGGCCGGAGGGGACGGACAGCGCGCTCGTGATTGCATTGGGTACGAATCGCGTCGTCGGCGCGGTGGCCACCACCTGGCGCGAGGACTTGCCGTTCGTTGCGCCGGATGGAGGCATCGCCGTGGCGCAGGGCGCGGACGTCGTCATCGTGGATGCTGAGACGCTTCAGGCGTCAAAGCGTGTGGCGGGCGGCGCTGCCGATTTCTGGTATGCATTCCGCTGGACCGGGTTCCGACCGCGCGATGCGCGCCTGGACCGTCCGGTAGACTTTGGCACGGCGCCAACCGATAGCAGCGCGCCGCGCGCAGACTCGACGCGTCCCGTGACGGACAGCGCGCCCCGCCCCGCGCCGCCGAAGGATACCACGGTGCGAAACGCTACCGGCTACACGGTGTCGTTTGCCGCATTGCTCGTGGCGGACAAGGCGCGCGAGCTGGCGGCGCAGATCAAGGTCGGCTCGGAGAACGCCCGTGTCGTCACCGCCACGCGGGATGGTTCCACGATCTATCGCGTGGTGATGGGGCCGTACGCGTCACGAGAGGAGGCCGAGCGCGTGGGACGCGAGTCGCGCCAGTCGTTCTGGGTCTATGAGGGAGGGCCGTGACCGCTCCGCAGGGCTGGACGGAGCGCGGACGGGAGCTGGGTGCAAACCTGAACGCCCTGCACGCCATCGTCGTGATCGGGAGCGACGCCGTGGCGACGTCCGAGGTCGCGCTGGGCATCGCGCGCCTCCAGGCAAAGCGGCGGCGCGTCGCCGTGGGCGATCTCTTCGGTGACGCCGCGCCGCTCGCGTCGCTGGTGGCGGAGGAGAATCCGCACGGCCTGGTGGACAGCTTTCTCTTTGGCGTCTCGCTGAACCGCATCGCCTATGCGGTGCCGGATTCAGGCGAGTTGTTCATCATGCCGTCCGGCACCGCGCCGCTCGACTACGACGAGCTGTTGGTCAACCCGCGGTGGCGTCGCCTTGCCGCGGGATTTCGCGAGGTCGGCGCACTGCTGTTGCTCGTGGTGCCCGCGGACGCAGCGGGCCTGGCGGACCTGGTGGACGCCACGGATGGCGTTGTCATCGTCGGCGACCACGCGCCTCCAGAGCTCTCGACCGCGCAGTCGATCGCGTGGCTGCGTCCGAAGCGCGGCGGCACCAAGCCGGTGGGAGCACCGCTGGCAGTGGTGGATGCCACGCGAGGGAAGCCGGACCGCGTTCGCCTCGTCGCTGGTGCGGCGGGACTCGCACTGGCGCTCGCCGGGCTGGGCACGTTTGCGTGGCTGGTGGTGCGACCATTCTCACGAGACCACAAACCACCGAGCGTCGTCGGCACGACTGGCGCGGCGGCCAGCGCCGCGGGCGGCGTCCTGGCGACGGATTCGGCGGGCGTGGCTCGCGCGGACAGCGTGCGCCGTGACAGTGTCGCGAGCGCGGACACCGTCGCGCCCGCGCTCGACTCATTCCCGTTGCTCGGCCCCACGAATGCAGCCGACTCCGCGAGCGCGTCTGCGTGGTCGGTGCGGCTCCAGCAGACGACCACGGTGGGTGGAGCTATCCTGGACCTGCGCGGACGGTTCGAGACGGTGCCCGCAGGGACGTATGGAGTAGACCTGCGCACTCGATATTTTCTGCTCGTGGCCGGTGCGTATCCGACGCGTTCCGGCGCGGAGTCGCTTCTCGTGCGGCTGCGCACGCAGAAGATCCTCGCACCGGGCAACGGGAACGTGACGTCGTTACCGTTTGCCTTCCTGGTGCAGGCGGACGTTCCGGCGGCGGACGTTCCCACGCGCCTCGCGCGCTATGCAGCGCGCGGACAACCGGTCTACGCGCTTCGCCAGACGAACGGCACGGCGAACCTGTACTTCGGCGCGTACGAGAGCTCGCAACATGCGGCCCTCTCCGTGCCGAACGTGCGCGAAGCCCGCTTGACGCCAACGCTGGTCTATCGAATCGGGAGAGTGTTCTAGTGCGTTTGACCAAGCTCGAGCTGCACGGATTCAAGTCGTTCGCCGACGCCACCCAACTCGTCTTCGAGCCGGGCGTGACGGCGATCGTCGGGCCGAATGGCTGCGGCAAGTCCAATGTGTCCGACGCCGTGCGGTGGGTGCTGGGCGAGCAGCGCGCGCGGTTGATGCGCGGCGCCAAGATGGACGAAGTGATTTTCCAGGGATCGTCCGCTCGGCGCGCGGTGAACGTGGCGGAGGTTTCTCTGCACTTCTCGAACGACGAAGGGCTGCTGCCCGTGCCGTTCAAGGAAGTGGTGATCACGCGCCGGCTCTCGCGCTCTGGCGATAGCGACTACTTCATCAATCGCGCGCCCTGCCGGCTGCGCGACATCTCGGACATGCTGCGTGGCACGGGCCTCGGCTCAGGCACCGGCGTCGTGATCGAGAGCAAGATGATCGATGCACTGTTGTCCGATCGCCCGGACGAACGGCGCGACCTGTTCGAGGAAGCGTCCGGTGTTGGGTTGTACCGCGATCGCCGTCGGACCACCGAGCGGCGCCTCGAGGAGACGACGGGCGATCTCCAGCGGCTGGACGACCTGATCAATGAGGTGTCCAGTCAAGTGCGCAGCTTGGCACGGCAGCGCCGGCGCGCCGAACGGCACGGCGAGATCATGGTGCGCCGCTTCACCGTGGAGCTGTCGCTGGCCGCGCGATCCATGCAGGCGTGGCACGACGAGCTGGCGCGCCTCGAGCTTCGCGTGGCCGAGCTGCGCGAACAGCTGCCGGCATCCGAGGCTGGTATGGCCGACGCCGAGCTCGCGCGCGAAGGTGCCCACGGCGCGCGCGCCGCGGCAGAAGCGCAGCGCAACGAGCTGTCGAGGCTCGTGTCCGCGCAGCGCGAGCAAGTGCAACGCATTCGCGGCGAGATGGCCGTCGCCGCCGAGCGACAGCGCAATTCGTCGTCACGGCGTCAGCGCGCCGAGGCGGAAGCGACGGCCGGTGAGCAGACGGGCACGCTGATCGCCGCGGAGCGCGAGTCGGCCGCGGAGGAACTAGCGCGCGTGGAGGCCGAGCTGCTGCACGCCGACGGCGAGTTGACGCGGCATCAGGAAGCGGAGAACGAAGTGCGTCGCCTGGTGGCAGATGCGCGGGCCGCAGTGGACAGTGCAGAGCGCCGCCAGCGCGAGTTGCAGGATCGTGCGCGACGCCTGGAGCACGAGCGCGAGCGCATCACGCGCGAGCTGGACGAAGTGATCCAGCGCGGTGAAGTGCTCGAAGCCGAGCGTGCACAGCTCGACGACGCACTGGCGGTGTCGCTGCGCGAGCACGAGGAATCGCGTGCCGATGTCGACGCCGCGCAGGAGTCGGCGACCACCGCTGCGGAGGACATGGAGTCCGCGCGCGCGGCGGATCGCGAGGCGCGCGAGCGCGAGTCGCTGGCGCGCGCGGAGCTGTTCCGCGCCGACGAGGCGCTGACGGCGCTGCGCGGCCGGGTGAATGCGCTCGAGCAGCTGGAACGCGATCGCGTGGGCCTCGCGCCCGCAGCGGGACGCCTCCTCAAGGACCGGGAAAAGTTCGGTGAGGGCGCGATCCTCGGCCCCCTGTCCGACTTCATTGGCGCCGATCAGGATTCCGCGGTGCTCGTCGAGAAGTTCCTCGGCAACTCGGTGCATGCGGTGCTCGTGCGCGACAGCAGCGCGGCAGACGCGGTGCGCGCATGGCACAGTCAGGCCAATCCCGGACCGCTGCTACTGCTGCCGGTCGACGCGATGAGCGAGGACGCGGCAGGTGAGCCCCTGCCCGACGCGTTGGCGCACCTGGTGAATGCCGCGGCGCCGGCTCGCGCGTGGGTGCGCAACCTGCTCGGTCACGTTCATGCGGTGGATGACGGAAGCGCATTCGTCGACGCGCGCGGCGCCGTATGGCTGCCGGGCAGCATGGCTGGCCCCGGACCCCTGCGCCGCCGCGCCGAGCTGGCCGAACTGCGCACGGAGCTCGAGCGGCTGGAGCGCACGCGGCAGGACGCGCTGCTCACGGCCGACACACTCCGAGAAGCACTCGCCGAGAGCGAGCGTCGCGTGCTGGAGTCCGGCGAGGCACTGGCGCTCGCGCAGCAGCGGTCGCGCGCTGCCGCCGAACGGCATGCGGAGCTGGCGCGTCGCGTCGCTCGTGCGACGAAGGAAGCGCAGGACGCGGCGGCACTGGCCGACCGGCTCAACGCCAAGCGCGCCGAGCTCGCGGAGCGTGGCAGCGCGATTGACGGCGACGCAGAAGCTCTCGCAGCGGAAGCGGGCACGCACGAGCAGGCCATCGTGGCAGCGCGGGAGCACGCCGCAGCGGCCGAGCATGGGCAGGAGGAAGCGCGTGAGCGCCGCACCAAGTGGCAGGTCGAGCAGGCGCAGGCTCGCGCGCGCGTGCAGATGGCGGTGGACCGCGAGCGCCGGCTCACGCAGGAAGTGGCCACCGCGTCGCAACGGCTCGAGCAGCTGCGCGTGGAGTTGAGCGAGCTGGCGCAGTCCGACAGCGCGCTCGCCGAGCAGATGGCGACATGGACGTTGGACCTCGAGACGCGGGAAGCAGTGTTGGCCGACGGCGAGACGAGCTTGTTCGACGCGGAGGCCGGGGTGCGCTCGGCGGACGAGGCGCTCGTGGCGTGTGAGACGGCGCTCTCGGAAGTGCGGCGCCGCTCCAGCGCGGTGACCGACGAGCTGCATCACGCAGAGCTGCGCTTCACCGAGCTCTCGGGCCGGCGCGCCGCCATCCGCGAGCGGCTGGAGACGGAGTGGAAGCGTCCGCTCGACGCGATGATTGCCGAGGTGCCGCCGGTGGATCTCGACGACGACGCGCTGAGGCAGGAAGCGGATGACCTCCGTCGCCAGCTGGAGCAGCTCGGTCCGGTGAACGCGCTGGCCATCGAGGAGCACGACGAGACGATGAAGCGGCACGACTTCCTCGTCGCGCAGCGCACGGACCTGTTCGACGCGCGCGCGTCGCTCCTCCAGGCCATCAAGGAGATCGACGCCACGGCGCGCGAGCTGTTCATGGCGACGTTCGAGCAGGTGCGCGTGAACTTCCGCGAGATCTTCATGTCGCTGTTCGGCGGCGGCGAGTGCGACCTGCGCCTCGAGAATCGCGACGCGCCGCTGGATTGCGACATCGAGATTCATGCATCGCCGCGCGGCAAGAAGACGCAGCGCATCAACCTGTTGTCGAGTGGCGAGCGCGCGCTCGTGGCGCTCTCGCTGCTGTTCGGCATCTTCCTCACGAAGCCGAGTCCCTTCTGCCTGCTCGACGAAGTGGACGCGCCGCTGGACGACGCGAACGTGGGCCGCTTCGTGAAGATGCTCAACCAGTTCAAGGATCGGACGCAGTTCATCGTCATCACGCACAATCCGCGCACCACCACGGAGGCAGGCGATACGGTGTACGGCGTCACGATGCAGGAGCCTGGCGTCTCGTCGCTGGTGAGTGTGCGGATGCGCGGCCCTTCAACCGAACGCGATGCCGGCGGGCTACAAGCCGACGCCGTCGTTGCGGAGGAAGCGGCCGCGGTCACGTGACGGCAGCACGTGTCATCCTCGGGATCGCGCTGGGCGCGCTGGCACTCGTCGTCGCGCCCACGGTGGTCGGTGCGCAGGGGACGGTGCGCATCGACCTGCCGCTCAACGCGCCGTTCCCCGCCGCGCCGGAGATTTTCGTGCGTGCCACGGGGTTCGCCGACAGCACCGCGCCGAGGAGCGTCCGCCTGCAACTCGTGCTGGACAACAACTTCGGGTTGGTGGTCTACGACTCGACCATCGTGAGCGACAACCCACGGTTCGTGCCGCGCAAGCTGCTGCCGGAGAACCGGGATATCTACGCACGAGCCACCGTGTTCGACGGCGCGAATCGCGAGCTTGGGAACCTTTCCACGTTTGCCGGGCGCACCGGCGCGTACCTCACGCTCCTTGGGCCCAAGGGTGTGAACGTGCGCTCGCGCACTCCCACGTTCTCGTGGCGCAGTGCGCCAGTGATGGCGCCGCCGGGACCCTGGGTGTACGAGCTGTTGGTTACGAACAGGGCATCGCCGCTGGTCACGCGGTCACAAACGGGCATCACCGACACCGTGTTCTTCTGGGCTGACTCACTCGACGCCAACACGAGCTACCGCTGGAAGGTCATCGCGCGGCTGCCGAACGGACTGGCCCTCGACTCTGCAACGGCGAGCAGCGGCTCGTCGTTCGTGGTGGCGCCAACGGAAGCCGCCACCGCTACGCTGCTGTACCAGAACTTTCCGAATCCGTTTCCGTCGCTCTCGTCGCCGACGACGTGCATCTGGTTCGACCTGCAGTCGCCCTCGACCGTGGAGCTCAGCATCCACGACGTGCGCGGGCACCGGGTGAAGACGATCATTCCGGGCCAGCTGCCGGGGCAACTGGCGGCGGGCCGCTATGGCCGCTTACTCCTGATCGATGACGGCGGATGCGATCCCCGGCTCGCGTGGGATGGCAGCTCCGACAACGGACGCGTCGTGCCTGCGGGGCTCTACCTGCTGCGGATGCGCACTGACGCTGGGCTGATGATCAAGAAGATCGTTTTCCGCGGCCGCTGATGCGCCTCACGACGCTGGGTACCGGAACGGTGGCGCTCTCGGCGGAGCGGGCGTGCGCGGGACATCTCGTCGAGGCGGGCGCCGTGCGCCTGTTGCTCGACTGCGGCGCGGGTGTCGCGCATCGGCTCGCAGAGCGCGGCATCGCATGGCGGGAGATCACGCACGTCGCGTTCACGCATTTCCATCTCGATCACATCGCGGATTTCGCGACGTTGGTGTTCGCGTGGAAGTACGGAGCACTGCCGGGGCGCAGTGAGCCGCTCGTCATCGTTGGACCCGTGGGCACCACTGCGCTACTCGGCCGTCTCGCCGATGCGTTCGGCGACTGGCTGCGCGACCCGGGCTTTCCAATGCTGGTAAGCGAGTTGTCGCCTGGTGCCGCCATGGAGTTGGCTGACGGCGTCATGATCGCCGCAGCGAAGGTTCCCCACACGGCGGAGAGCGTGGCATATTCCGTCACGCGCGGCGGGCGTCGCGTGGTCTATACTGGCGACACCGGTTACGACCCGATGCTCGGTGAGTGGGCGCGCGGAGCCGATGTTCTGCTCTGCGAGTGCTCGTTGCCGGCGAGCATGGCCATTCCGGAGCACCTCACGCCTGAACAATGCGGTGCACTCGCGGCCGCGGCGCTGCCGAAGCATCTCGTCCTCACGCATTTCTACCCACCCGTCGAGCAGATCGACATCCGTGCCGCGGTTGCGGCTCACTATCCCGGCCCCATCTCGCTTGCGAGCGACGGCGCCGTGTTCGAGATCGAGGAAGGCTGATGCTGGTCGTCATGCAGCACGACGCGACAAACGTGCAGATCGCGCGTGTCGTCGAAGTGATCACGGAGATGGGGTACGAAGGGCGTCCAATGCCTGGCGCTCAGCGCACCACGGTGGGTCTCGTCGGCAACGACGGCCGCGTGGACGGCTCGCGCCTCGAGTCGCTGGACGGCGTGGCGGAAGTCATTCACGTGTCGCGTCCGTACAAGCAGGTCTCACGTGAGTGGCGTCCCGAGAACACGCTGGTCACCATCGCGCCCGGCGTCGTCTTTGGCGGCAACGACATTCCGATCATCGCCGGCCCGTGCTCCGTGGAGAGCGAGCAGCAGATCGTGCTGGCGGCGCAACAGGTCAAGGACGCCGGCGCCAGTGCGCTGCGCGGTGGCGCATTCAAGCCGCGCAGCTCGCCGTATTCGTTCCAGGGCATGGGGAAGAAAGGACTGGAGCTGCTCGCGCTGGCTCGGCGAGAGACGGGCCTGCCCATCGTGACGGAAGCACTCGACGAGGAGGGCGCGCACCTCGTCGCCGAGGTCGCTGACTGCATCCAGATTGGCGCGCGTAACATGCAGAACTACGCGTTGCTGAAGACGATCGGCCGACTCGGCAAGCCGGTGCTGCTCAAGCGCGGCATGGCGGCGACGATCGTCGACCTGCTGATGAGCGCCGAGTACCTGCTCGCCGAGGGGAACACGCAGGTGATTTTGTGCGAGCGCGGCATTCGCAGCTTTGATCCGTCGACGAGAAATCTCTTCGACCTCACGGCGATTCCGCTCGTGCAGAAGTTGTCGCATCTCCCGATGGTGGCGGATCCGAGCCATGGCACGGGGCTGCGCGACAAGGTGCTGCCAATGGGACGAGCGGCCATCGCCGCCGGAGCCGATGGCCTGCTGGTCGAGATGCACCCGAATCCTGACCAGGCGATGTCGGATGGTGGGCAGTCACTCTTTCCCGATCAGCTTGCGCGGCTCGTGCGTGAGACCCGCGCGATCGCGGAAGCGATTGGTCGTTCGATTGCCACCTGACGAGCCCGCCGAGCAGGAACCGCGGCTGTCGGGCGCGGGTAGCACAGGCATGAGAAACTCGGGAGACAGCATGGCACGACGGATTGTCGTTGCGCTGGCACTTGGTGCCGCGCTCATTGGCGTCACCACCACGGGTGACGCGAGCCCCACGTCGCATGCTAAACAGGGCGACCTCCTCGATCGCGCCGTCGCCGCGTGGGCCAAGGTGAAGACCGCTCGCGCGACGTTCGAGCAGACGATCACCAACCCACTGACGGGCCGCACGCTGTCCGCCGCGGGCGAATACCAGCAGGAGCGGCCCGCCAAGCTCGCCGTGCTCTTCGCCGATCCGGCCAATGATCGCATCGTGGCCGACGGCAAGTTTGTGTGGCTGTACCTGCCCAGCAGCGCACCCGACCAGGTGATCAGGACGGCGCAGGGCGCCGGCGGCACGGGCACCGTGGACCTCTCGGCCCAGTTTCTCACCGCGCCGCGAACGAAGTACACCATCACCGCGGCGGGCACACTCGTCGTGAGTGGCCGCCCAACGCATGCGTACACCCTCGTGCCCAAGACGGCCGAGCACGCGCCATTCAAGGCGGCAACCGTGTGGATCGACGACGCAGATGCTACCATTCGCCAGTTCGAAGTCACGGAAGCAAACGGTGTACAGCGGAAGGTGCGGCTGACATCATTCAAGACGAACGTCCCGGTGGATGCCAAGGCATTCGTCTTCGCACCGCCCGCCGGAGTGAGGGTCATCACCCGATAGCCATGCAGACGTCTCGACAGCTTCGCGCAGCGGCATTCGCACTTGTCCTCGTGGCCGCGCCAGTGATGTCCGCCACGGCGCAAGCGCCGTCGGAACCCGCTCCACTTCAGTCGACGGTATTCTTTTCGGATAGCGGGCGCGTGCGCCTGACGTCCACTGGCGGAAAGCAGCGCTCCATCGTCGACGCGCCCACGGCGACGCTCGCGAGGCTCGAGATGCACGAGACCACGCTCGCGGCCGGCCAGGCGCCCCACGCGGGCCACCGTCACCTCCACGAGGAGATGATGATCGTCCGCAGCGGCATCATGCTCGTCACGCTCGGCGAAAAGGAGATCACCGCGCGTGTGGGCGACATCGTGTTCGCCGCGTCGAACGAGTATCACGGCTGGAAGAACGCAGGCGCCGAGCCCGCGACGTACCTCATCATCCGGCTCGACACGCCCGGCATCGCCGCCGCGGCGGCGGCCGCCGCCAGGAAGTAGTCGCGACTGACACCTTCGGCGCGGCGTGCGCGTAGGACAGCCATCGTCCTTTCGCGGAGAGCACGAACATGGAAGAGTCGCTGCCAGAGACACAGCCCGAAGGGTCGTTGACGCCACCGCCGCGCGTGCCGCCGACCGCCGTTGCGACGGCAGCGCCTTTGCCGCCGTCGAGTCCACGCCGGCCGCTGCGCACGCGCCCAACGGGCGTGGTTGACTTCGTCAATCGCGCGCTCGACCAGCTGGATACGCTCGCCGACCGGATCGCCGGCGCAGTCGGCTTGCGCTGAATCGCGGCGCGGGGCAGCATTCTCGAATGCCGCCCCGCCCGCTCACCAAGCTGCGCAAGCTCTGCCTCGCGCTCCCAGAGGCACACGAAGTGGAGGCGTGGGGCGAGCCGACGTTCCGCGTGAAGAACAAGATCTTCGCGATGCACGCCGCCGCGAACAATCACCATGGCGCCGGCCGAGCGTCGGTGTGGTGCAAGGCCGCGCCCGGCAATCAGGAGATCATGATCCGGCACGCGCCGAAGAAGTTCTTCGTGCCGCCGTACGTGGGACCCAGTGGATGGGTGGGTATCTATCTCGACGCGAACGTCGACTGGCCGGAAGTGCAGGAACTGCTGCGCGACTCGTACCGGCTCATCGCGCCGAAAAAGCTGATCGCGCTGCTGAACGCACCGTAGCGCGGCACGCAGCGCGATCGGGTTTTGCGGCTACTCGCCCTTGGCGAGCTTCGAGACGTTGAGGCGATTCTCCTCGACGAGCTCGTGAATGTGCGCACCCCGCTTGCCTGCGTCGGGACCGATGTCCTCGACGGCGCCACCCAGGCGTATATCGTCACGAAGGTAGTCGCTGCCCAGCGGATCGGCCTGCAGGTCGTCCACATCCGCCTTGCGAACCTTGAAGTGCCCGTCAACATCGCGTCCGTTGTGCGGCTTGTTGCGCTCAGACATCGCTTTGCTCCCGTGTGATTGGCACGAGCAATAGGGGCAAGGTCTACACCACCGCGAGGTCCTTCGCGAACACGCCCTTGTAGCGGCTCACCTCGCTGCGTTCGCGGTCCAGCTCGGGAATGTGGCGCGCCGAAAAACCGAATCGGTTGAAGAACGCCTCGTCGTTGCTCACCGCGAACAGCGTTGCGTGTCCGCGGCGCTGCGCCAGCGCTTCCGTGGCGAGCACCAACTCGCGTCCCACGCCCTTTCCCTGCGTCGACGGCGCCACCGCCAGCGACCGAAGCTCTGAGAGGCTCGGCGCATACTCGTCGAGGTGCACGCAGCCCACGACATGCCCGTCCTCTTCCGCGACGAGAAAGTGATGCGCCTGCGAGCTGATGAACGCCTCGGCGCGCGGCAACAGCGTGCCATCGGCGACATACCGATCGATGAGCACGCGGATGGCATGTGCGTCGGACGGCAGGGCGCGGCGAACCCGGATAGCCACTACTTCACCGCCACGGGCGGAACGCGGGCCAACAGCTCCCTCGTGGTGTGCACGCCGCGCAGCAGGTCCATGGCCCGACTCATCGTGGGATCTTCGCGCAGCGTGCGCACGAACTCGACACGCGGCCCGAACACGTAGCGCGCCAGCTGCGTTGCGAGCACGCGCGACACCACGGGCGCTGCAGAATCGTATGTCGCCCGGCTGAGTGTCACTCCGCGCAATTGCAGCCGGCGATAGAGCTCGTCGCGCATGGCGGCGGTCACCTGGAAGTCTGGATTCGTGACCGCGCCCTTCACCTTCATCGACAGTGCATACTCGACCGTCGCGTCGCGGAACTTCGGCAGCCTGCCGCCGAGTGCCTGCTGGAGTGAGCGCTCCACGCTGGACGCGACGCGCGTGGCCACCTCGACGTCGGGCACGATACCGCCGCCGCCAAGCACCACACGTCCTGCATCGGTGCGGAACGTCGGACGCCGCGTCGCGGAGTCGGCTCGCGGCGTCTCGTCGTCGTCATCGGACGCTGCCGCGCGCGAGCGGTTGATGCTGCGACCACTCGGCGTGAACCAGAGCGCGGTGGTCACCTTGATGGCGCCTTCGTCGAGGCGAAATACGCGCTGCGCACTTCCCTTGCCGTAGGTCGCCGTGCCCACGATGACAGCGCGGTCGTGATCCTGGAGCGCACCGGCCACAATCTCGCTCGCGGATGCCGACGCACTGTCCGTGAGGACGATGAGTGGCATGTCCGCCCAGCGCTGCGCGGACCGGTCGGCGAACGCGCGCGTCTCCTCCGCACTCCTCCCGCGCGTGCTCACGATCGCCTGTCCCACGTCGAGAAACAGGTCGGCCACATCGATACCCTGGTCGAGCAGGCCGCCGGGATCGCCGCGTAGATCGAGCACAAGGGATCGCGCGCCGGCACTCCGCAGCGAGTCGATGGCCCTCACGAGGTCGGGTGTAGCCTCGGCGCTGAATACCGTGAGGGAGACGTAGCCGATGCCGTCCTGCAGGACGACCGCATGCTGCACCGGATTCACTTCGATGACTCGGCGGACGAGCGTGAACGGCATGCGCTCCGCGATGCCGGGACGCTCCACGAGTATCCGCACCGGTGTGCCCGCTGCGCCGCGCAGGAGCTTCACGGCCTCCTCGGTCGTCGTGCCCTGCGTCGTCTTGCCATCAATGGTCACGATGCGATCACCCGTCGCGATGCCAGCCTGCTCCGCCGGCGTGCCGGGCAGCGTGCCGATCACCGTGATGCCGCTGTCGCGCACGTCCATCTGGATGCCGACGCCGGCGTACTTGCCACTCGTGCTCTCGTCGAGCCGAGACAGCCGCCGCGGCGTGAGAAACACCGTGTGCGGGTCGTGCAGCTCGCGCAGCGCGCCGTCGATTGCGTGTCGATAGAGCGTGGAGTCCGGCAGCGTGTCCACGTAGTCGCGCCGGATGTGCTGGAGCACTTCGTCGAACAGGTGCTCGCGCGACGCGAGGTCCCGCACGGGACCTCGTGAGCCACGCTCCATGAGCCAGCCACCGGACACGAGTGCCGACGTGAGCACGGCCGCTGCCAGGACCCCTCTATGCTTCATCGTTCACCGGAGTGGAACACGAATCACTCATGGGAAAATATCGGGCCACGCCGAATGGACCGCTGCATGCACTCGTGCGGCAACCTGCGCCTCGCTGCCCGTCGCGTCGATTGAAACGATCGGACCGCACTCCGGATGCTCGGCCTGCCATGCGGGCTCGGCGAACGAGCTGAAGGCCGCGGAAACGCGATGATGAAACGCGTCGCCCATGGCTTCCATGCGGTCGTGCGCGGACGCGCGCGCGGCGGCGCGGGCCAGCCCGTCCGTCGCGGGAAACGACAGCATCAGCGTGAGATCGGGCACGAGGCCGGCGGTCGCGAAGTGGTTTGCATTGCGCACATCCGGCTCCGACAGCGCGTGCCCGCCGACCTGATAGGCGTACGTCGAGAGGAAGAACCGGTCGAGGAGCACCACGTCGCCGCGGGCGAGCGCCGGTTGGATCTCGTGCTCCACCAATTGCGCGCGCGACGCCATGAACAGGAGCGCCTCCGCCCGCGGAGTTATCACCGACGCACGATCCAGGAGGATGCGACGCACGTCCGTGCCGAGCGGCGTGCCGCCGGGTTCGCGGAGACAGAGCGGCTGCCCACCCGCGCTGCGCAGCCGGGCCGCGAGATGCGCCAATTGCGTGGATTTCCCCGATCCCTCACCGCCCTCGAAGACGATCAGCCTTCCCGCGACGCCCATCACCCTACCCCAGCGTGATGATCGAGCTCGTAGCGCCCTTCTCGATGCCTTCGACGATCCAGTCGTTCACCTTTGCCATCGTCTTGTCGAAGTTCTCCTGCGCGGACACGAGGCGCTGGTAGACCGGCTGCCCCTGCACCTGCCCGAGGAGCGTGTCGAGCTCGCGCTCCATGTCCTCGGTG
This sequence comes from Gemmatimonadaceae bacterium, assembly GCA_031407575.1. Taxonomy (GTDB): domain Bacteria; phylum Gemmatimonadota; class Gemmatimonadetes; order Gemmatimonadales; family Gemmatimonadaceae; genus AG11. The sequence goes on along the minus strand of JANOIJ010000367.1, from coordinate 16,498 downwards.
GGACGCTCGCCGCGTTGGATCATCTGCTGCGCGTTCAGGCGCAGCTGCTCCATCTTCTTGAGGAGCGCGACGGCATCGCGGTCCTCGCCCAGCGCATCGTTCGCGCGCTTCACCGCCTTGTACTCGGAGCTCTGTCCAATGAGACGTCCCAGCTCCCTCGCCTTTTCTTCGATCATCCCCGCTCCTCCAGTCGTCGTGCGACCACGAACCGCTCGCGGCCGGTCAAGTCGAGCATCACCCGCACTTCTTCGAACGCACCATGCGTCGCGACGAGCTCAGCCGCCGTGGACGCGCGACGGGTGTCCACCTCCAGCGCGAGCACGCCGCGCGGCATGAGCGCCGCGGCGGCTTCGCGCACGAGCCTCGCTGTGGCGTCCATGCCGTTCGCGCCGGAGAACAACGCCACCGTCGGCTCCCAGTTTCGGACCGCAGCGGGCAACGCTGCCGCCTCCTCAAAGGCAATGTAGGGCGGATTGGACACCACCACGCGCAGCCCCCGCTCCCGTACAGGTCCAAGCAGTGAGCCATGCCTGAAGTCGATGCGCGCGCCGCCGATTGGTCCGCACCGCAGGGCGTTATCGCGAGCCACCGCGAGCGCGTCGAGCGAGATGTCCGTTCCGATGACATGCTCGAATGCGCCTTCGCCGGCGAGCGAGAGCGTGATGGCCCCTGAGCCCGCACCGACGTCGACGGCAATGCCGCCTGGCGACATGCGCGCCAGCTCGAGCACGATGCCCACGAGGAGCTCGGTCTCCGGGCGCGGGATGAGGACGCGCTCGTCCACGTGGAGCAGCAAATGGCGGAACGCGGCGCGGCCGGCGGCATACTCCATCGGCGCTCCGGCGGCGCGGCGTGAGGCTGCCTGCATGGCGCGCACGACGTCCTCGGAACTGATGGGCTGGTCGCCGTGCAGCACGGCCCAATGGCGCGGCTGGGCGTGCAACAGCGCGAACAACTCGCGCGCATCGCCGAGTGCGGCGTCGCCGAGCGATGGCTGTAGCGTGAGGGCCATGCGTGCCACGAGGTCGCCAACCGAGCGAACACTCTCTGCGGCGTGCATCATCGCACCGTGCTCACTCACCCAGCTGGTCCTCGACGTCGGCAAACTTCAGGGCATCGATGATCGGTTCGATATGGCCGTCCATGAAGCCGGAGAGGTCGTGCGTGGTGAAGCCGATGCGGTGGTCGGTGACGCGGCTCTGCGGGTAGTTGTACGTGCGGATCTTGTCCGAGCGGTCGCCCGAGCCGACCTGCGCCTTGCGCATCTTCGAGCGCGCGTCGTCCGCCTCCTTCACGCGCAGTGCGAGCAGCCGTGCGCGAAGGACTTCCATGCCCTTGAGCTTGTTCTGAAGCTGGGACTTCTGGTCTTGCTGCGACACCACCAATCCGGTGGGGAGATGCGTGATGCGGACGGCGCTGTCCGTGGTGTTCACGCTCTGCCCGCCGGGCCCGCTGGCGCGGAATACGTCGATGCGGAGGTCCTTGTCCTCGATCCTGACGTCCACTTCCTCGGCCTCCGGTAACACGGCGACGGTGGCTGCGGAGGTGTGAATGCGACCCTGCGTCTCGGTGGCGGGTACGCGCTGCACGCGGTGGGTTCCGCTCTCGAGGCGCATCGCGCCGAACGCGCCGTCGCCAGAGACCTTGAACACCGCTTCCTTCACGCCGCCCAGGGTGCCCTCGGAGTGCGAAATGGTCTCGCGACGCCAGTTGTGGCGCTCGATGAAGCGGGTGTACATGCGGAACAGGTCCGCGGCGAACAATGCCGCTTCGTCGCCGCCGGTTCCGGCGCGAATCTCGATGATCGCGTTGCGATCATCCATGGGATCGTGCGGCAGGAGGGCAGGCTTGAGCTGCGCCTCGAGCTCCCCAATCGTCATCAGGAGACGCTGCACCTCATGAGACGCTTCGGCCGCCATCTCGGCGTCGTCAACGGCAACGAGCTCGCGGGCTTCAGCGAGCTCGTTCTCGGACTTTTCGAGCCGGGCCGCCAACTCGACAACGGGCTGGAGGCGGCGGTGCTCTCGGCCGAGCTCGGCGGCCTTTGGGGCGTCGCCGAACGTGCCCGGATTGGAAAGCAGCCGCTCGACCTCCGCCGCCCGGGCGATTGCGTCGCCGAGCAAGTCGCGGAGGCTCAGGGGCTTAGCTCTCCTTCGTCTCTACTGCGGGTGCGGCCTTGGCGTCCTTCGTCTGGTACTTCTGACGGAAGCGCTCGACGCGGCCAGCGGTATCGAGCAGGCGCTGCTTGCCGGTGTAGAACGGGTGGCAGTCAGCACAGACGTCGGTATGGATCTCGGCGATGGTCGAGCGCGTCTCGAAGGTGTTGCCGCACGCGCATTTGACGGTTGCCGTTGCGTACGCGGGATGGATATCGGTTTTCATGGGAGCCCTGCCTGGCGATAAGTGCATATTCGGAAACAGCTTGTAAATGTACCCCGGTCAGGGGATCAATACAAGCTGGGGGATTCTGGTTCGAGTGACGGCGGAACAGCGTTGTCCGGTGAGGCCGCGGATGGGGCGGATGTCGGGGATTTGAAGGATTGCTCCATTTGGGACCCACACCAAGTCCGTAGAGCCGCCTTTTGCGGCCGCTCTCCCGTGCAACGCCTTCAGTGGCCGCTCCAACTTTTTCGCGCGAGTCAGCGCGCCACGGCCTCGATGCGATCCCGGTAGGTGCGGCTCAGCTTGAGCCGCGCGCCGGTGCTGAGGATCACGATGTAGTCCCCCGACGACCATTGCCGCATCTCGGTGATGCGATTGAGGTTGACGATGGCCGACCGATGGATGCGCGCGAACTGCGATGCGGGCAACGATGCCTCGACGGCTCCGATGGTCTCGCGAATCATGTGCGACGCCGCACCGACATGCAGGCGCACGTAGTTGCCATCGGCCTCGATCCAGTCGATGTCGGACGTGTTGACGAAGAACATCTTGCCGTTCGTCTTCACGAGAAAGCGCGTTGCGGGCGGCGACTCCGAGGCCGCTTGACGCGAGGGAGCCGGCATCGCGGCGGCACGCGACGGGACCTCGAGCGCCAGCGTTGCGAGCAGGCCGCGCATGCGCGCGTGCTCCTCCGCCGCCGCCACACGGCCATGCGCGGCGCGCGCTCGCATCACGGCGACGCGAAGCCGCTCGGGGTCGATGGGCTTCAGCACGTAGTCCAGCGCGTGCACGTCGAAGGCGCGCAAGGCGTGCTCGTCAAAGGCGGTGACAAAGATGACCAGCGGAAGCTGTCCGGGCGCTAGCGCAGCGAGCACGCCAAATCCGTCGAGTTCCGGCATCTGCACGTCCAGCACGAGCAGGTCAGGAGCGTGCTGCACCACAGCAGCCACCGCTTCACGTCCGGTCGCGCATTCCGCAACCACTTCCACGCCGGCCTCGCGCGCGATGAGGCGGCGCACGCGCTGACGCGCGAGCGGTTCGTCATCCACGATCACCACGCGAAAGGGAGTGCCTGCGACCGTCACCGCGCGATCTCCAGCGAATGGCGCAGCGGCTCGGCGGGCTGGTCATCGCGTACTGGGCCGGCGACGACAAACGGGATCTGGATGGCGACGATCGTTCCGCCGGTAACACGCGGACGCACCGAAAAGCGATGGTCTGTTCCGTACCGATGCCGGAGCCGGTCTCCGGTATTGCGCAGTCCGACGCCCTCGCGCCACACTGATTGGCCGGTCGCGTCCTCGCGCGGCAAGCCGCAGCCGTCGTCGCGCACTTCGACCTCCAGCAGGTCCAGCCGTCGTCGCGCGACGATCTCCACCGTGCCTCCTTCTGCCCGTGGCTCGAGACCGTGGCGCACAGCATTCTCGACGAGCGGTTGCAGCAGCAGGCTCGGTACGCGTGCGCGCAACGCCTCGGGATCGATGGTCGTCGTGATGGCGATGCGCCCCTGAAAACGCGCGCAGACGATCTCCGAATAGTCCCGCAGGAACTCCAGCTCACTGGCCAATGAGACTTCCTGCTCACCGCCGGCGTCGAAGGAACGGCGCAAGAGGCCGCCGAGTCGCGTGATCATGTGATCGGCTGCATCGGGATCGCGATGCACGAGCTCCGCAATCGTGTTGAGCGTGTTGAAGAGGAAGTGGGGACGCAGCTGCCCTTGCAGCGCGCGCAGGTGCGCCGTGGTGAGCTGTGCCTTGAGCTCCGCTGCGGCCACCATGCGCTCGCGCAGCAGCGTCGCGTACTGGAGTACGAGCGTGAACACGGCGACGCCGAAATAGCTGATCGTGTTGATCTGGAGGTAGCGAAAGAATCCCGCGACCCACGGGCGCGTGCCGTTCGGGTTTACCCACGGATCGATGAGGTGGTACAGCGATGCGTCGAGGACGCCCGCGATCAACGCCGCGCAGAAATGCAGCGGAACGGTCTTCCACGCCAGGGGGAATCGCGCGGCAAGGTGCATGATCGGCGGCGTGAGCACCGCCCAGAGCGCCATGCCGGGCGCGATCAGCACGAACAGCTGCACCCACCCGAGCGGACGACCCGACAGCGCCAGCGCCGCGTACAACTGTTGAGTGTTGAACAGTCCGACGACCGACCACGCCGCCACGATGTAGAGATATGCGCGAGGCCCGAGTTGCACAGCCGTCGCCTCGCGGGTGGACTCCCCCGGAGCGACCGATGGACTGGATTCGTTGGCCGCACGTTTCAGCGAGGACATCGGGGCCGGATTGGAGACGCCCCGCCCTGCGGTGAGGCCTTCGTGACACTAGCAGTCGATGGAGCAGTGAGCAATGCGCGCCAGCCCAGCCGCGTTCGTCAGCGTGATCCGCTGCCGGTGAATGCAGCTATTGGTATTCCGACGAAGAGAAAGTGGCCAGGCAACTGAATCCACCACGCGCTGGTGATGGTGACGGGTCGCTGCAGGATCAATGGAATGATGACGACCGACATCATCACCCATACCATCGGCCCGTAGATCACGGCGACCTTGAGGACGCCATACTGGGAATCCAGGATGCCACGCAGCCACGGCGAGCGCAGCACGAACAGGAGGAACAGGCCGGACCACGCGAAGGCGACGCCGAAGTGCATGACCAGCCCGAGCACCTGCGTCAGCACGCCTCCATCAAACATCGCCTTGCCAAACGGCACACTGGCCACCGTTTGCCAGACACGCATGGCCGGGCGGTTGTTCCACAGCGCCAGCGCCATGGCCCAGAGCCCATCAGCCACGCCAGTGATCAGGCCGGCCCGCACGAGGCGGGATACCCAGTCTCGGTCCGTCGTGGCGTACGAAACAGCGGTCGCCGACATGGCGCTCCCTCGTGGTTACGGTGTGGACGTCGCCTCACCCGACATGCGTCAGCTCTCGGAGCGCGAATGGTGAGGTCGTGGAGAGGGCGAGTCCACGACATTGTGATGACGTGCCTTTTGACGGTGCAGGGCGATACCAGCAGGGACGGCCCGGGCTACTGCACAGAGCCCGGGTCTCGGCCACCGTCGCTGCCGGTTCCCCCGCTGGCGATCGCGAGTCCGATGGCCATTGCCGTGGCCACGCCCATGATCGCCAGCAGGACGCTGCGTTTCACGGAGACGTTCCGCTGACTCATCGTCGCGATGGCCGCCTGCGGGACGGTCACCTGCTCCCCCGTCCAGATTTCATCGACGCCCCGGCGACTGGTCACGGTTCGCAGCGCAAGCACGAGACTCGAATCCGTGACGGCGGCAACGTCGCCCATGAGCTCCACCCGCGCGGGTCCGAGCTGGGAAGCCATTGCCACCGTGCCGGCGTCTGTCAGGGTAAGCTGCACACGGGTGCCCACCGCGGGTCTCGGTGCAGCCAGCGGCGCGCCGACGTAGCAGCCGAGGCTGAACGCGGCGAGCGCGGCGAGGAGCAGGCGTCGCATCACGTGTCAGAGAGGATGCGTCGCGTCGCTGCAGGCTTTCGCGTCGTTCCTGTTCCGATTCGGCTGGGCAGCAACAGCCGGCACGTTGGGATTCGTGGCACGCTCGGCTGAGCCGTACAGCAGCCTGCCGGGAATATCAGCGGCCGTGCCGGCGGGAACGAGCTTCGGGTAGCAGTTGCGCTTGTGGTCGTTCCAGACTTCGATGGTCCCGAACTTCGCGATCCATTCTTCAGCCTTGATCTCCAGCAGCAGTGCTGGCCCGGAGAGCGTGGCCGGCGCGGGCGGCACCGCGACACCGTTCTGCGCGGCAGACGCGGCCTTGGCCTGGTTCAGCGCCACAAGCGCCGCGGCGTCGTTGCCCAACCGCGCTTCTGCCTCGGCCAGCAGCCCGAAGTTCTCCGCGGCGGAGATGATGGGCTGTCGATAGCTCTGCGCGAGCCGAGTGGCGCTGAGTGTGGACACCGCCCCGGATGGCGCGGCGCCGTTCCGATCGCCGCCGCGGAAATCGAGGCTGGAGCCGACCACGACCGAGTCGTAGTAGGCGCGTATCCGCGCATCGCCCGTTGTCGTGCGACGCGCCTTCAGCGAATCGATGAGCGTCTGTCCAGCGGCCAGGTCGCCTGAGCGGCTGATGACGATGAACTGGTACCAGTAGTTCCACTCGGTACTCGATGCGCTGTGGTACGTGCGGAAGTCGTCTGCGGCGGCCTGAATGCCGAGTCGCGCAGCGTCACGCGCCTTGGAGAGGCAGTTCCCTGTGCAGGCAACCTGCGCCGCAGTTGCTGAAGCGCCGCCAGCAGCCTGCGCCTCGGCCCAGTGCATGAAGTAGCGCGCTCGCAGGGTGTGCGCCGCGGCAACCCACCGCGCGCGGTTTCCGCCATAGACGAGATCGACGCCGCCCGGTCCGAAGTGCGTGCCCCCCGTTCTTGGAATCAGTGTGACGGCGGTGTCCAGCTTGGCGATCACGGCAGCGTAGACCCGCTCCTGCGGATCGAGCTTCGGTGCGGCCACGTCACCCGCCGCCTCCGAGTATGGGATGTCACCCCAGATCGACGAGGCGCGCCCCATGATGAGCGCCTCGTACACCATCGCGATGCCGAGGAAGCTATCGTCACCCTGGGCGCGTGCGCCTTGCTGCGCCCGGCGCACATCGACGAGGCCGCCGGCTGTGAACGTGCGGCTGAAGTAGGTCGTGATGTCGCCCTCGGTGATGCTGTACGTCTGAAACGATTTCTGTTGGCGCCCCACCCCGGACAGTTGCTGGGTGAACATGCCTGCCCATCGCGCGAGCTGTCCTTCCTCCTGCGACTGCTGGCTGGCCGCAACCGCGGCAAAGAACTGTTCCTTGGTGGCAGAGACCGGGCTGTTCGGGCTCACGGTGAGCGCCGGACCGGTGAGGTAGTCCGTGCATCCCACCGCCCCGAGCACGAGCGCCATGGAGGCTGCCGTGCGCGTCAGTATGTATTTCATCAGTCGAATTCCCGGTGATTAGCGGTTGACGGTGACGGAGAGGAGAAACGACTTCGTCTGCGGATTGTTGAAGAAGTCGACGCCGGTAATCCCTGCCTCGGCGCCGCCGAGGTTCGTCTCAGGATCGAAGCCGGTATAGTTCGTCCACGTCCGGACGTTGCGCGCAGCGAGCTTGATGTCGAAGCTCGAGACGTTCACGGCACGTCGCACCCACGGCTGGTCCAGCGTGAAACCGAGCGAGATCTCGCGCAGCTTGACGTAGCTGCCGTCTTCGATGAACTGCGCGCTCACGGCACCGAAGCCGCCACCGTCTCCGGCAAACCAGTTGGCGCCAGCCGGCGTGGTGCAGCCGGTGTTCCCCGCGGGACACACGAGGTGGACCGCCTTGCCGGCACCCGGGCCGGCGACTGGACCGGGCATCCAATCGGTACCGAACGTGTGCTGACCCTCACGCGCTCCCTGCGTGTCCATGTGCGTGCCGAAGAAGTAGAGCGCGCCCTTCGTTCCGTTCCATACCTGCCCGCCGCGCTTGATGTCCACGAGCGAGCTGATACGGAGCTTCCGGTAGCGCAGCGTGTTGGAGATTCCGCCGGTCCAATCCGGCTGCGCGTCGCTGATCACGCGCTCCGTCGCGTCGAGCATCGGAAAGCCATCGGCGCCAAGGTAGAGCGCACCATCGACCGCGCCCGCGCAGGCGGCGGTCACTTGCGCAACCGTCACGCCAGCGGTGGGTGCGATGTTCGACCGCCCGCAGCGCACGAAGTCGTTGCCGCGAAGTCCACCCACCCGCGCACCTTTCGTCGCCGCACCAAAGGAGCCGACGAACGAGCCGCCCTGAACGACGAACTCCGTGCCCACCAGGTCTTCGACGAGGTTGTCGTTACGTGCCCACTGCAGCCCGAGCTCCCACTCGTACGTGGGGCGTTGGATGACGCGCGAGTTGAGAGTGAACTCCAATCCCGTGTTCCGAATGCGACCCGCATTGCGCACTTGTGAGCCGAAGCCGGTGGACGGCGGAAGCGGCGTGGAGAAAATCACGTCCCGCGAGATGGCTTTGTAGTACGTCGCACTGAAGTCCGCGCGATCCTTGAAGAGTCCGAGATCGAGGCCCGCTTCGAACTCGGTCGTGCGCTCCGGCTTGATCTCCGGCTGTCCCTTCACCGTGGACGAGCTGATCGCCCCGATGTTGTTCTGCGTCGCATTGACGTTCGGGCCGAATCCGCCATCGCCGAATCCGCCGCCACCCACGAGGACCGACAGCAGCTGATACGGCCCAGGCTCCTGGCCAACTTCACCGTATGCCGAACGGAGCTTGCCGAACGAAAGGAACCTGTCGAGCCCGACTGACCCGAGATGCTCGGTGAACGTCCATGCGACGCTCGCCTTGGGGAACCAGTTGCGGCGACTGTTGTCGCTGAACGTGGACGATCCGTCGCTCCGCAGCCCAGCCGTGATGTACAACTGGTCGAACAGGTCGAACGTCGCCTGGCCGAAGTAGCCTTCCGTGTGCAGGCGACTCTCCGCGTCGAACGGTACGGTGCGCTCGAGCGTGTTCGTCAGCTTGAACGGCTCATCGGCGAGCAGTGTGTTGCCCTGCACGAACAACTGAAAGAAGCGCCGTTCGTTGATGTTCTGGCCCAGCACGAGCGTTCCGCCCAACCAGCTGGCTGCGGTGTAGGTTGCCGTCGCCAGGAGATTGTGATCGATCTGCGTGTTGTTGAACTCAGCCGAGATCACCTGCCCGGTGGGGAAGGAGGAACTCGTCTTGGGAATGGCCTGTACCCGGGTCTCACCGTTGTTGTCCACGCCAAGCGTGTACTTCACGTTGAGCCAGCCGAGCGGGTTGTAGTCGAGTTGCGCGTTGCCGAAGGCGCGGTTGCTGCTGCCGGAATTCTGTTGGCGGTTGATGATGAAGAAGGGATTGTCGTAGCCGCGCGAGGTGGTCTGCGACGTGATGCCCGGATTGGGGAAGCGGAAGGAGCGCTGCAAGCCCGTCAGGCTGTCGACGTAGTAGCGATTGTTGAAGTCAGCGGGCGTGCGCAGGCCGCCAAGCAGCAGCCCAGACGTGTTGGACCCTTTCTGCACGAATGAGCCGCGCGTGTCCACGTACGACATCGTGCCGGCGACGCGCAGTTGGTCGAACAGCTGGTGCGACGCGTTGAGGCGCGCTGTGTATCGGTTGTACTCGTCGGACTTCCCGACGATGACGCCGTGATTGTTGAACGACGAGCCCGACAGGTAGAATTGCGTGCGGTCGTTTCCACCGGAGACCGCGAGCGAGTTATCGAGCTGGCTGCCCTTCTCGAACATCTCGCTGAAATGGTCGTAGCTCGGGCCGCTGATCGTCGGGCCGAAGCTGACGGCGTTCCCCGTGCCGACGCTGCAGTTCGGCGTGGTGCAGATCGTGGACGCGCCGTTGAAGCCCTGTCCGTATTTCGTCTGCAGTGGATATGAGGTGACCACATCATCGACCGTCAAGCCCGACCGCGCCTGATACTTCGTCTGTCCGCTCTTGCCTTGCTTCGTCGTGATCAACACGACGCCCTGTCCTGCTCGCGCACCATAGATCGCGGCCGACGCGGCGCCTTTGAGGATGGTCACCGACTCGATGTCGTCCGGATTGATGTCGGACGCGCGGTTGGGCGACGCGGTGCTGGCGAGCATGCTACCCGTGGCGTTCGTCGAGTTGTCCACTGGTGTGCCGTCGACGACGAACAACGGTTGCCCTGTGCCGGTGATCGTCTTCGATCCGCGAATGCGAATCGACGCCGACGCGCCAGGATCTCCCGACGCGGACGTCACGAGGACGTTTGGCGCCTTGGCCGCAAGCGCGTTCACCACGTTCGACTCGTTGGCGCGCGCGATCTCCGCGCCGCTCACGGTGTTCACGGTATTGCCGAGCTTCTCCACCGTTGACGCGGTGCCGGCGCCCGTCACCACGATCTCGCCGAGGCGCAGCGGATTGGCGGGAAGCGCGAAGTCGCGCGCGACTGTGCCGGCGAGCGTGATCGCCACCTGGGCAGACCGGTGCCCAAGCGCGCGTGCGGTGAGGGTGACGCGCTGCCCCTGTGCGCGTGCCGGGGCCACGGTCACGCTGTATCGACCGGCATCGTTGGCGGTGGTGCCAATGTTCATCCCTTCGATGAACACCGACGCGCCCGACAGGGGAACGCCTGCCTCGTTGGTCACGCGACCGCTGAGCGTCGCGCCACCTTGTGCGACTGCACGCCACGGTGCGAGTGCGGTGACGAATACTGCTACAACCCAGGGGAGAACACGTCGGCGCATTCCGGCCTCCAGCACTTCGAGTGGGGGGAGTCTGTGCGATTGATGAAGGGCACAGACCGCCCACCACGATGGCCAAGTCACGCGAATGTGATGAAGCGCGCAGCGATGACGTAGGCAGATCCTGACCCGGGGCGAGATGAGCGGATCTATCTCGTCACGCCACGCTGCGCTTCGCCCCATCGCACTCCGAGTCGTCACCTTGTCGTGGCCATGTCCGTGTCGTCCACAGACATTCCGTTCCTCCTCTCTCATGAGTGTGGCAAGTGAATGCGACCCTGATCACGCTGTTCGCGCTCGGATGCGCGCAGCTCGCAACGGCTCAGAGTCAACCAGACGAACGAGTGGGCTTCGTCACGACGCTCGGGCGCGATACGGTGGCGCTCGAGAGCTTCACGCGAACCGCCTCGCGGCTCGAGGGCGACATCGTCGTGCGCATTCCGGGGACGGTACGGATGCGCTACGCCATCGACCTCACGGGTAGCGGCGCCGTCTCGCGCTCGATGTTGGAGTTCACACCCTCCGACGTTCCCGGCGTCGCCGCGCGCAAGGTCTCGCTCGTATTCCGCGGTGATTCCGCGCAGCTCACCACCGACTCGGCGGGGAAGCGTCGCGAGCAGATGATTCCAGCGGGCGACCTCGCACCCGTTTTCACCACCGGCTTTGGCTCATCGTTCGGGCTTTACGCGTCGCTGGGCATGTATGAGCTCCTGCTCTCGCATTTTCCGCTGCGCGTCGGCGAGAAGACGCGCGTGCCGACGATTGGCGTCACGTCCGGCCGCGCGCAATTCAAGGAGTTCATCAGGCAGTCGGCGACGCGGGTCGACGTCGACTATTTCGGCATGGGGTGGACACACCTGGGCGTGGACGAGCGAGGACGCATCGTGAGCGCGGACGCACGCGAGACCACGGAGCAGGTGGCCAGCCGACGCACCGAATACATCGACATCGATCGCGCGGCCACCGAGTATGCGGCGCGAGACCGAGCCGGCCAGGCGCTCGGTGTCGCGTCGCCGACCGAAACGGTGCGTGCCTCGGTCGGGCCGGCCGCCGTTCGACTCACGTTCGGCAGTCCGCGCACGCGCGGCCGCGAGATTCTCGGCATCGTTGTTCCGTACGACAAGGTGTGGCGCACCGGCGCCAATGCGGCGACGATCATGGAGCTCGGGCGCGACGTGACGATCGGCGGCACCAAGGTTCCCACGGGCACTTATACGTTGTGGACGCTGCCGACCAAGCAGGGCGTGACGCTCATCATCAACGGAGAGCACGGCCAGTGGGGGGTCTCCTACAATTCGACGCGCGATGTGGTTCGTGTGCCGATGACGGTATCGAGCGTGGAGACTCCACAGGAGAAGTTTGCCATCGCGGTCGGCGGCTCCGACGGCGCACAGGCGCTCCGCATCATGTGGGACAGGTTTGTCTGGAGTGTGCCAATCGCACCGTGAGAGAGCTCGCGGAGATTTGGTAGCGACTCACGCCGCTGACGCGAAGCGCAAGTTGCTGACTGACAAACACTTCAGCGTCCTGTGGCCCGCCATGTTCGTTTGACAGGCCCGATGGCGACGGGTACGTTCTCGGGATTCTGTCCACCGGTTTCCCATCGGGCCCGCCGCGTGATTGCTCAGACCGCCGATTTCCTCGCCAGCGTCCCACTCTTTCGCGGTCTCGACCGCGACGAACTCGCCAAGTTCGGTGAGCTCGTCCGCGAACGATCGTACCCGAAGGGCAGCGTCATCCTCTTCCAGGACGATCCGGGCGATTCGCTCTACGTCCTCCGGACCGGCCGCGTCAAAGTCGTGCTTATCGGCGAGGATGGCCGAGAGGTGATCCTCGGCGTGCTGGAGCCTGGCGCGCACTTCGGCGAGCTCGCGCTCATCGACGACCAGCCTCGCTCGGCGCATGTAATCGCGATGGAAGACGCCGGGCTCCTGATCCTGCGCCGAGAGGACTTCCGGCGGCGGGTGGACGCAAATCCGAGCGTGGCGTGGGCGCTGCTCTGTGAGCTGTCACGCCGGCTGCGCCGTGCGGACGAAAAGATCGGCGGGCTCGTGCTGCTCGACGTTCCGGGCCGCATCGCTCGGCTGCTGCTCGACCTGGCCATGGAGAGTGGGAGCCCGACGATCGAGAAGGTGCTGACGCACCAGACCATCGCGCAGATGATCGGCGCGAGCCGCGAGACGGTCTCGCGTTCCATGAAGGAATTCCAGTCGAGCGGCCTGATCCGTGTCGACCGACGCCGGATCGCTGTAGCGAACAAGGAAGGCCTCGAGAAGCGAGCTCAGGTGCGCGTGTGAGGAGAATCACATCAGCCTCGTGACCGGCTCCCTCGCGTCCTGCGCTCTAATGATGGCATACTCTCACGTGAACGACGGATCCCTGGGCTGATGGCTCTCACAGTTCGATTCTGGGGGACGAGAGGCTCAATCCCGAGCCCGGGCCCGTCGACGGTGCGATACGGGGGCAACACGCCCTGCGTAGAAGTGCGCACCGAGGAAGGGTGGCTGGTGATCCTCGATGCCGGGACGGGGATTCGGGAGCTTGGCCGGTCGCTGCTGGACAGGGCGGACGGCAAGCCGGTGGAGGGCGACATCTTCCTGACGCATGCGCACTGGGACCACATCCAGGGGATTCCGTTCTTCGCGCCGTTGTTCAAGAAGGGGAATCATTTCACGATCTGGGGCTCGAAGTCGCTCCAGACGAGCATCGACCGGGTGGTGCGGGACCAGATGTCACCCGTGGTCTTTCCGGTCACGTTCGAGGAGCTGCAAGCCAGGATCGATTTCCAGGAGCTGGCCGAGGAGCAGCGTGCTGGGCGCGGCTATGAAGTTGCAGCAATGGGAGTGCGGCACCCCGGGGGGGCGTTGGGGTACCGTTTTACGGAAGGAAACGCGGACAGGGGTGGACTCGTCTATGTATCGGACAACGAGCTGAGCCCGAGGGCGAAGTACGAGGATCAACCAGGCTGGCGCGAGCGGTTCGTGCAATTTGCGCGCGGTGCGACGGTGCTGGTGCACGATACGATGTTCACGGCGCAGGAGTACGAGGCGTTTGTCGGGTGGGGACATTCCACGCACGAGGACGCGGTCCAGTTGGCGCTGGAGGCGGGGGTGGAGCGACTGGTGCTCTTCCATCACCGTCCCGAGCGAACAGATGATGAAGTGGACCGCTGCGTGGTCAACTGCCGCGCGATGGTCGAATCGCAGGGAGCGCGGCTGGATGTGGTGGCCGCTGCCGAAGGGATGTGCCTCACCGTTTGACGCGAGTGACTGCAAGGCGCGGATGCGCCACTGCATCGATCGATTTGTATTCCGTACGAAGTCTCGGAGGAGACCATGACCCGCATCGCACGTTACGTATCGCTGGCCGCCGCCGTCGTCGGCCTCGCTGCTCCAGTGGTTGCTGCGCAGGCGCAGTCTGACACGCGCCCAACGGTGGCCGTCCTCTTCTTCAACAACGGCTCGTTCGGCAAGGACGCGAAGGACTACGATGGCCTGAGCAAGGGCATTCCGGATTTCCTCATCACCGACCTGTCGGCGAACAAGGGCATCCGCGTGCTCGAGCGCGACCAGGTGCAGAAGCTCGTCGACGAGCAGAAGCTCGTGACGGGCGGCGTGGTGGACAAGGAGAGCGCCGTGAAGATCGGCAAGCTGCTCGGCGTGCACCACATGATCTTCGGCGTGTTCATGACGGATCCGAAGGGCAACTTCCGCGTCGATGCGCGTGCCGTGAAGGTCGAGACGAGCGAGATCGAGCACGTGGAGCGCGTCGACGGCAAGGGTGACGACATCATGGCAAGCATCGGCTCGCTGGCGAGCAAGCTGAATGCGGGTATGAAGCTTCCCGCGATGACTCGCCGCGTCGGTGACGCGTCGGCGCCGAGCGCGCAGCAGGCTGTCGCGCCGGCGGCGGCGCCCAAGCTGCCGATGCGCGTCGCGGTGATGTATGGCAAGGGGCTCGACCTCAAGGATCAGGGCGACAAGTCCGGCGCCGTGGAGCGCTTCAACGCGGTGCTCAAGGAGTTTCCCGAGTATGGTCCGGCGAAGTCCGAGTTGGCCAAGCTCGCGAGCAGGTAGCCTGTTTGGGGTGACGGGTGCGAGCCCGCCGGCGTCCAGAGCATGGACGCCGGCGGGTTCTTCGTGTCGGGATGTAACTTGAGCGCAGCGATGAAGCCTCTCCTCCTCACCGCGGTTGGACGCACGATCTCCACGGCACCCCTTGGGCGCCGCGGCGACGATATCGAGGTGCGGCACATCCCCGCCCTGCCCACGGCGCGGGCCGTGGACGTCGAACGGCCCACGGTGATCGCGCTGGACCGTGCGCTGCTGGTCAGCGTGGGGGACGACCCCACGCGCGTGCAGGAGTTGGCGCTCCTGGCGGCCATCGTGGGTCTCGGTGAGGCCGGCGAGACCGAGCCACCATCGGGCTTTCCCGTGGATTCACTCACCAGTTGGGTTCCAGCGGACGCCCCGCCGGGCGCCGTCATCGCCGCGCTTCGCGGAGCCTTCAGGCATGCGGGGTCGCTCGTGGCAGAGCGTCGTGCGCGCGGCGAGGCACACGACCGCGCGCGCGAGCTCACCGAGCTGACCGCCATCGGCGTGGCGCTCTCGACGGAGCGGGACCTTCACACCCTCCTCGAGCTGATCCTCACGCAGGCGCGGCGCCTCACCAACGCCGACGCGGGCTCGCTCTACCTCACGGAGAAGGACGACAACGGCGCGCCGCACCGGCTGCGTTGCGCCATTGCGCAAAACTTCTCGCTGCCCAACCTGCCCTTCTCCACGTTCACCGTTCCGATCAACCACGCGAGCCTCGCGGGCTACGCTGCCGCGACGGGAGAACCGCTGGTGATCGGCGACGTCTACCTGCTGCCGGACGACAGCTCCTACAAGCAGAACCGGAGCTTCGACGAGAAGGTGGGTTACCGCACCAGGTCGATGCTGGTGTTGCCGATGAAGTCGCACCGCGATGAAGTCGTCGGCGTGCTGCAGCTCATCAACCGCAAGCGGAACACGGACAGCAGGCTGGGCTCTGCCGACGTGGTGGATCGCGAGGTGCTGACCTTCGACGAGCGATGCGTGGAGCTGACGAGTGCGCTCGCATCGCAGGCCGCGGTGGCCATCGAGAACGGCAAATTGTACGAGGACATCGAGCGACTGTTCGAGGGATTCGTGACGGCGGCGGTGACCGCGATCGAATCGCGCGACCCGACCACCTCTGGTCACTCGGCGCGTGTGGCGACGCTCACCGTGGGACTCGCGGAGGTGATCGACCGCGTGAGCGAGGGCGAGTATCGCGACGTCACGTTCACGCGCGAGCAACTGCGCGAGCTGCGCTATGCGGGGTTGCTGCACGACTTCGGCAAGGTGGGCGTCCGCGAGCAGGTGCTCGTGAAGCAGAAGAAGCTCTATCCGCCGGACCTGGAGGCGATCCGCAACCGGTTCGGCTACCTGGTGCAGCGCGCGGACCTCGAGTTCGAGCGCGAGCGCGCGGATTTCGTCGTCGCGCACGGCACGGCGCGATACGACGTCGAGGTGCAGCGGATGGAGGAAGACCGCGCGACGCGGCGCACGGAGCTGATGCGCTTCCTCGATTCGATCGTGCGGGCGAACGAACCGACCATCATGCCGGAGGGCAGCTTCGACGCGCTGCACGACATCAGCAGCCGCACGTTCGTCGACTTCGAGGGACGCGAACGACCGCTGCTCGAGGACCACGAGCTGCAGTTCCTCATGATCCGTAAGGGCAACCTGGATGACGCCGAGCGTCGCGAGATCGAGTCGCACGTGACGCACACGTACCGGTTCCTGGAGCAGATTCCGTGGACGCGCGAGCTGCGCAACATTCCGCACATCGCGTATCGCCACCACGAGAAGTTGAATGGACGCGGTTAC
>JANOIJ010000015.1:0-38659 GCA_031407575.1 Gemmatimonadaceae bacterium | reverse complement strand
TCGCGCGAGATCGCTCACGGACCACTGTGGATGCACGGAGTCGAACGCCTTGAGCACCGCGAACGCGCGTTGCACGGCCTGGGTGCCGGGGTACGGCTTTGTCATCCTGAGCGCCCCGGTGTCATTCGGATCGCCCGTTTGTCATCCTGAGCGTAGCGAAGGATCTGCACCTGCAGTTGAACAGCGGAGGTGCAGATCCTTCGACTGCGCTCAGGATGACACCGCTCGCTGCGCTCAGGATGACACCGCTCGCTGCGCTCAGGATGACACCGCTCGCTGCGCTCAGGATGACAACGCTCGCTGCGCTCGGGATGACAACGCTCACTGCGCTCGGGATGACAACGCTCGCTGCGCTCAGGATGACAACGCTCGCTGCGCTCAGGATGACCACGTTCGGGCTCAGGATGACAAGCTTCATCGCCCCATTGCCGCGAGGTACGCGCGGTCCCACGCGGCGGGAATCGACTCGAGCGGCGAGAACGGACCCGGCTCGTACATCCGCGACGACACGCCCAGCTGGCTGATCTCGCACACGTGCCAGTCCTGCCGGTTGACCGTGTCCCAGAAATCGATCGCGCCCTGCGGGGAGAACGTGCCCGAAGCGATCGTGTCCGGATGCTGGAGCCACTCGGTCACGACGATGGAGCGCTTCGCGTCCACCGGCCACACGCTGTAGTAGTTCACGTAGTCGGGGTGCACACTCAACATCATGTTCGGGAAGAACGTGTAGTAGTACGCGCGGCGCATGTCGTCCGCCGATAGCTCGCCGAGCGGCACGCCGCACGCGCGACCATCGATCGTCGCGCTGTCGTTGCCGGCGGTGAGCTCCATGTAGCCGCCGAGCTGCTCCCCCTCGTGGAGGTCGTTCGCGCCGCTCTGGTATGGCAGCACGCGCGACAGCTCGGGATGGATCGTGGGGCAATGCAGGCACTCGTTGTAGTTCTGCATCACGAGCTTCCAGTTCGCGCCCACGTCATACTCGCGGCGTCCCACCGTTAGGAGCTCGCCCAGATTGAAGCGCGCGAGCCGGTTCAGCACCGGCGCGAACGCGGTCTCGAAGGGCACGGGATCGCGCGACAGCGACACGAAGATGAAGCCCTCCCACTCGTGCACCGGCGCGGGATGCAGCGGGTAGTCGCGCTTGTCGAAGCCCTCGGCGTCCTGCATGTGCGGCGCGCCGATGAGACGTCCGTCGGTAGCGTACGTCCACGCATGATACGGACACTGGATGCTGCCCGAGAACCTTCCCTCGGCCGAGCTGCACATGCGCGTGCCGCGATGACGACACACGTTGTAGAACGCGCGGAGTGTGCCCGCCTTGTCGCGCAGGACGATGATGCTCTCAGCGGCCTGAGCGACTCTGACCCCCGACGCTGACCCCAAGCTGGGCTCGTAAAGGAAATAGTCGCCCGCGTTGGCGACCTTCGACGCACGACCCACCCACAACCACCGCTCGCGAAACAGCGTCTCGCTTTCCTCGGCGAGCAGATCCGGGGAGCAATAGAACTCGCCGGGCAGCGTCTTCGCGCCGGGCACGAACGTCGTGGCAGTGCGCTTGAAGTCGCTCATGTCACGCCGCGCGCGAGCATCTCTCGCGCCGCCAACCGGCCCGACGCGCCGGCAGTGCCCGCGCCTGGATGCGTGCCGCTGCCGCACAGCCACAAGCCTGCCACCTCCGTCGCGTAGCGGGCGGCAGACGCCACCGGACGCGCGAAGAGGAACTGGTCCAGCGTCAGTTCGCCGTGCAACAGGCTGCCTTCCGTGGCGCCATAGCGCGCCTCGATGTCCGGTGACGTGAGTACCTCGCGATGCACGATCGTCTCGCGCAATCCCGGAGCGATGGCCTCGAGCAGTGTGACCACGGCGTCGCCAAGTGCTGTCCTTTCGCCCGACCACCCGCCGCGCAATACATACGGAGCACACTGCACCTGCACTGACATCACATGCTGACCGGCTGGCGCGAGCGCCGGATCGTCCAGCGTCGGGATCGTGGCGCGCATCCACGGCGCGTCGGCGATCCGGCCATGCTTCGCCGCGTCGTACGCCCGTTCGACATACGACATCGTCGGCGCAATCGTGATGGCGCCTCGGTACGCGGTCTCAGTCCATGGCGTCGTGCCTGAGGTGAATCGCGGCAGAGCGCTGAGCGCGAGATGAACGCGCGCCTGGGGTCCGCGCATGCGAACGCAGTCCACGATGTGCAGGAACTCGGGGTCGAAGTCGCCGGCGTCGAGCATCGAGGTGAACGTGCGGCGTGGATCGGCGCTCGACACCACTACTGGCGCCAGGATCTCGTCGCCGGATTCGAGCACGATGCCGGTGACGTGATCGTCGCGCACGAGGATGTGCGACACGAACGCGCTCGTGCGCATCACGCCGCCCGCGCGCGTGAACGCGTCCGCCAGCGCGGTGGGCAGCGCGCCAACACCGCCGCGCGACACACGCCGCGCGCCAATGTGTCCGAGCGGAAGCCCCACATGATTGTGCAGGAACACCAGCGCGGTGCCGCCCGATTGCGGGCCGTGCTGCACGTTGAGCACGCCGAGCGTGGAGAGCGCGCCCTTGAGCGCGTCGTGCTCGAACCACTCGTCGAGCACGTCGGCGATGGGCATCGGGATGGTGCGAATGAGGTCGATCATGCCGCGCTTGCCGAGCCCGCGCAGCTTCCGACCCAGCGAGACGAGCGCCATGAGGTCCGTCGGCGCATTGCTCTCCACGGCGGGCGCGCGCGTGCCGTACAGCGCCTCCATGAATCCGCACAGCCGATGAACGAACGCGCAGAACTCGGGCCACTTCGCCGCGTCGCGCGGCGAGTGCACGCGCAGCGCATCGGCGGTGGCGCGTACGTCGGGCGTGATGAGCAGCGGCGCCGCTCCATCGATAGGGATGGTGATCGATGTCGCCGCCATCGCGGACGAGTAGCCGAGCGCGGCGAGGCCAAGCTCCTTCGCGAGTGCTGGTGGAATCCAGCCGGTGTCGTCCACGCACATGCTGGCGCGGAATCCAGGATGGAACTCCTCGGTGGCGCAGAGGCCGCCCGCCACGGCGCGCTGTTCAGCGACGAGCACCTTCTTGCCCGCGCGCGCGAGATACACGGCGGTGGTGAGCCCGTTCACGCCCGCGCCCACGACGATCGCGTCGTATGTCATCGCAGGCCGTCCTTGAGGATCTCGAGCGCCGCGAGCCGTCCGCCCGCACCCATGATGCCGCCACCTGGGTGCGTGGCCGATCCACACTGGTAGTAGCCCTTGAGCGGCGCGCGGAACTTCGCCCAGCCTGGCGCGGGCCGCAGGAAGAAGAGTTGGTGCAGCGCGAGCTCGCCCTGGAAGATGTTACCGTCGGTGAGCCCCGTGATCGACTCGATGTCCGCCGGTGTGAGCACTTGCCGGTGCAGGATGGACGACTTGAAGTTCGGCGCGATGCGCGTCACCGCATTCACCACCGCATCGCCGAACGCCTCGCGCTTCTCGGCGTTCCAGCCGCCAGTGATGTTCGACGGTGCGTACTGCACGAAGATCGACATGACGTGCTGGCCCGGTGGTGCCATGTGCGGGTCGATCATCGAGGGAATGACGATGTCCATGTACGGCTCGCGCGAGAAGTCGCCGTACTTCGCGTCGTCGTACGCCGTTTCGACGTATTCCATCGACGGGCTGATGGAGATGGCACCGCGATGATGTGGGCCGGCGCCCGGCATGCACGTGAGGTTCGGTAGCTCGCTCAGCGAGAGATTCACCTTACCGGATGAGCCGCGGATCTTGTAGCGCTCGACGTCTTGCACGAAGTCACCTGGCAGCTCCTTCGCGTCGACGAGCTGGAGAAAGCTGCGCTTTGGATCGAGCGACGTGACGACGACGGGCGCGTGCAGTTCGTCGCCGTTGTCCAGCGCGACGCCAGTGGCTTTCCCTCCACGGACGAGCACCGTCGCGACCGTGGTGCTCAGGCGAATTTCCGCGCCGTGCTCGCGCGCGGCGCTCGCGATCGACTCGCTGATCGCACCAGTGCCGCCCTTGGCGAAGCCCCATGCGCGAAACGCACCGTCGATCTCGCCCATGTAGTGATGCAGCAGCACGTACGCGGAGCCCGGTGTGCGCGGTCCCATGAACGTGCCAATGATGCCGCTCGCCGACTTCGTGGCCTTGAGGACGTCGGTCTCGAACCACTCGTCGAGATAGTCGCCCGCGCTCATCGTCATCAGCTTGTACAACTGATGGAACTGCTTCGTCGGCAGCGAGCGGAAGATCCCCGCGAAGTTGAGCATCCCACGCAAGTCACTCGGCGCCAGCGACGTGGGGTCAGGCGGCACCATCGCGAGGATCGGCTTTACCGCCATCGCCATGTGGTGCATCATGCGCCCGTATTCGTCGTAGGCCTCCGCGTCGCGCGACGAGTGGCGCAGGATCTCCCGCCGCGTGAGGTCGTGATCGGCCCACGACGCGATGTAGTTGCCGTCGAGCATCGGCGTGACCGTGCTCTCGAGGGGCAGGATCTCCAGCCCGTGCCGAGGGAGCTCCAGGTCGCGAATGATCTCGGGCCGCAGTAGCGAGACAACGTACGAGAAGACGGAATACTTGAAGCCGGGATAGAGCTCCTCGGTCACGGCGGCACCGCCCACGAGGTGACGCCGCTCCAGCACGACGACCTTCTTGCCCGCGCGCGCGAGGTACGCGGCGTTGACGAGGCCGTTGTGCCCGCCGCCGATGACGATCGCGTCGTAGCGATTGTTCGTCATGCGCGCTTCCGGTCGGGATTGAAGAATGGCAGCGCCTGCACGGTGGCGCGCGCGCGCTTGCGGCGGTGCTCCACAGTGATCTCGATCTCCAGCTGCGTCCCGGGCGACGCGTGGCGCGTCTCGACGTGTGCGAGCGCGAGGTAGCGCTTGAGCAGCGGCGACCACGAGCTGCTCGTGGCGTAGCCTACCTGCGCTCCGCCGCCCGATGCATAGAGCGGGACGCTCGCGCGCACCGCCTGCGCCGGCAGCCGAGGCGCCAGCCCGAGCTCGGCGTACAACGATTGGAAGGACGTCCAGTCCACCTCGATGCCCACGAACTTCCACGCCGCACCACGCGCATGCTCCGCGCGAATGGCTTTGCGGCCGTTGAACTGCGGCTTGTCGAGCGCCACCGTCCAGTCGAGCGAGAGCTCGAAGGGCGAGGAGGTCTGCTGCGCTATGAGCGCGTGGCGTGAGGAGAAGTAGTCCACCTCGATGAGCAGCAGGCCGGCTTCGATGCGCGCCATGTCCAGCGCGAGCATGCCGGCGGGCGCGATGCCGTGCGGCTCGCCTGACTGAATAAGCGCATCCCAGACGTGGATCGCGTCGGCGGCGTCCATCCAGATTTCGTAGCCGAGGTCGCCGGTGTAGCCAGTGCGCGTGATGGTGACGGGGGTGCCGCGCATGGTCGTGTGCACGAGCCGGAAGAATTTGAGCGATGAGAGGTCGCTTTCGGTGGCGTGCTCGAGGATGACGCGCGCGGTGGGCCCTTGCAGTGCGAGTGCCGCGATGCGTTCTGACACGTCCTCGATGGCAACGTCGAGCTGCCGCGCATTGTCACCGAGCCAACGGTAGCTGGGGTCGGCGGCGGTGAGGCGGAAGCGCTGGTCGTCGAGTCGCGAGACGGTGCCGTCGTCGATGACCTTGCCGTCGCCGTCGCACCAGGTGGTGTAGAGCACCTGCCCGACCTTCGCGGCGCCGACGTTGCGAGTGACCACGCGGTCGAGGAGTCGAGCGGCGTCGCGTCCAGTCACGTGGTACTTGTAGAGCGGGGAGACGTCGAGCAGCGCGGCCGAGTTGCGGATGGCGTAGTACTCGCGCTCGTGCGCCAGCTCGTAGGAGCTGGCGACGGTGTATCCCGCCCAGCGGCGCCACGTCTGGCCCTGCACGAGTGGCGCGGTGCGCTCGTGGAACGGGGTTCCGCGCAGGAGGTGGCCGTTCATGGGGCCACAGAAGTGGAACGATATTCCATATTATGGAACATCGCGGCGCTGCGGGCTGGCGTCAACAACAGCTGTCATCCTGAGCGCCGCAACGAAGCGCTACGAGTGCTTGTGCCCGTCCATCTTGTGCTCGGCCGCCTTGCCCGGCTTGCAACCGCCCTCGACGATCTCGAACGTGTCGTGCAGGCTCGAGAGCGACTTCTTCACATCGGCATCGGCGCCCTGCTTCGCGACGAGCTCGGCCAACGACCGTGAATCGCGCGCGACGGCAGCGACCGCATCACGAATCGGCTTCGTGTCGCATGCCTTGGGAACGGCGGCCGCCGCCCACGTCGTGGCCGCATTGGACATCGCGGCCGCCTTGGCGCGAATGGGCGCGAGGTCGCCGGACTTCTTCACGGGATGCCACGTCTCCATCATCAGCATGTGAAACGCGTCGAGCTCCTTCCAGCCGCTCATGGCATGGGAGGCATCCATCGGCTTGGCGGGCGCGGCCTGCGCGGAGAGCGAAGCGGCGCCAGAGGTCAACAAGAGGGCAAGGACGAGTGCTTTCATTGGTTGCGAATTGAGGAAGGAGTCAAATCGGGGCGACGCGCGACGCGATCCATACACTGCGAACAACGGGCAGGTCCGGCACGGTGTCTACAAGCACGGAAAGCTAGCGGCCTCGAGCCGAATGACAGCGCGGCATGCCTCCCTAGATTGTCACCCGATTCCGGACTTTCTCACAAGTTCTGTCTGCGAGGCGAGCTTCCGAACCGTGGCTCCGACATCTAGGGCGGCATCTCGCACCCGCCGTTGGACGAGAGGCTGGTCGTGGCAGCAGAGTTATGACGAGGTGCAGCTCACACCTCCCGACGCGCTGCCGTGCGCTGCACGCCAGATATCTTGTGTCGTCACCCAAACTCAACCACGATGCGACTCTTCCTGCTCGTACTTGTGTGCGCCGCCGCTGGCTGCGGCGGTGCCGACAAGACCCCCGATTCCACCGCCGTCGACACCGCCGCGCCTGTTCCGGCTATGCCGCCACCGTCGCCGATCGCGACAGCCGTCACCGAGCGCGGACTGGCTCCGCTGCAAGCCGGCATGACGCTCATCGAAGCGTCGGCCGCGCTGAATGGAGCGCTCGTGGTGCCCGTGGGCGGCGACACCAGCGCGTGCGGCTATGCGAAGTGGACCAACGGACCGGCAGGCGTGCGCGTGATGACAGAAGGCGGACGCATCGCGCGCGTGGAGGTGGACAGCGGGACCGTGGCGACCGCCGCCGGCGCCCGCATCGGCGATTCGGAGCAGCGCATCGATACGCTGTATGCGGGTAGAGTGGTGCGCACGCCGCACAAGTACACCAACGGTCGCTACCTCACCGTCACGCCGGAGGCGCCGGCGGACAGCGCGTACCGCATCGTGTTCGAGACAGACGGCACGCGCGTCACGAAATACCGTGCGGGACGTCGGCCGGCGGTCGAGTTGGTCGAGGGCTGCGGCTGAACCCTTGTCATCCTGAGCCACGGGCGAAGGATCTGCACTTTCGCCGTCGAAAACGGCAGGTGCAGATCCTTCGACTTCGCTCAGGATGACGACGCGCTGCGCTCGGGACGACAATCAGCGGCGGATGTCACCCACCGGACGCGCCGATTCACCCACGCTGACCGACCCCATCTCGGATGGACGCTCGGTGAGCAGCCTGGTGTTGAACCGCTGCGACTCGCCGATGCGCTCCACTTCGATCGCCACCGACTCCACTGCCTGCTCCAGCCGAGCGAGCCGAGTCGCGGATTCGCTGTCGCGCGGCGCTGATCCCGCCGAGCCGCGCCGCCATAACATCCGCGCCGCCGCGAGCGCGATCGGGAAGAGCAGGATGAAGCCCGCGATCCCTCCGAATTCGCCGCGGTTGAGACCGAACATCCCCTCCGGCGATGGCTGTACCGAGGTGCCTTGGCCGACGCGTGCCAACCCTTCGCCCTGCGCCTGGGCGATCTGCAAATTCGTCTCGGCGAGGACAGCTTGCGTGCTGATGATCTGCCGTTCCGTGTCGCGTAGCCCGAAGTCGATCTCCTTGCGCTCCTGGGGAGTCGCCCCGGCAAGAGACTTCGTGTACGACGTCTGCGTCGCCTCCAGATCCACCAAATGCCTGATGAGTTGGGCTTGTTGCTCGACGAGCGCGTTCTGGCGCACATCTGCAACGGACTGCTGCCCCACACCGGCCTGCTGCAATTCACTCCTCATGCTCCACTCTCCAGGTCCGAGGCGTCCGCAGCACCTACGATGCACCCGCGATAAAGTGACGTCGAGTGCCGGTCAGCCGAGCAGCCCTACCCGCGCCCCAGCCACAGCCACCCATACACGAGCACGTTCAGCAGCACCGCGCCCACTCCCATAAGGACGTGATTCCGTCGCTCATGCTCCGCTGGAAAGACGGTGCGAAACACGTGGTGCTGGAGAAAACCCTCCGGATACGGCTCGATGCCGCCGCGTCGCCACAGGTTCTTCTCCCACGTCGTGAGCACGCAGCCGAGATCGGTGGTCATGGTCGCGAACGCCCACACGATGGCTGCGAGATGCAGCCACAGCATCCACGGCCAGCGCAGCGAGAACAGGCTCCCCGTCATCACAAAAACCACGTACGCGACGTGCAGGAACGCGAGCAGTCGGGCCAGGGCGCGCGCGATCACGACGTCAACACATGCAGGCGCCAACGCGCGCGCGCCGCACGAACGGCCACGCCGTGACGCAGCCGGTGACCAATGGAATCGCCCGGCACGTGCGGACCATGTGGCAACCCCGTCTCGCCGCGCGCGCCCTCGTCGACAAGCTTCGCATACCAGCGTTCATCGGCCTGATGCCGAGCCAGCACCTGCAGTCGCCACGCGAGCACGCGCTCCACGTTGAGCGCACGCACCGTCGCGCCGCCGAGCGCTCCATCCGGCAAATCGCATCCGGCCAACTCGGCAGCCGACAAGACCCACGCTCGCGCAAGCGCGGGACGCGACGTCTCGGCCGAGTCGATGCGTGCGCGAACGCGCGACCAGTCGATGTCCGCGCGTGCAGCGATGAGCGCCGCCGTGTCGAGCCAGTAGCGCAGCCGCAATCCGTCTCGCGCGGCGAGCTCCACCGTCGCCATCGTGTGTGATATGGAATGCCAGAACAACTCGGTATCGCTGGGGATTGGCCACGGCTCGCCATCCATCTGCGCAGTGGCGCCCTCGCTCGTCGCTCGGTTCCACGCGTCCGCGGGTGTCACGGCAGGCACCGTGGTAACGTGCAGTTCCACGGGGACGCCGCTCGCTCCGAACAGAGCAGGCAGGTGATGACCATCAGCGTGCTCCGTGGTTCTCGCAGCGTACCCGCGCGCGACGAACGCATCCCATGCGCGCTGCGCGTCGGCCGCACGCACGAGGACGTCGACGTCCGCGCGCGCGCGCGCGTCAACATATGGCACTCGCGCCGCGATGCGACGAAGGGCCGCGCCCTTGAGCGGCACGAACGGAATCTCCGCCGCCCGGAGAATCTCGAATGTCGCGGAGGTTTCGGCGTCGACGCGCAGCGACTTTGCGATGGCGTTGCGGGCCAGTGCGGCCAGTCGAGCCTGTGCGTCATCGGGGAGCGCGATGCCGAGCGTCTTCAGTTTGCGATGAAGCCACAGCGCGGCGCCTTCGAGTTCGGCGAGGCGGATGAGGGCGTTCGCGTCCGCAAGTGCCCAGGCGTTGGCGAGCAACTGCGGAAGTGCAGATCCTTCGCGAAATTTACCCTGAGCGGAGTCGAAGGGCTCAGGATGACAAGCGCGCTCAGGATGACAAACCTGGAGTGTCTCGATCAGCAGACGGGCGGGGTGCATCACGCACGCTGCGGGAACTGCGCAATCAGTTGAAACTGCGGAATCTGCGGCTTCGTCACCGGCGGCTCGAGGTAGATCGCGCCGTCGTTCAACAGCCACGCGTGCGCCAGCACCTTTCCATGCTCGTCTCGACGGACGCCGATGCACAACTCCACCGGCCGCCCGTTAGCGCGCAGCAGGTAGTAGAGCACGGCGGCACGCCGCAGGCAGGTGAGCGCCCACGGATAGGGCAACCGGCGGAGCTGTGCGTCCACCCATCGCGCGGCCACCACGTCATCAGGTGCACGCGTGCTCGCGCGGCGCGCCGCCGCCGCAAGCATGCGCTCGATACGCGCGAACGACACGAACTCGAGCAGCGGTGGGACGACCGCCGTCGCGATGAGCGCGCGGATGCGCCAGCCGAATGGGATGACGGCGCTCAGCGATCCTCCGTGCGGAGCAGCTTTG
Source organism: Gemmatimonadaceae bacterium (assembly GCA_031407575.1). Taxonomy (GTDB): domain Bacteria; phylum Gemmatimonadota; class Gemmatimonadetes; order Gemmatimonadales; family Gemmatimonadaceae; genus AG11. Next base: position 28,443 of record JANOIJ010000015.1, on the reverse strand, counting down.
CTTCCACGCACAGCTCGACGAACTCGCGCGTGGTCGCATCGGCGACATCGGCGGTGACGTCGTACTCCTCCGTCACCGCCGCGACCAGCTCGGCGAGTGTGCGCGGCTGCTCCAGCGCGTTGAGAATCGTGAGCCCGGTCTCGTTCACCGAGAAGTAGCGCAATGAGCCGAGGTGCAGCACGACCCCCTCGTTGTCGACGGCGGTGAGGCGCAGGTCGGGATGCCTGGTGTACACGGTCATGCGAGCACGTCCAGCAGCATGTCGGGGCGCTCGAAGAGATCGCGTCCGAGCGACAGGTCGAATGCGCGGGACTGTTTTACGAGTTGCGTCATGAGTTGAAGATGCTCGTCGGCCAGGTCCGCTTCCAGCGCGACCCACGCGGAGAACTGCATGAGCCGGCCAAGAGCGTCACGCGAACGGATGGGCGTGAGCACGGTAGGAGAATCGGCGCGCACGGCGGGAAAGAGCAGCACTTCCGGCGTGATGCGTGCGACCCATTTGGTGCCCAGATCTTCCACGAACCAGCCGGTCTTGCCGTTCTTGCCACGCGCGGCCAACGCCGTTCCGCCTGAATGTCCTGTCGCGACCACCGCGTCCTCGAGCAATGCGAGCTGTTCGCGCCACGCCACGACATCGGTGGTATGCTCGGCATCGCCCGCCGTGATGAATGCGATGTCGTCCGTCCCGACGCTCCAGCCATTCCTGGCCATCAGCGCCGTGGTGGTGGATTTTCCGGACCCACTAGTCCCCGCGATCAGCCAGCCGCGCTTCTGCGGGTCCTGCAGAGTGGCGCCGTGCACGTGATGCAGGCCGGCGCGACGCACCAGCACGATGCCGACGGTCAGGAGAAAGGCGCGCAGCAGCTCGTTCGTACGCTCGAGTCCGGCTTCGGTGATCGTGACGTGCGCTGTCGTGCTACCGAGCTCGAGCACGGCGACGCCGAATCCGGGCCAGTCGAGCGTCAGCGTTCCGGCGCCTGGCCCGCGATGCACGGCCATTCGGCCATGCCGAAAGACGATCTCGGGGTCGTGTGTCGCCTCAGGCAGCGGACCGACGTCAATGACCAGTGTGACGGGCCGAGGAACTTCGAGCCGGGCGTCGGTGATCCACGTGCTGACGAGTGCCTGAACCACGGGATGGGACGTTCGTAACGCCACTTCGTGCGACATCTGGAGCAAACTGGGTAGCAGATGACAGAATCGCCAGCCCGGACTGGGCTGGCGATTCGCCGTGCGACGGCGTGTACTGCCGCTGGCTTCCGTTAGAACGAAACGCTGGCGACGATCTCGGTCAGCGTTGTCTCGCTCTTCAACACGGGCGCCACGAAAGGCTTCTTCGTCATGCAGCTGCTCCTTGGTGAGAATAGGCGATGAGACCGCCTACGGATTGCGTTCAAGCAAGCACCGGGCCCAAGCAAACATTCGGCTAAGTGATTGGCCAGCAAACAACTTACACGGCCGCGCTCGCCCACCCGTGTTGCGTGAAAGCAACAGCGCTGTTGCGGTGAATGATCAGTTTGCGGCGAAGCAGTACAGCAAACCGGCCCCGCCGGTGGCAACGAGGTTGGGCTGGCCGCAGCCGCGGGACGGATGCGCCGAGTTCCATGAGGAGTTGCCGCCGCCGGTGCGATCGTGATGCCCGACGTAGGCGCTGCCGGTGGCGACGTTGCTCGTCCAGTTGCTGCAGTTCCAGTCCGCCGTCCCCGCTATCGCGCGACCAAACGTGTCAGAGCCCGTGAGGATGTCGTGGACGTTGGGGCTGTCGCCCGCGCCATTGATGGGCAGCCCTTTCTCGGACAGGGCGTTGAGCTTGTTGATCTGGTTGCGATCGCGAATGATCTCGCCGTGGAGGTCAGCGACCGTGGCGGCGATCATCGCCCCCTTCGCGTTGTGCCACGGGCCTGTGCCGATGCGGTCACGCGCGTTGATCGGCTTGCCGTCCGCCGCCGTGGCGCTCAGATAGGCGCGCCAGGTGCGGCCCGCGGGCATCGCCGCGCCGGTCGCGTCAGCGAGTGCCTTGCAATACAAGTCGGCCCCTTCGAGTCCACCGAGCTTCGCGCCGTCACCCTTGCCGACGCTGGTGATGAAGAAGCTCATCGGCTGTGCGGCCGGCGCGGGATTCTGCGCTGCCGCAGTGGTTGAGAACAGCGCGAGTCCGACGGCGATGCTGTGCATGGTGCGCATGTGATCTGCTCTCTTTCTGACTGTGAAGGGGGCTGACAAAGGGACCGCAAGCACTGCAACGTAGGGATACTTCACCGTTCGCCCACAACCCGCCAGCCCTGCGCTAACAACTCGTGCGATACATCCGGGGACTCCGCTGGTGGATGATCGGGCTCGTGATGCTCGGCGCGGTGGTCAACTACCTTACGCGCAGCACGCTGGCGAACGCTGCGCCAACGATCCTGAAGGACCTCGCGATCACCGCGAAGGAATACTCGTGGATCGTGAGTGCCTTCCAGCTCGCGATCATGCTGCAGCCACTCTGCGGCTACGTGCTGGACGTCCTCGGCCTCAAGCGCGGCTTCGCCATTTTCGCCGTGTCGTGGTCGTTCATCAGCATGGCGCACGGGCTCGCGTACAGCTGGCAATCGCTGCTCGTCCTGCGCGGATTCCTGGGACTCGCCGAAGGCTCGGCAAATCCTGCGGGGATGAAGGCGGTGTCCGAATGGTTTCCGGCGCGCGAGCGCGGGTTGGCGAGTGGCGTCTTCAACATCGGCGCGTCATTCGGATCCATGCTCGCGCCACCGCTCGTGGTCTGGGCGATTCTCGTCTACAACTGGCAGACGGCGTTCGTCATCACCGGTGCGCTGGGGCTCGTATGGGTTGCGCTGTGGCTCTGGCTGTACGAGTCGCCCGACAAGCACGCGCGACTCTCTGATGTCGAGCGCGCCTACATTCACGCGGGACAGGAAGCGCAGCTCAAGGGCGACGGCACGCGTCCGTCGTTCATGCACATCCTCAGGCAGCGCAACTTCTGGGGCATCGCGCTGCCGCGTTTTCTCGCGGATCCCACGTGGGGGACGCTCACCTTCTGGGTGCCGCTTTACCTCACGACGGTGCGGCACTTCGACCTGAAGCAGATCGCGCTCTTCGCGTGGATGCCGTTCCTCGCGGCGGATTTCGGCGCCATGTTCGGCGGGTTCATCGTGCTGCAGCTCCAGAAGCGCGGCGTCTCGCTGATCGACGCGCGACGCTGGGCCTTCACCACCGGCGCCGTGCTGATGCTCGGTGTGGGATTTGTCGGGTTCGTCGACAGTCCGTACGTGGCCATCGCGCTGTTGAGCCTCGGTGGCTTCGCACACCAGACGTTGTCGGTCACGGTGATCACGATGTCGTCCGACCTTTTCAAGCGCAACGAAGTAGCGACGGTGGCCGGCATGGCGGGGACGTTCGGCAATGCGGGCGTGCTCATCTCGTCGCTGATCATCGGCGGACTCGCGGCCACTGTCGGCTACACACCGCTCTTCATTGGCCTCCCCGTGCTCGATCTCATCGGCGCGGTGGTGTTGTGGACGGTCGTGCGCGCGCCACTCCGTACCATTTGAGCGTTGGGGTCAGAGCAACGACTCTGACCCCCGACTCTGACCCCCGACTCTGACCCCGACGTGGCCACGATACAGAACCCCATCCTGCGCGGCTTCAATCCTGATCCCTCCATCGTGCTCGTCGGCGACGACTACTACGTCGCCACGTCCACGTTCGAGTGGTATCCGGGCGTGCAGATCCATCACTCGCGCGACCTGGTGCACTGGCGCCTGCTCACGCGTCCCTTGCGGCGCGCGAGCCAACTGGACATGCGTGGTGATCCCGATTCATGCGGGATCTGGGCGCCATGTCTTACACATGCTGATGGCTTGTTCCACCTCATCTATACTGACGTGAAGCGCTACGGCCGAGCGGCGCAGGCTGGTGCGGGTGGGGCGACGTTGCGCGATGTGCACAACTATCTGGTGTGCAGCTCCGACGTCGAGGGAGACTGGTCGGACCCCGTCTATCTGAACAGCAGCGGCTTCGACCCGTCGCTTTTTCATGACGACGACGGTCGCAAGTATCTCCTCAACATGTTGTGGGATCATCGTCCTGGCGTGAATCGCTTCGCGGGTATCGTGCTCCAGGAGTATTCGCCGTCGGAGCGGCGGTTGGTTGGTGAGCGAACGAACATTTTCGCCGGCACGCCGATCGGATTCACCGAAGCGCCGCATCTCTACAAGCGCGGCGGTTGGTACTACCTGATCACGGCGGAAGGCGGCACGGGGTGGGGACATGCGGTGACGATGTGTCGCTCGCGCAGCATCGGTGGTCCGTACGAGCTGCATCCCGACGTGTATGTGCTGACGTCGCGCGACCGGCCGGATGTCGAACTGCAGCGCGCCGGACACGCCGATCTCGTCGAGACGCAAGGTGGCGAGACGTACATGGTCTATCTGTGCGGACGGCCGCTGCGCAATCGCGGCCGCTGCACATTGGGCCGAGAGACTGCTATTCAGCCGATGGTGTGGTCGCCCGATGGATGGTTGCGCACGACGGATGGGTCCGGCGTCCCGCAGACGGTCGTTCCTGCACCGGCGCTCGCGTCGCACCCGTTTCCGTTGCCACGTGAGCGCGACGAGTTCGATGAGGCCGAACTTCCGGTTGATTTTCAGTGGCTGCGGTCGCCGGTGCCAGAGGAGCTGTTCAGCCTTACCGCGAGGGCTGGACATCTGCGTCTCCATGGACGCGAGTCCATCGGCAGTCATTTCCGTTCGGCGCTCGTGGCGCGCCGGCAGCAGGCGCACTGCTACTCGGCGTCAACGAGCATGGCGTTCGAGCCGGAGCACTTTCAGCAGATGGCTGGTCTCGTCTGCTATTACAGCAGCGCGAAGTTCCACTACCTCTACGTGTCGCACGACGCCGCACTCGGCAGGCATGTCCGCGTGATGTCGTCGCTGCCGGACCAGGTGCAGGCGGACGTGTTCTCGGCGCCGGTGGCAATTGCTGATGGGGTTGTGGAACTGCGTGTGGAGATCGACTACGAGCGGCTGCTGTTCGCGTACCGCGTTGGCGACGGGGCGTGGAGCTGGATTCCACAGCAGTTCGACGCGAGCATCCTCTCGGACGAGGCGAGCGCGCCCGGTGCGCCGAACTTCACGGGCGCGTTCGTCGGAGTGGCGTGCCAGGACATGGCGGGCACGGCGCGCCACGCGGATTTCGATTGGTTCGAGTATCGGGAGCGGGAGTTCGTTGTGCAGCACAACGGCGCCGCTAGGCGTAGTTGAGTTGTCATCCTGAGCCCTTCGACTGCGCTCAGGGTGAACTTCGCGAAGGATCTGCACTTGTAACTTCGGAAGCCCAGACGGCGAACGCTGAGTACGCTGACACTACGCACGCAGAAGGGCGCTGTACCTGCGGTAGGGCATCAACTACGTCAGGGGTCTGAAGCTCTGCTTGAGGCAAGGCGGCTCGCGCGCGCGGCGAATGGCTGTTGTTCAGCCCTCTAACTTTTTACTTGCGCACAGTAAATATTCTCGAGCGCAGGTGCAGCGTTTTCAGCGTGCGTCGTGTCAGCGTTCTCAGCGTTCGCAGTCTGGGTTTCCGCTTAGACGTTTGCGGAGCGAGAGTTCTTCACGTAGAAGGTCGACCGATTCATCGCCGCGACGCCGCACGACGCATAGTTGAACACCCACATCCCAATTTCATGCGCGCACGACAGCTCGTCTCCATCCCCGCTCTTCTTTTCGCCGTCAGCGGCGCAACCGCGCAGGAGACGCCGGCGCCCATGCTCGCGCGCCCCGACTCGATGGATCCCGCATGGGTCCTCACGCAGCGACTTGATCTCGATCGCTACAAGGCCACGATCAAGGGGCTCACCCAGTTCGGTGACCGGCGGCAGGGCACGGATCGCAACGCCAAGGCGGTCGACTGGATCGAGGCGCAACTCAAGAGCTACGGTTGTCCCACCGAGCGCGTCATCTACGAGTACCGCCCAGCAGCGCAGGGCGCGGGCGGTCGCGGCGCTGGGGCGGGGATGGACAGCGCGGCGCGCGTCGCGGCGGCGGCGGGTCGTGCGGCGGCAACGGCGTACGGCAGCATTTCTGGTGGAGGACGCATGCGCGGCCACCGCGCGCGCACTGGCGTGAATACGGACTCGCTCGCGCAGAAGGACCTCACGCTCCGCGCGCTCAACTCGCAGCCCACGACTCCAGGCGAGCGACAGCAAGTGTTCTGCACCAAGGTCGGCACCACGCGTCCGGACGAGATGTACATCATCGGCGCGCACATGGACGGCCATGGTTGGGGCGAGGCCGCGAATGACGACGGCTCAGGCACCGCGATCGTGATGGAGCTCGCGCGCATCTTCAGCATGCCGGGCGTGACCACCGAGCGCACCATCCGCTTCGCGCTCTGGAACAACGAGGAGACGGGGTTGAACGGCGCGCGCGCATACGTCGCGCAGCGCCAGGCGCTGCAGGGCAAGGAAAGCCCGTCGGGTTCCGGCAAGTATCCCGAGCCCACGTGGCTCGGCATGATCCAGCACGACATGATGATGTTCGACCACGGAATGCCGCGCGCGGACGGCACCGTCTCGCCCGACCAGCGTCCGGAAGCAGACGTCAACATCGAGTTCCAGGGCGCGTCGAAGATGGCGCTGCAGTCGCAGGCGCTCGCGTGGAAGCTTCACTCGGCCAACTCGAAGTACGCCACGGACTATCCCGCCGCGGTGGGCCAGCACATGACGAACACGGACAGCAGCCCGTTCATGGACCTCATCCCCGCGATCAGCCTGCGCGAGAACGAGCGCGGGCGCGAGATCGGTGCGGGGTGGGATCCGCACTGGCATCAGGTCACCGACATGTACTCGACGTTCTCGGACAAGGATTTCCGTCTTGGTCTCAACGCGGCGCAGACGACCCTCTCGGCGGTTGCGCTGCTCACGGGTGCGAAGGTGGCGCGGTAGGGCCGCGGGCAACGACCCGAAATTAGTGCGCCGGCGAAGCCTCGCGGTCGGCCGCGACCAGCGGCTGAATTGCGACCACTCACTGGCCGGAGCCAGCGATGACCGAGATCCTGTTTGTCGTCGAGAAAGCCGACGAAGGCGGCTATACCGCCCACGCTCCGGCGCCTCGATCGTCACCGAGGCGGATGATCTCCCCCAGCTCCGCGAGATGGTCCGCGACGCCGTCCGCTGCCACTACGATGAGGCGGATGCGAATCGGCCGCAGGTGATCTGGCTGCATCTCGTGCACGATGGAAGTCATCGCGGCGTAACGGGTGAGGCTGCCGCGCGATCTCTCAGGGCGCGATCTCGCACGTGCGCTCCGCCGCCACGGATACGCGGTCACGCGGGGAGACGGGCCGGGCGCAAGAAGACCGCGACGGACGTGGACTACAGGGTCGATCGATGGGACTACGATCTGGCAGAGAAAATGACGACCGAGAACAAGCGTTATCGCCGCGTTCCTGGGCGAGCTCGGGAGCGCGGGTTGCCGATCGACCGCTGCTGCTCGCCGTGCTCGACGCCGCGAAGGGCCAGCGAGCGGCGGCTCGGGACGTCTTCGGCGACGTGCCGAATGCAACTTGCCAGTGGCACAAAGCGGGAGAAGGACATGAGCGATCAAGCGAAGCGCGAACACGCCAGCCAATCGCTGTCGCGAGCTTCACCGCGGAAATAACGACGTCCGCGGCGGTGGCAGCTTGGGATGTGGTCCGATGCCGGCCATAGCAAGCCACGTCGCGCGTTGGGGCTGCGACTGCAGCGAGCCCACGGACCGTCGCCGAACGTGCTAGAGCGGCAGGAGCTGACGGAAGTGCTGGGCAGAACTGTGGGATCCGCCGAACGAAATCGAGTGCCGTTGAGTGCGATGTCCAGTCGAGCGACACATGACACACGGACACTGGCGCGGACCGCAGCCAGATTCAGTACCGACAGGAAGGCGCTCCTTACGGGCGCGAATGTGTCGTGCTAGTCGTCACGCGCCAGACGACATTCCCCACGTCGTCCGCGACGAGCAACGCACCCCGCGCATCAATCACCACGCCGACCGGACGACCCTGCGCCTCGCCGTCCCGCGTAAGAAATCCGGTGAGCACGTCAACAGGCTGACCCGACGGCACTCCGCCATTGAACGGCACGAACAACACCTGGTATCCGCTGCGCGGCTCGCGATTCCACGAGCCATGCTGACCGACGTACATCCCCTGCGAAGTGGCCGCGAGGCCCAACGATGCAGTGTGCGACCCAAGTCCGTAGTCGGGCCTCAACGCCGTGGCCACGAGATCGGGACGCGGCGGCTTTACCCGATCATCTACAGTCTTGCCGTAGTAACTGTACGGCCACCCGTAGAACGCACCGTCGCGTACCGACGTCATGTAGTCCGGCACGAGATCACTCCCCAGCTCGTCGCGCTCGTTCACTGCGGTCCACAGCGCGCCGCTCACAGGCTCCCACGCCATGCCGTTTGGGTTGCGCAGCCCCGACGCAAATACTCGATGCGCACCAGACGCGACGTCCACCTCCCAGATCGCCGCCCGCCCCACCTCGTTCTCCATGCCGCGCTCGGCCACATTGCTGTTGGAGCCAACGGAGACGTACAGCTTCGTGCCGTCCGGCGACGCGAGAATGTTCTTGGTCCAATGATGGTTGATCGCGCCCGCCGGAAGATCCACGACCTTCACCGGCGCCGCAGTGATCGACGTCTGCCCCGTGACATACGGAAAGCGGACCACCGCATCCGTGTTGGCGACATAGAGGCTGCCACCGACTAAAGCCATCCCGAACGGCGACGCCAATCCACTCAACAGCACACTGCGCGTCTCGGCCACACCATCGCCGTCCACATCGCGGAGCAGCGTGATGCGATTGGCACTCGGCACCGCACCGCCGGCCTTCGCCTGGACCTTCTTGAAGAAGTATCCCTTAATGCCCTTGGCATCATCCGGGCGCTTGGGCGCGTTCGTCTCCGCAACCAGGACGTCGCCGTTGGGCAGGACGTACAGCCACCGCGGATGATCGAGATTGCGCGCGAATGCGTTCACGAAGCGTCCGGGCGCTGGCGTGGGCGACGCGTCACCACGCCAGCCAATCGCCTTCGCGACCTTCACCGTTGGAATCAGCGATTTCTGCGGCGACGGCAACTTGGGATGTGGACCGATGCCGGCTTCGACGGGCAAGGCCGCCGGACCGGCGCACCCCGCAACCAGCACCAGCACCAGCACCAACAGCAGCGTCAGGGCTTCGCCCAGGACACCACTGCGCTGGTGTTGCCGGCCTGATCCACCGCGTTGACCAACACGCGATCGGGATCCGAGTCCAGCGAGATCGCACGCTGGTCGCCGAACATCACGCGCGTCGTCCACATGCTCCCGGAGCGATACCGCACCACCCACCAGCGCGCAGATTCGCCGGCGCCAGGCGTGATCTGGACAGTGCGTCCCTGCACGCCAAGCGTCGGCGCGAGGGGCGGCGTGTTGTCGAGCCAGGTGAATGCGGGGACGAGCGCGCGCGTCGCATAGAGTGGTGCAAGCGACGCAACCACTGCGCCACCCGACTTCTTGAGCGTCGTCGTTCCGTTGTAGAGGACATGACCACTCGCCGCGGGCCGAGTGCGCGTGGCAGCGACCTGATTGGGAATCTCGGCGCTGGTGAATGCGTTCGCAGTGCCATCGTTGACGCGATACGTCGCGAGGCCGGGCCACACGTGCCGGCTCATGCTGTTCTGCGCGAGCCACCAGTCGAGCACGGCGGGGTAGCTCTGCGGGCCCGTGATGGCCCAGTAAAGCTGCGGCGCCAGGTAGTCCACCCAACCCTGCTGGAGCCATTTGCGCGAGTCGGCGTAGATCGTCGCGAACGCGTCGAGTCCTGTCACGCCGACGGGATTGTCTGGGCGCCAGATGCCGAAGGGCGAGAGACCCACTTTCATCATCGGCTTGATCGCGTGCACCTCGCGATACATGCGCTCCACAAACCGATCGACGTTCGCGCGGCGCCAATCCGCCCTCGAAAGCGTGGAGCCGCTCCGCGCGTACGACGCGCTGTCCGGAAAATCGATCAGCTTGTTCGCCGCGTCGGTCTGCTGGTATGGATAGAAGTAGTCGTCGGCGTGAATGCCATCCACGTCGTAGCGCCGCGCGATGTCGCTGATCACGCGCATCGCGTGGTCGTGCACCTCGGGCTCGCCGGGGTCGAACCACAGTGCCGAGCCATAGACGCGCATCAGGTCGCGGCGCACGGTGAATTGATGCGTGGGAGCGAGCTTCGCGGTATCGCGCGAGCTACCGCCGCGGAACGGGTTGATCCACGCATGAATCTCCAGCCCGCGCTGGTGCGCCTGCGTCACCGCATAGGCGAGCGGATCGTAACCGGGGTCCACACCCTGCGTGCCGGACAACATCGACGCCCATGGTTCGAGGCTCGACAAATACACGGCATCGCCGGCGGGCCGCACGTGGAACATCACCGCATTCAACCCCGCCGCGGCGGCGCGATCGAGGATGTCCACCAGCTCGGCGCGCTGCTGCTCGGCTGTGAGCGTACTGCGCGACGGCCAGTCGATGTTCGCGACCGTGGCGATCCACACGCCACGCATCTCGCGTTGGATCGCCGGCGGCGTGGTGTCTGGCGCGACAGCTGGCGGCGTGACCGGCCCGACCACGGCCGGACCGCCACCGCACGCGGCGAGCATGGACGCGAAGATGGTCGCCGCCAGGCGAGGGTGACGCACGCTAAAAGTGAAGGCCATCGCGTGAAGGTAATCGGGCCCGCGCGTGTGCCAGATCAAGCGCCGCCGCAGCACTACAACAGCGGATCCGTAGCTGCAGGCTTTGGCGGTCGTGCGGCGGTACCGAGAGGCAGGGGGTCGACCACCGATCGCCGGTCCGTTCGACCCAACCGCCTGTCGGCCGCCAGCATTCCCGCTGCCGCGCGCTCCTCGAAGCTGAATTGCAGGCGCGCCATGTCGTCCAGCAGGCTGTTGAACACAGCACTGCTCATGCCTCGATTGATCGACCAGAGGCGAGTGCTGATGTCTTCGCGAATTTCCGCGATGCGGAGCTTGGCGCGCACGTCGTCAGCGTTTGTTGGGGAGGGCAAGTGGCGTCCTACATTGGGGCAGCAAGCCTCAGATTGCAAGATCGTAACCGCTTTCTTGCATGACAGGCTCAGCGGACCTGCGGAAGTGCAGATCCTTCGTCGAAGGGCTCAGGATGACATCGGTGGCCCCTCCGTGGCTACTTCTTCGGCTCGCACGTCACCGTGGCAGACAGCGCGAAGCCGGAGCTCTGGACGTTGGTGCCCGTCTGCCCGCCGAGAAAGCCGCCGCGAAAGGTGATCTCGGATCGCGTGCCGCTGTAGACGAACGTCCCCCCGCGCGCACCATCGACATCGCTGTACCTCCCACTCGCCCTCAGCACGAACGACAGGCGCGGAACAGGCTGGTCGTTCGCGTCATGGCAGGCCCATTCGCCCGTGGGCAGGTTGCCCGCATCCTCCTCGAGCGGCGTGGACGCGGTGCTCATCAGCGACTCGAGCGGAATCGCGCTCTCGCCCGCCGACGGATTGCTCATGCACACGCTGTCCGCGCCCGTCACGCGACCCTCCACTACCCACCCGCCCGTCGTTGCGGCCTTCAGACCAAACGTCCAGCTCTCCATGCGCCGCAGGCACGTCTCCCCGTACTCCTTCCTCGCCGGAGCACCGGGACTGTAGTCGTGAACGTTCACCGTCGCGACGAACGAATACACGCCATCGCGTGGCGTCCCATCACTCAGTGCGGCCGCCGTCACCTGCTCGAACAACACGGTGCGCGTCGTGAACCGCTTCGGCGTGAGGCTCATGAGCTTCGCTTCGAGAACGCGCTTGAGATCCTCCACGGTCGGCGGCGGATCGCCCACGACCGACGCGCCGAGCGTCGCGATGCACGCGACCATCAACCGCTGCACGACAGTGAAGCTCACAGCGGCGTCCCCACGCGCGCACGCAGCAACTCGAACTCCGGATGTCCGCGCATCGCATCCCACACGGGAGACCGCAGCCACGACAGCTCCGCCGAGCGGTCGTCTGCGGCGCGATGCAACTGCACCATCGCCTCGGCGATGTCCTTGAGCGCGATGTGCACTTGCGCACGCAACGCGGGTGAGACGTACTGGCGCGTCGCGATGTCCGCCAGCAACCGCAGTTGCTCGCGCGCGCCGTCCGCATCGCCACTCTCGGCCAACGCTGCGCCTCGGCCCGCGATGACTTCCGCACTTTCGCCCATGAGGTCGAGTGCGCGCGTGAACGAAGCGACGGCATCCGCAGGGCGACCCAGCTGCCGAAGGGCATGCGCGAGGAAATAGTGCACGATGCCAAAATGGGGATTCAGCTCGATGACCAGGCGGTACTCGCGCTCGGCGTGCACGAAGTCGCGCTCGTAGAAGGAGACGAGTCCGATGGTCGCGGCGATCGACGGCGAGAGCGGATCGAGCCGCTTGGCCGAGTGCAGCTCGGCGCGCGCTTCGTCGAGGCGGCCGAGTGGCGCGAGCACGGTGATGGCGAACCAGTGGTGTGCCGTCGCGTAGTTCGGCTCCAGTGCGATCGCGCGCCGAAAACTCTCCTCGGCGCCAATCCAGTCCCAGTCGTACAGCGCGCGCACGCAGCCGAGCGTCGCGTATGGTTCGGCGATGCGCTGGTCGAGCGTGATTGCGCTCGTAGCGGACCCGCGCGCCAGCGGCATCACGGTGTGCGGCGGGCGCACGCCGTACATCCCGATGGTGGCGAGCACGTCGGCGAGGCCGGCGTGGGCGAGTGCGAACCCCTTGTCGCGCTCGATGGCGCGTGAGAAGTAGTCTGCCGACTGCTCGAGCGCGCGCACGGAGCGCTTGTTCCAGAGGAAGCGGCCCTTGAGGTAGATCTCGTACGTCTCGAAGTCGCGCGGCGCGTCATCCGCGGCGTGCGCGCCGAAGATCGTGAGCTGCAGCGCGTCCGCGATGTGTCCCGCGATGTCGTCCTGCATCGCGAAGACGTCCACGAGCTCGCGGTCGAAGCGCTCCGACCACAGCTCTGTCTCGTTCGCGGTGTTCACGAGCTGCGCGGTCACGCGCATGCGGTTGGCCGCGCGGCGCACGCTGCCGAGGAGGAGGCAGTTCACGTGCAGCTTGCGTCCGATCTCGGACGGTGAGGCCGTGCGTCCCTTGAAGGCGAACGCCGAGGTGCGGGCGGTGACGTGCAGTCCCGGAATGCGCGACAGCACGTGGATGAGATCTTCGGAGAGGCCGTCGCTGAAGAACTCGTGCTCGATGTCCGGGCTCATGTTGACGAACGGCAGCACCGCGACGGACTGCTGCACCGCGCGCTTCGGCAGGGGCACGGCACCTGCGGCCGACCCGTGTGCGCGGACGGACGCGGCGAACTGCGCGCAGGAGGCGAAGCGGTCGTTGGGATCCTTGGACATGGCGCGGTGCACCGCCGCCGAGACGATCTCGAGGCCGCCACGCTTGTCGAGCCATGGCGGCTCTCGCGTGAGGTGCTGCACGACGATCGCCTGCGACGTGGCACCGGTGAAGGGCGCCGTGCCGGCGATCATCTCGTAGAGCACGCAGGCCAGCGAGTACTGGTCGCTCGCCGGGCTCACGTCGTCGCCCACGGCTTGTTCGGGGCTGAGGTACGCCGGCGTGCCGATGGTCATGCCGGGCGTGGTGAGGCGGCCCTCGAGGCGGGACGACGCGCGCGCGATGCCAAAGTCGGCGACGAGCGCTCGGTCGCCCTCGAGGAGGATGTTCTCGGGCTTGATGTCGCGATGCACCACGCCGCGGGCGTGCGCGTAGTCCAGCGCGTCGGCCACGTCACCGGCGATGGCCACCGCCTTGGCGACGTCGAGGCTGCCTTCGCGCGACAGCCGGTCGCGCAGTGTGCTGCCCTCCATGTACGGCATCACGAAGTACGCCGAGCCACCGACCTCCCCGGAGTCGAAGAGGGGCATGATGTTCGGGTGGATCAACCGGGCGGTGATGCTGATCTCTCGGCGCAGGCGCTCGCTCGTGGTGTCCAGTCCCAGTTCGTGACGGAGCACTTTCACGGCGACGTGGCGGCCGTGCTTTCGGTCCAGCGCGAGGTACACGGTGGCCATGCCGCCCGCGCCGATCTCGCGCTCGATGGTGTAGCGCTCGTCGAGCAGGGCCCGGAGGGGTGCGGCAATCATGTGGAGACAGTAACGCCCGGGCGAGTGGCGGGGGAAGATCTGTTGAGCGAGCATTGAGCGGTCAGCAACATCGAGCAGGAGCCAGACCCAGAGCCAGAGCTCCAGCGCAAGCTCCAGCGCAAGCTCCAGCTCCAGCTCCAGCTCCAGCTGGCCGTTACCGACAGCTCAATGCTCGTAGTTCCCTACCAATCGGCATCGCAACGATCTCAAGGGATTGACTCGGCCCGTGTGCCGAGCGTACGCTCGGCAGGGGCGAGATTTTGGTCAAATGGCGCGGTCGTTAGGTGCCGGTCCCGCGAGGTGGGCATGCCATCCTTGGCGCATGTCAACCGACCACACATTGCCGAGGACCGGTGCAGGATGCTCATGGCTACCGCTACCAAACGGTGGACGCTGGCGGAAGTGCACAGCCTCCCCGAGGACGGCAACAAGTACGAGCTCGTGCGTGGAGAGCTTTTCGTGACGCCCCCGCCCAATGACCCGCACGAGACCATCGCGGCGCGCTTGGCGCGCATCCTCGACCCATACGTGGAGGCGCAGGGCTTGGGTTTTGTGTTCCGACCGCGCGCCGTGATGCGGTACGACGAGTCGGAAGTCGAGCCGGACCTCATGGTGCGCCTGCCACAGCCGCCGTCGAACGACGATGCGGCGTGGAATCGCGCGCCGACGCCCAGCCTCGTTGTGGAAATCCATTCGGACAGCACGCGACGGCGCGACCAGGCAAAGAAGCGCAGCCTGTACATGGATGCCGGAGTTGCCGACTACTGGATGGTGGATCCGGAACGCCGGATGATCACAGTGGTGCGAGTGGGCTGCGACGACGTGATCGCGCGCGAGGAAATGCGTTGGCAACCGGTTGGCGCGTCGCAGCCGCTCGTCTTCGCGGTGGCGCGGGTGTTCGGAGACGTCAGGTGATTGTCAGCTGATTCAAGGAACGGCGCTTCAGGGCTTCTGTGGGCTGGCGGCAGAAACAAGGGACGCTGCATCGTTGCCGCGTCCTGGATGTCCGACTCGCACTCGGTGCGGATCAGCCTCATCGGCGTCATCGGCTCCAATCGTCTGCACCAAATCGCGCGCCCATTCGCATCACTGATATCGACGCGATCCACACCGTCCGAAGCCCAAACACCTCGCCAGAGTGACGCCGAGTCAAAACACCGCGTAAGATGTGGCGGCCCGCACCGGGCTCGTCACATCCCGCCCCTGGCCACGCGCACATGCCCTGGTCGCAAAGCTACGATCCGCTGGGAAACGCCCTCGTCTCCACGCTCGTGGCGGCGCTGCCGATCGTCGTGCTGCTCGGCTGCATCGCGTCGGGGCGCGTCAAGGCACACGTCGCCGCGCTGGCCGGCCTCGCGACGGCACTCGCGATCGTCATCGTGGTGCTCGACATGCCGCCGAGCGCGGCGATCGCCGCGTGCGTCGCCGGCGCGGCGTACGGGATCCTGCCCATCGGCTGGATCGTGCTCAACATCCTGTTCCTTTACCAACTGACCAAGGAGCAGGGCGCGTTCGACCAGATGCAGGCAAGCATCGGGACGATCAGCTCCGATCGCCGAGTGCAGCTCGTGCTCATCGCGTTTTCGCTTGGTGCGTTCTTCGAGGGCGCAGCGGGGTTCGGCACGCCGGTGGCGATCACGGGCGCGCTGTTGATCGGCCTCGGGTTCTCGCCGCTTCAGGCGTCGGGGCTGTCGCTCATCGCCAACACGGCGCCGGTGGCGTTCGGCGCCATGGGGACGCCAATCATCGCGCTCCAGGGCGTCACCGGCATCGACGCATTGGAGCTGAGCAAGATGGTGGGGCGCCAGCTTCCGATCTTCTCGATCATCGTTCCGTTCTGGCTGATCGCGGCGTACGACGGCATGCGCGGCGTGCGCGCTGTGTGGCCGGTGTTGCTCGTGGCCGGCATGAGCTTCGCGATCCCGCAGTTCGTGATGTCGAATTTCCATGGGCCGTACCTCGTGGACGTCGTCGCAGGTGCGGCGTCGATCATCGTGGTCACGCTTTTCATCAAGCTGCGTCCGTCACCGATCGGCGAGGGGGGAACGGCGACCGGCGAACCACACGTCGCGTCGGGAGCAGTTCTCCGCTCGCCGCTCGCCGATCGTCGCTCGCTCACGCCATGGATCCCCTGGCTGCTCCTCTGCGCGTTCGTGTTCGCGTGGGGGCTGGCGCCGGTGAAGAAATTCCTGAACGGCATCTACGCCCCGCAGTTCCCCGTGGCGTATCTCGACGGCGTGGTGCAGCGCGTCCCGCCGGTGGTGGCCGTCGCGCAGCCCGAAGCCGCGGTGTTCACCCTCAACATCCTCTCCGCGACGGGCACGAGCATCCTCATCGCAGCGCTGCTTGGCGGGCTTGCGATGGGGTGCAGCGTGGGCCAGATGGGGCGCGTGTACGCGCGCACGCTGCGCATGGCCGTGCCGTCCCTGCTCACCATCGTCTCGATGCTCGCACTCGGTTACTTGACACGCTACTCGGGGCTCGACGCGATTCTCGGTCTCGCGTTCGCGCGGAGTGGCTTTCTCTATCCGCTCTTTGGCACGCTGCTCGGTTGGCTCGGCGTGGCGCTCACGGGTTCGGACACGTCGTCCAACGTGTTGTTCGGCAGCCTGCAGAAGATCACCGCCACGCAGTTGGGATTGTCGCCCACGCTGATGGCAGCGGCGAACAGCTCGGGTGGGGTGATGGGCAAGATGATCGACATGCAGAGCATCGTCGTCGCCAGCGCAGCGACGCGCTGGTACGGCCACGAGGGGAAGATCCTCCGCTTCGTGTTCTGGCACAGCCTCGTGCTGGCGATTCTCGTCGGTTGCCTGGTGATGCTCCAGGCGTACGTGCCGCCGTTCACGTACATGGTTCCGTGATTGGGTCGACGCAGGCGTCGAATCCATCGCGCGCGAAAGTGACATCAGGTTTTAGAAAAGCGACAACTGGCCGACTTGAACAGCCGACAACCGCCGACACGACGTACCCACGGGGACCTTCACTCAATCGGCAGGAACACAGAAGGTTCATCTACGCCGACTCAGCAAAAGTACGAATGCGCACGGAGCAGTCGGCATTTGTCGGCTTCAGATCGGCCCAGTTGTCGCCGTATCAGAAATCGCGCGCAACTCGCCTTGCAGAGAGAGCTTGACGCGACCCACAACAAAGCCTGTTCAACAAATATGAATAGTCAGGTTATCATCGCGCGACTCTCACTCGCATTCCTGTTCACCGTCGCAGGCTGTGCCGGCCGAGTGGCTGTGGCGACTCCGTCGCCATTGCCTCCAATGCCGTTCAGCGCGGACACCGTTCGCTCGGAGATGCTCGGCGATGGTATCACGCGACGTTTCATCTACTCGGCCATTGGTCCATGGGCCATTCATGTGCTGGACGTACGACTTGATCGGTGCAACGCGGCCGTTGCCGTGAAGGGCGTCGACAGCGCCGCGTCTCGCATCAAGACCACCACGATGCTGGGCACCCTTGCGGCACGGACGAAAGTGCTGGGTGGCGTGAACGCCGATTTCTTCTCGCTCGCCAACGGCACGCCCAACGGATTGCTGATCGTCGACGGCCGGATGCTGACGCCGCCGACGAGGCAGCCGGTGCTCGCGTTCGACTCGAGTGGTGTTCCGCGGATCGACGTCTTTACGATGACCGACGGTACGATGCGGCCGTTCTATCCGCGCGAAGCGGTTGGAGGTCGCCCGGTGCTCGTCCGCGACAGCGTGATGCTTTCCAACCTCGATTCCGCCGGCGGCGTCGCCTTCGCGAGCGGGCGGCACCCGCGCACGGCCGTAGGCTCGGTGGGAGACGGCAAGCGCCTCATCCTCGCCGTCATCGATGGAAGGCAAAAGCCGTACAGCGACGGCATGTCACTCCGCGAGGTCGCGACGCTGATGCTCGCACTCGGCGCGCGCGATGCGATCAACCTCGATGGCGGCGGGTCCTCGACATTCGTCTACGCCGATCCAGCCCAGTCCGGGGCGCTGCGCATCGCAAACAAGCCATCGGACAAGAGCGAGCGCACCGTCGGCGATGCGCTCGCGATCGTGAACCGGTGCATCAGGCTATAGCTGCGATACCCACGCCCCTCACTCGCCGCGAACTGATCAACCATGTGATGACTGCGAGCACGTCACTGCATTCACCGCTTCAACTGCTTCTCGCGCGTTGCGCGGAATTCGTTGCCAGCGCGCCACTCCGGAATCTTCGCCGCGTTCGCGATGCGAAAGCCCATCGTCATCAGCAGCTGGAGATCCTGCGCCGAGCCGCTCAGGTCCCAGCCGGGCTTGATCTCGTCCTGCGGCTGGTGGTAGTCGTTCGTCGTGTACTCCTCGCGCTTCTGCAGGCCGTAGCCTGACGGTTTGCCTACGTAGTCGATGCCCGGCTCGAAGTAGAACGCCGGCACGCCCTGCTTGGCGAAGTTGAAGTGGTCCGAGCGATAGTAGAATCCCTTCTCGGGCTCGGCGTCGGGAATCAGCGTGCGTCCCTGCTCGGTGGCCGCGACCCTCGCATAGTCATCCAGCTCCGAATTGCCGAGCCCGATGACCGTGAGATCCTTCGTCGTCCCCCAGCTGTTGAGCGCGTCCATGTTGAGGTTTGCCACGGTCTTCGCGAGCGGATACACCGGCGTGACGCTGTAGTACTGGGAGCCGAGCAGCCCCTGTTCTTCCGCGGTGACGGCGAGGAGCAGGACCGAGCGCTTGGGCTTCACCGGCATCGCCTGGAACGCCTTGCCGATGGCGAGCAGCCCTGCCGTCCCCGTCGCGTTGTCGTTGGCGCCATTGTAGATGGAGTCGCCCTTCACCTTCGTGCCGACGCCGAAGTGATCCCAGTGCGCCGTATAGATCACGTACTCGTCCTTGAGTGTCGCGTCGCTGCCCTCGATCTTGGCGAGCACATTGCGCGAGTCGATGTTGCGCAGCGTGTTCTCGAGCTTCACGCTGGCGGTGACGCCGAGTGGTACCGGCGCGAACGCGGTGGTAGCGGCGCGCGCCTTGAGCGAGTCGAAGTTCTGACCCGCCATGGTGAACAGCAATTTCGCCTGGTCGAGGGTGATCCATCCTTCGACGGCCGCGCGTCCCATGTTCTTGTCCGGCGTCACCAGGTCGAACTGCTCCGCCGTCTTGCCCTGCACCACCGCGAACGGGTAGCCGGCGGCTGCGGTCTCGTGGATGAGGAGGACGCCAGCCGCCTTGTGCTTGAGACCCTGCTCGTACTTGTACGTCCAGCGGCCGTAGTAGGTCATGCGCTTGCCGCCGAATTGCGCGGTGTCGGCGAGCGGGGGGTCGTTCACGAGCATGACGAGCGTCTTTCCGGCGACGTCCACGCCCTTGTAGTCGTCCCACGTGTACTCGGGCGCTTCGGTGCCGTACCCGACGAACACCAACTCACTCTTGTCCAGCGCGGCACTCGGCGCCACGTGCTTGGTCCATGCGACGTAGTCGTCGCGCCACTTGAGCGTCTTGCTCGCGCCGCTTCTGGTGAACGTGAGCACCGGCGAACCGTTCACCGTGATGCCGACGAGTGGCACCTTCTGGATGTACGAGCCGTCGGTATTGCCGGGCGGGAGGCCCATCGCCTTGAACTCTTGCTCGAGGTAGGCGACGGTCTTGTCCTCGCCCAGCGATCCGGGCTGTCGTCCCAGCAGCGAGTCGTGGGACAGAACGCGGATGTGCCGCATGAGCGTCGCCGTATCGATCGCCGCGATGGCCTCGGCCGGTACGGTTTCATTCGCGGCCGCAGCGGGTGCGTCGGTCTTGCTGCACGCGGCAACTGCGAGAAGAAGCGGTAAGCCTATGCGGTAGATGGGCATGTCAGCTCGTTGTGTGAAAGAACGTTTTGGGGGTCACTAGGGAACCACTCGACTCGATACACCCGCCAGCGCCGAGACCAGTAGCACCGCCCATTGCGGTCCGAGCCACCCTTCCGTGGTGTCGTCGTACCACTCGGTGAGCGCATGCGCGTCGCCGCCCTTGCCCCCGCCGTCAATCGTGATGGCCGGAATGCCGAGGCTCATCGGGAGGTTCGCATCGGTGCTCGACGCGCCCGTCTTCGCCGCAAAACCAAGTGCCTTGCCCGCCGCAATCGCCGTCGCCACGATCGACGTCTTCTCAGTCTGCGACCCGTTCGCGGGCCGGATGCCGATGGTGTCTATCTGGAGACGAATCTTCTCCGTCGCGCCCGGCCACCGCTTGTTCTCCGCCACCACCGCCTCGGCGAGGATCTTCCGCACCTTGCCGTCGAGCGTCGCGAGCGACGCCGCCGACTCCGAGCGCATGTCGATCTCAGCGGACGCGGAAAAGGGGATCGAGTTCACGGAGGTGCCGCCCGTAATCACGCCGACGTTGAACGTCGTGCGCGGCGTCGCGGGGACCTGCACGTCGCCGATGCGCGCGATGGCGCGGCCGAGCGCGTGGATGGGATTCACGCGGCCAAAGGCGCCGTAGCTGTGCCCGCCCGGGCCATGGAAGGTGACCTTGTAGCGATTGCTGCCGACACCGCGGCTCGTGACGTCGAGGCCCGTGCCGTCCACCGAGATGAAGTAGTCCACCTTTCCCTTCAACTCGTGCAGGAAGAGGTTGCGCACACCACGCAGGTTGCCGGGCCCTTCCTCACCGACGTTGCCGACGAAGTAGACGGTGCCGGTGGTCTCGATGCCCGCCTTCTCGAACGCGCGCGCTACGGCGAGCACCACCGCGAGCCCGCGGCAGTCGTCGCCGATGCCGGGCGCAGTGAACCGCGTGCCCTCGCGCTTCACCTTCACGTCCGTTCCCTCGGGGAACACCGTGTCGAGATGTCCCGCGATCATGACCGTTGGTCCGTTGCCGGTGCCGCGTCGCTCGGCGATCACATTGCCCGCCGTGTCGATGCGCACGTTGCGAAGTCCCACGCCCTCGAGGCGGCGCTTGTACTCGAGTCCGCGTGCCGTCTCCTTGAACGGCGGCGCGGGGATCTCGCAGATGGAGACCTGGTTGTCGATCGTCCAGGCGTTGTCGGTCTTGAGCCCGTCGACGGCGGCCTTCACGCGCGGATGCGTGGACGGAATGGGCATCTGCGCGGCGAGCGGAGCGGCGGAGATGAATATGAGGACAGCTACGCGCATGGTGGGTCGCATGGTTGAGGTTTGTCATCCTGAGCGCAGCGAAGGATCTGCACGAGCTGTTGCGACCGCGGAAGTGCAGATCCTTCGACTTCGCTCAGGATGACAAGGGGGGCGGCTCAGGATGACAAGTATCAGTGAGTCAGACCGTACACGATGTAGTTCGTCGCCAGCTTGTACGCGTCGTTGGACAGATTCACCGCGTACCAACCCTGGCCCGACCACTCCATGTAGTCGCCGATGTCGTTGTTGTAGTTGATGATCGCCAGCAGCCGACGCTTCGGGTCGTTGTTCTCGTAGATGCCAAGATACTCCGCCTTTGCGTTGCGGTTGGACGGATGCGTCATCCCGTCGAGCGTCTTGATATGGAAGAACGAATTGAAGATCGGATGCGAGACGTCGAGCTTCACGATCCGTGCGTTCGGCAGCACCATCTTCATCGAGCGCTCGAAGTTCACCCACTGGCCGAAATAGAAATCGTCCACGATCAGGAAGCCGCCCTTGCCCAGCCATTCGCGCAGCCCCTTCGCCTCGCTCTCACTCGGCAACCAATAACCGGGCTCGGAGAGATACGCGATGGGATAGCGCGCCAGCGCCGGGTCGTCCATGTCGTGGATGTTGCTCTCGTTCACGTGCGGCTTCACGGTGGAGAGGTCGTTCAGGATCGTCATGAAGTTGCGCTCCATGGCTGGATAGTCGAAAGCCCAGCCAGCCGCAGTGTACACGGTGTAGCGCAGCCGCACGAACGTATACCGGCCATCGTACGCCGCGTTCGGCTCGGCCATCGTGGTACGAAACCCGCGCCCCCCGCCGCCACGCTGTGCCGACGCCGGCACAAACGCGCCGCCCGTCGCAAGGAGCGCGAGCACCAGCAAAATGAAACGCCTCACGATGTCACCATGCTCTGAGTACGCCGAAAGCAGTCCCGGCGCTGCCGGAACCGAATGCCGCTATACTTGCCCCCATGAAGATCCCGCTGTACCGCGTGCTCGCGGCGCTCTCCCTCGCCGCCGGCACGCTCGGCGCCCAGCAACGCAGCGCCGCCACATCCGACGTCTTCCGTCGCTACGCCGGCCACGTCGTAAAGATCCAGGTCATCGAGAGTGGGTCTGCCGCCAAGGCGAGCATCGGCTCCGGATTCTTTGTCACGCCGACGGGCCATGTCGTCACCAACTTCCACGTCATCTCCAGCGTCATCAACACCCCGGACCGCTACCGCGCCGAGCTGATCGACTCGGGCGGTACGGCTCGGCCCGTTACCATCGTTGCAATCGACGTCGTGCACGATCTCGCGATCCTCGAGTCCGGCATTCAGGGTCGTCCCTGGTTCACCCTCGGCGCCGCTTCCCTCGAGCAGGGTAACCGCCTCTTTTCGCTCGGTCATCCGAGAGATCTCGCGCTCAGCATCGTGGAGGGGACGCACAACGGGCTCCTGTTGCATACGCTGTATCCGCGCGTGCACCTCACGGGCTCTCTGAATCCGGGCATGAGCGGCGGACCCACCATCGACGAGGCGGGCCGAGTGATTGGGGTCAACGTGTCCACGGCAGGCAACCAGGTGAGCTTCCTGGTTCCGGTGGATCGCGCCGTCTCGCTGCTGACTCGTGTGCTCACACCGGGCGGCAAGCGAGTCGTGCCGTCGCTCGCGCTCGTGGGACGCCAACTGCGCGAACATCAGGACGTCTACCTGCGCGACATGTTCGACGTCACCACCAAGACCATTGCGCTCGGACCATATCGCGTCGTCACCCAGCCCGCACCGTTCTTTCGCTGCTGGGGCGACGCGACGCGCAACCGCGACCTGCCATACGAGAAGGTGCAGCACAACTGCGCGACGGACGACGACATCTTTCTCGACAAGGACCAGACGTCGGGCAGCGTCACAGTGGGTCATCAGCTCGTCTCGAGCCGCTCGCTGAACGCGCCGCGCTTCTACGCGCTGTATGCCAAGGCGTTCGCCCAGGACAACTCGCCCAGTGGCACGGAGGAGTACGTCACCAGCTGGAAATGCCACACGCGCAATGTGCACAACGGCACGCTCGCCATGCGCAGCGTGCTCTGCCTGCGTCGCTATCGCCAACTCGGCGAGCTCTATGACGGCCTGCTCAAGGTCGCCGTGCTCGGCAGGAGCAACGTGGGACTCGTCTCGACCCTCAGCATGACCGGTGTGACCTTCGCCAATGTGGACCGGCTCTCCAGCCGCTACCTGAAGCAGATCACATGGCGATGATCCTCGAGATTCGCGATGCGCGTGGCGTCGCCACCTGGCATCGCCTCGACACGCTGCCGCTGGTGATCGGTCGCGCGCCGTCCAGCGACATCATCCTCGACGACCCGTATCTCGACGCGCGCCATGCGACCATCACGCGCGACGAATCCGGCGCGATCGGCATCGCCGATCTCGGCAGCGTGAACGGGACGCTACTCGGCGGAACGCGCGGCGAGGGACATCACGTCGTCCAGCCGGGCGACGAGGTGCGCATCGGCCGGACGACGCTGCGCTTCCGCGCCCTTGACGAAGCGGTGGTGCCGGCGCTCGCGGACGACTCTTCGGTGCACGGAGCCGCGCCTGTTCAGATCCCCGCCCCCACACCCGTGATCCTCCTTCCGCCAGGGCCGAGCACGCGGGGCGGGCGAACGGTGGAGTGGCTGCTGACGACGACGCGTGGACGACTGCTTGCCCTCGCAACGATGGTTGCCGCCTTTGCGCTCAGCGACTGGCTCGGCGAAACCGAGCGGTCGATTGGCGGAGACGTGCTCGCCGCCGGCCTCGGCGCGGCAGCCATCGCTTTCATATGGGCGGCCTTGTGGTCACTCGCCGGCAGGGGCTCCGACAAGCGTCCGCACCTGATGGCTCATCTCGCGGTAGTGTCGCTCGCGCTTACGGCCATGCTTGTCCTGACCAACGTGAATGGTTGGCTGAGCTTCCTGTTCCCGGCGGCCGGCCTCCGCACTGTCCTGTTCGTTGCGGTAACGCTCGGCGTCATCGCCGCTCTCGTGGCGGGACACCTGTCGGTGACGACGTCGCTGCCCCGGCGACGTCGCTGGCGTGTTGGCTTCGTGACCGCCTGCGCGATGACGGTGCTGTTCGCCGCCATCGGGCTGCTGGGCGACGACGACGAGTTTACGGACGTTCCCAAGTTCGCGGCGGAGTTGAAGCCGCTGTCGCCGAGGTTCGTGCCGTCTCGGACGGTGGAACAGTTCGGAGTGGAGATGACGGAGCTGAAAGACGAGGTTGACGAGGCGCTGCAGAAGCAGTCAGCGCGCTGATCTCCGAGCCGAGCCCGACTCGAGCTCGAGCTCGCAGTTGCTCAGCGCGCGATCCCCTTCCACCGCTTCATCACGTCGACGTACTGCGCCCGCGCGGCCGTCACCGCCGCAAGCTGGCGCGCCGTCGGCGCGACGTCCGCTCCCTGCATCGCCATGGCCGCGGCCATCATCGCAGTGCGCACGCTCTCCAGTGTCGGCGGCCCAACCGGTGCACCGCCGCCGAATCCGCCCCCGCCCCCGCGGCCACCCTGCGGACCGCGCGCCGGCGGCGGCGCGATGGAATCGATGCGCGCCTTCAACGCCGCGTCGGATGACGGCAGCGCGTCGGCCTTCGCTCGTGCCTGCACGTACGCGGCACGCGCCGCCACTGCGCCATCGTACATCTCGCGCGAGAGCGCACTCACGCGCGCGATCGCGGCGGCAGGCGTCTTCACGCGTGGGTCGAGCCTGAGCTCCAGCGGCTGCGTGTGCGTGCGACCACCCGCGGAAAGGCGCACGGTGTACGCGCCCGGCGGCGCCCACGGCGTCGTGCCCGCGAAGTACGTGCGATGCGGCACCGCGCCCGTCGCCGACTCCACCGGCGGCACCCCCTCGATCGCGATGGGATCGTAGCGCAAGTCCCACCGGAAGCGATGCACGCCCGCGGCAGCGGAGAGCACCTGGTTCGGCGCGGCCCAGTACAGCGGAACCGCACACCGCGGCAAGCTCGGCGTGCGCTGGCACAAGCGGTTGTACGACGTGGGATCCAGCGCAGCGTCAACCGCCGGACCCTTGTCGTCACTCGTGTACGACCGAATGGCCTTGCCACCCTTGTCGACGATCTCGAGCGTCGCCGTCCCCACGCCCGACGGCAGGTAGTAGTCAATGACGCCGCCCGGAATCGGATTCTCCCCCGCAGGCATCTCCAGCGGCCACGGCGTGGGATCGTTCGTCGCGAGACGCACGCGCACCGCAGTCGCCGGCTTTACGAGGTACGCCGCCCGTGCCGACTCGGCCGCGCGCAACGCGGCCGCCTGACGCAACGGCGTCACGTTGTCGAGAATCCAGAAGCCGCGGCCATGCGTGCCCGCAATCAGGTCGGAGCAGAGACAGCTGCTGTCGTCCTTCAGCTCCAGGTCGCGCACCGAGATCGCGGGCATGTTGAGGCGCAGCGACTGCCAGTGGTCCCCGTCGTCGAACGAGACCCACACCTGCGTGTCGGACGCGCCGTACAGCAGACCGCGTTGACGCGGATCCTCGCGAATGGAATTCACGACGACGCCACGCGCGACGCCCGTGTTGATCTCCGTCCACGTCTTGCCGCCGTCGTGCGTGCGCCAGAAATGCGGATTGAAGTCGTCCACGCGCATCGAGTTCGCAGCGGCGTACGCCGTGTTCGCATCGAAGTGGCCGGCCTCGATGTTGAAGATGCGCGTCCACGGCGTGATCGCGGGTGGCGTCACGTTCGTCCACGTTCCGCCACCGTTCGTCGTCACCTGGATGTTGCCGTCGTCCGTGCCCGCCCACAACACACCCTTGCTGCGCGGTGACGGCGACAGCGCAGTGATCGTGCCGAGCGGCGCGGGTGTCACCGTGCTCGCATACTTGCCGGCGTTGCGCGGCACGGCCCACGTCTGCCGAGCGAGGTCGGGACTGATGCGCGTCCAACTGGCGCCGCGGTCGGTCGTCTTCCAGACCGCATTGGACACGTAGTACATCGTGTTCGCATCGAGCGGCGACCAGTTGATCGGCATCGTGCGTACGTTGCGATTGAAGCTCTCGCCGTTCGGACCCCTCGCCGTCATGTCCGGACCCACCAGCGTGGTCTGGCGCGTCCGGCGATTGAACAGCGAGACGTTGTTGCGCGCGCTGCCGAAGACCATGTCGGGATCTTTCGGATCCGGCGCCGCAATGCCGTACTCCTGGATGTTCACCGGCGCCCAGTCGCGGAAGGTGATCTGGCCGTCCGCGGAAGAGCTGCTCACGCACGCGGAGCCGGAGTCCTGCTGCCCACTGCACACGCGATACGGAAATGCATTGTCCGTGGAGACGTGATACATCGCGCCCGTCGGCTGCGTGTACCAGTTGCTCCAGCTAGCGCCGCGATTGCCCGAGATCACCGCGCCCTGGTCGGCGACGGCGAGGATGATGTTGGTGTCGTTGGGGTTGATCCAGATGCGCTGGTAGTCGTCGCCGCCCGGTGCGCCGCGCACGGCGGTCCACGTCACGCCGCCATCCTCACTGCGCCACATCACCACCGACGCGCTGTAGACGACGTTCTCGTTCTTCGGATCGATGGTGATCGTTGGAAGATCACCACCACCGATGCGCGCGAGCGGGCGTGGATCTACCGTCGCGGTGCCCTCTCCGTTCGGTCCCGTAAACGTGACGAACCAGTGCTCCCCGCCGTCGACGCTCTTGTAGAGATTCACCGCGCCGGTCACCGCGTTCGCTGCCGTCGCGCCAGACGCCAGCGCGTACAGCACCTTCGGATTGCTCGGCGCAATCGCAATGTTCGCCTGGATCAGCGACGGCAGGCCGTCCGTCAACTGCTTCCAGGTGGTGCCGCCGTCGGTCGACTTGAAGATGCCGTTCCCCGCGCCACCGAAGCCCTGGCCCTCGATGAAGCTCTGCTGCTGTTGCCACAGCACCGCGTACACGGTGCTGGGATTGGACGGGTCGATGCGTACGTCCGCGCCACTCGTGTACTCATCCTTGAACAGCACCCTCTCGAATGTTCGCCCGCCATCCATCGAGCGGAAGATGCCACGCTCGGCGTTCGGTCCATATGGATGACCGAGCGCAGCAACGAACAGCCGATCCGGGTTTGCGGGATCGACGTCGACGTACGCGATCATCTGGCTGTCGCGGAGGCCGAGGTGCGTCCACGTCCTGCCGGCGTCGGTGGACTTGTACATTCCGTCGCCCGTCGCAAGGTCGGGACGGATGATCCCGGCCCCCGAGCCGACATAAATGATGTTGGGGTTACTCGGCGCGATGCCAATGGCGCCGATGGAGCCCGTGGACTGCTGGTCGAACAGCGGCTCCCAGTTGGAGCCGTAATCCGTTGAGCGCCACAGTCCGCCGTTGTCGAAGCCGATATAGAACACGTTGCGCTGGTCCGGCACGCCGGCCGCGGCTCGTGCGCGCCCCGCCCGCGTGGGTCCGATCATGCGCCATCGCATCGCCGATGCCGGATCCACGGTTTGCGCGTCGAGCGGGAACGTGATCGCGCCGAGGGTGGCGACGAGCGCGAAGCGGCGAATCATCGACATGTGTCGTCCGGGGTCAGAGTCGGGGTCAGAGTCGCGCGGGATTTTGGTCCAACCCGCAGAGAATCGAAAGGACTCTGCCCCAGGTCTGCCCCGACTCTGACCCTTACTCTGACCCCGACTCTGACCCCGACTCTGACCCCGACTCTGAATCAATCACTCGGTTCGATATACCCAATCTTCAGGTCGCGGCCATCCGCCACCACGGCGACGTACAGCGCAAACGAGAACTCCCCATCCGCGTCACCATCGTCGACCGGCTGGAACTCGAGACGATACACGCCACGCACGTTGTCGTCCGTGACCTCGTCGGGTACCGGAAACGACGGCGGGCCCTCCTGCGCCACCGTGCCGTCCATCAGCGCAAGGGAGCGATTCTCCTCCGCACCCGCAACCTCCTCCACCTGCTCGCGCATCGACGCCGCGTCGTCGTCCTCGATCGGCGTGATGGTGAAATCCGTGGGCGGTGGCGCGTCGCCGCGCACGAGACGCATGAACTTCCGCATCCCACCCGCCGGAAGCGCCGACCGAAGCCATGGCGCCAGTTGCGACTCGACCGTGTGATAATCGTGGATGAGGATCGCATGGCAGAACTCCGCGAGGAATTCGTCGGGCGACGTCATACTCTGGCTTCAGCGAACAGGTCGTTGATCTCGGCGAACGGAATGGCGCGGGAAAG
>JANOIJ010000009.1:0-26325 GCA_031407575.1 Gemmatimonadaceae bacterium | reverse complement strand
CACCGCCTTTCAGGGGACCCAAGGATGCAGGACCTCACGACCGGCTCGATCACGAGGCACTTGCTGAAGACGATGAGCTTCATGCTGCTCATGATGGTCTTCCAGACGCTCTACGTGCTCATCGACCTCTACTGGGTCGGGCGGCTCGGCACGTCCGCCGTCGCTGCGGTCGGGATCGCTGGCAACCTGATGTTCATGGTGCTCGCGCTCACGCAGATGCTGGCCGTCGGGACGACCACGGTGGTCGCACACGCGATGGGCCGGCGGGATCACGCTGCGGCGCGTCTGGGCTTCAACCAATCGCTCTCGCTCTCCATCGTGTGCGGCGTGCTCTTTCTTGGCGTCGCGCTCGCGCTGCGCGTGCGGTACGCCGTGGGCCAGAGCGCCGACTCGGCGACGGCGCAGCAGGCAGCGCAGTACCTGTTGTGGTTCATCCCGGCGATGGCGCTCCAGTTTCCCCTCGTGGGGATGTCTGCGGCACTGCGCGGCACGGGCAACTTCAAGCTCGGCGTGGCGGTTGGCATCGTGACGATCGTCATCAACATCCTGGTCGCGCCTGTGCTGATCTTCGGCTGGCTTGGCGCGCCGGTGATGGGGGTCAGCGGCGCGGCGGTGGCGTCGCTCGTCGCAATCCTGGTCGGCAACGGTTGGCTGGCGCTGCACTTTCGGAAGGAGGCGGTGCTGAAGTTCGACCGCACGCAGTGGAGTCCTCGCGTGGCCGTGTGGAAGCGCATGCTCGCCATCGGGCTTCCCTCGGGCTTCGACTTCGCGATGATGGCCGTCTTCATGTTCGTCGTCTACGCGGTGACGAAGCCCTTCGGCGCGACAGCGCAGGCGGGGTTCGGCATCGGCATGCGGGTGGTGCAGGCGGGGTTCATGCCGGTGGTCGCGCTGGGCATGGCGGTGGCGCCGATTGCGGGGCAGAACTTTGGTGCGAAGCTGGCGGATCGCGTGCGCCACACGTTCCGCGATGGTGCGTTGCTCGCGGCGGCGATGATGCTGCTGCTGTTCATCGTGTGCCAGGGTGCGCCGGCGGGACTCATCAGGATCTTCACGAAGGACCCGGCAGCGATCCTGGTGGGCGAGGAGTATCTCCGCATCAGCTCGTGGAGCTTTATCGCGTCGGGCGTGATCTTCGTCACCGGCAGCATGTTTCAGGCGATGGGGAACACCCTTCCCTCGGTCGCGACGTCGCTGGTTCGTATCGTGATGGTGGCGATCCCGGTGGTGATTCTCGCGCGCTCGCCAGACTTTCACCTGGTGACGATCTGGCGGCTCGGGGTGTTCTCGGTCTTCGCGCAGCTCGCGCTTGCGCTGCTGCTGTTGCGACGGGAGTTCTCTCGGCGGCTGCGGTTTGCTGTGGGCGAAGTAGCTGGTGCGACGCACATCGGAGCCGCGACAAGCGCTGTGGTGCTGGAGTAGCGTCGGACGGCTGCTGTCCGACGGCACCGTGCTGGTCCTCGGCGGCGGCTACGGCAGCGATCCCGCGACCCGCACGGCGGAACTCTTCGACCCGGACGGCGGAGCTGTACGATCCGGCTACGCGACAGTTCACCGCGACGGGCCCCATGCTCGCGCCGGCCGTATGGTGGAGTCGTCACGACCGACGGTTCGGTGCTCATGCCCGGCGGCACGTCAGCGGACACGCGCGTCATTGCCGGCGCGGAAGTCTACGACCCTGCGACACCGCGCTTCAACACCGTGGCCATTTCGAGCGACACCGAGCGCTTCTTCCCTGCGGTGACGGCGATGGGCGGCGACCGCGTATTGATCAGCGGCGGCTACGCGAGCGAAGGCGCGCAACGGGGAACGCGGATCCTCCAGCCGTGACGACATCGGTTGTCATCCTGAGCCCAAGGCGAAGGATCTGCACCTGTTGTCGCGCCGTTCGCGGGTACAGGTCCTTCGCTGAGGCACAGGATGCCAACTTGCGCGGCGGAACCCGTTGATCAGTGCTCCGCTACCATCGTCGCGACTGCGCGCCGAAACGCCGGCGGATCGATGGCGGGAAAACGGAACAGCTCCGGCTCGATCTCGTCGAAATACGTCTGGACCAGGCTCGGATCGATCAGGCCGCGCTCTCGCATCGCGCGCACATCGGCGACGTCCTGTCGATGGCCGCGTTCCAGCTTCGCCAGTGCCTGCGAGTAGAAGTCGAAGTGGTGAAACGCCACGTGATGCCGGCGCGCGATGAGCGGACTCCTGTCCTCCCATCCAGCGGGAAGCGGAATGAAGTCGGCTGGCGACGCCAGCTCGATATTGATGTCCAACGCATTCTTCGTGTCGGGGATGGCGCGAAGGAATGCATCGTCGCTGGGACGCAAGGCGAAGTCGACGTCGACCGTCGCGTTGCGCCAACCAATGAGCACGGCAGACGAACCTCCAACGAGGTACACCCGGAGCGGAGCCGACGCCGAGTCGGCCAGCCGGTCCATGAGTTTCTCGATGCGCGCGCGGTCAACCGGCGCGCACTCGGCCGCTCGTTCGAAGCTCACAAGACGACGGATGAGCGCATTGTAGCGGGAGTGCGCCGAATCGCTGTCAAAAGCGGCAAGGTGCGCGTACAGGCGGAGCTCGGAATCCTCCAGCGGAGACGCGATGTGCACGCCGAGCCGCTCCAGGCGCGGCGCCCCGATGGACACGAGCAATGCCTCCTGGCTCTCGATGCCGAGCGCGAGGTCGCGTAGTCCCGCATGCACAAGGTCACTTCCTGGAAACGCGCCAAAATTCATGGGTGTGTCATCCTGAGCCCTTCGACTACGCTCAGGGCAGGCTTCGCGAAGGACCTGCACCTGCTGTTGCGATGAATCTACCGTCGGATCGGTCGCTGCCACGAATGATGCGGCGATCATCGGGCTACGCGGTGGGCGGCGGCGCGACGAACCGGCGCGATTGACGCTCGTAGGCGTGCGCCAGTCCGAGTATCCGTGCGTCGCTGCCTGGAAGCCCGACGAACGAGATATTGCCCGCCGGCATACCGTCGGGTCCGATGCCCGCTGGCACCGACACTTCCGGAAGACCCAGCCAGTTGCCGTAGCCAAGCGTCGTGCGGACGTCGGGCCACGGATCCACCGCGCGCGGCGCAGCGAACGGCATCGTCGGATACACCATCGCGTCGATCCGCTGTGCGCGAAGCGACTCGGCGAGCTGCACGACGACCGTTTCGCGCGAGCGCGCGAACGAGACGCTGGCCGGATCGCGCTCGTACGGCTGGTCGATGAGACGAGCCATCTCGTCCCACTCCTTGGGCAGCACGTCGTAGAACGCGCGGAATGCAGCGAGGCCGCGCTCGACATCGCGGCGAGGATCGCCACCGCTGTTCTGGTTCACGAAATAGCGCAGCAGCGCGTTGGCCGTCGGCGCTGGTGCGTTGTGATTGACGGCGACGTCGCCGCGCGAGGTCGCGGCCTCCGCGAACAGTGCGCGGACGTTCACCCGCGTCACCGCGGGCGTGAACGACTCGAGCACGGCGCCCGCGGAGCGGAGATCCACGAGCGCGCGATCGAACACGGCGAGCGCGTCGGCAGTCATCTGCCCGCGCGGCACGTGCGCGTCCACGAGGCCCAGTCGCGCGTTGACGAGCGCATCGTCGCGCAGTGCGGCTAACGACCCCACGCGCCACGGTGCAGTCAGCGCCAGTCCGTCTGACGCATCGGGCCCAGCGATCGCGTCGAGCATCAGCGCGGCATCGGCGACGGTGCGCGCCAGCGGGCCGTGCGTGTCCAGGTACGGCCACGTGGGAATGACGCCTGTGCGCGGCACCAGTCCGAACGTCGGCTTTACGCCGACGACGCCGGTGAACTGCGCGGGGATGCGATTGGAACCGCCGTCGTCCGTGCCGAGTGCGGCGAAGGCCATGCCGCATGCAACGGAGACGGCGGAGCCGGCGCTCGATCCGCCCGGCGTCTTCACACCGGTTGGATCATACGGGTTGCGGACCTGACCCGAGAGTGAGCTCGTGCCGTTGCCGCGATAGGCAAAGTCGTCCGCAACCGTCTTGCCGAGTAGGACGGCGCCCGCCGCGCGCAGGCGCGCGACTTCGATCGCGTCGCAATTGACTGAGGACGGGAAGAGTCGCGCCCACTCCGCACTCGACGCCGTGGTGGAGAGACCCTTCATGTCATAGATCGACTTCGCGAACAGCGGCACGCCGTCGAGCGGGCCACGCAATGCGCCGCGTTGCGCGCGGGCGTCCGAGGCACGCGCTTCATCGAGTGCGGAGGCCGATAGCTGGTCGATGGCGTGCAGCGGGCCGTTCCATGCCGAGCATCGCGCGAGTGCCTGTACCGTGACGTCGGCGGCGGTCCACTCTCGGCGCAGGCGTCCCGCCTGGTATTCGGCGATCGTGCCCGCGAGCGGATCGGCAGGACGGTCCGGCCACCGCACGAGTGGCATCGCAAGGAGGGCGCTCAATTGAAACAGGGCTTCGCGTCGTGTGGGAGGCATTAGTACGCAGAAGATGTGTTGCGGACTGCCATGGCGCATCCGTTCGTTCCGGGCGTGCGCGTGCTGTGATTCGGCGTTACGTTCCCCACCGCTTCACGGCGAACGCTGGGCGCGCCGATACCGATCTCAACCACGCAAGGAGCATCGATGAACAGACGAGAATTCGTCAGGGCGAGCGCCATGACGGCGGCGGCGACCGCCGCGTTGTCGACGGTTCCCTCCGCGTTCGCGAACCCGACCACTCGCGCCCGCGCGGAGAAGTTCAAGCTCCGCTACGCCTTCAATGCCGGCCACTTCTCCAACCACGCGCCTGGCGGTGTCGTCGACGAGCTGAAGTTCGCCGCGGACAATGGCTTTACGGCCATGGAAGACAACCGGATGAAGGGACGGCCGGTCGAGGATCAGGAGAAGATCGCGCGCGAGATGCAGCGACTCGGCATCACGATGGGCATCTTCGTCAACAACGGCACCACGGGATTCAAGGGTGGCGGCTCGCTCACCACCGGCAAGCCGGACGAGCGCGACGCGTTTCTCACCGAGGTGAAGTCGACGATCGAGTGTGCGAAGCGGGTGAACGCAAAGTGGGTCACCTCACTCGTGGGCAACGCC
Organism: Gemmatimonadaceae bacterium; assembly: GCA_031407575.1. Taxonomy (GTDB): domain Bacteria; phylum Gemmatimonadota; class Gemmatimonadetes; order Gemmatimonadales; family Gemmatimonadaceae; genus AG11. Next base: position 21,270 of record JANOIJ010000009.1, on the reverse strand, counting down.
GACGCGCGACTTCCGCGGGGCTATCAGACGGCCAACGTCATCGACTGCCTGCGACGCGCCAGCGATCTGCTCGAGCCACATGGGATCGTCATGGTGTTCGAGCCGCTGAACGTGATCGAGAACCATCCCGGGTTCTTCATTCACAACAACGACGAGATGTACGCGCTGATGAAGGCGGTGCGCAGCCCGTCGTGCAAGCTGTTGTTCGATTTCTACCACTCGCAGATCAGCGAGGGGCACATGATCTACAACTTCGACAAGTGCTTCGACGAGGTCGGCTACATCCAGACCGGCGACACGCCGGGCCGGAAGGAACCCGGAACGGGGGAGACGAACTATCGCAACATCTTCAAGTTCGTGTACGAGAAGGGCTACACGGGCCTGATCGGGATGGAGCATGGCAAGTCGCTGCCGGGCAAGGAGGGCGAGCTCGCGCTGATCAAGGCGTATCGCGACGCTGACAGCTTCGTACCGAACGCGAAGTAGTGCCGCAACCGCGTCCCGCACCAACTTCTTGATATGCCACCCGATGCCGCTGGTCCGCATCGGGTGCCTTCTAAGGCTTGCCGAAGAATTTTGGCAGCACCGCCACGAGCGCACCGATCGTCGTGGCGACCGCGCCGACAATGGCGACGATCACTCCGGCCCGCCCTGTCGGCTCGAGCTCCTTCCACGCTGCCACAAGTCCCCGCGAATCACCGAGGCCCGCGGGCTTCGGAGTCTTGGCCGGAGCACCCATCAGCATATCGCAGAACGACGTCGCCGACGCGGGACGGTCCCCCGGACGGGCCGCGAGCGCGCTGTTCAACGCCGCGCATGCCGCGGGGCTGAGGTTGCGGTTCGCCTCCAGCGGATCGAGTAGCTTGCCGGACACACGAGCATGCAACTGCCGATACAGGGGTTGGTGTACGTCGAAGGGAAGCCGCCCCGTGAGCAACTCGTACGCGACGAGGCCGAACGAGTAGATGTCCGACTCGGTCTTCTGCACGTTGTCGAGCAGCTGCTCGGGACTCAGGAACGCGGACGTCCCACCCTGGAACGTTGCCGCCCGATCGCCGGAAGGACGACGCTCTTCGGACACGCGCACGCGATCCGTGAAGTCGAAATACTTGGCCAGCCCGAAATCGGAGAGGTACGCCGTGTCTCCCGTCTCCGAAAAGAGGATGTTGCCCGGCTTGATGTCGCCGTGAATCACGCCGTGTGCGTGCGCATGGTCGATGGCCGAGGCGATCTGGCGCAGCATGAGGATGGCGCGGTCGAGCGGCAGGAAGTCGACGCCGCGCCGATACTGTTCCAGGTCGCCTCCACGGCACCACGGCAACACGAGGAATGGTGTGCCGCCCTCATGCTGCCCGAGATTGAAGTCGATGATCTCCAGAATGTGGGGATGCTTCAGCGCCCGCAGCGCCTTGATCTCCCTGTTGACGGACACGAGGGATCCAGACTGGTCCGCGTTGTCACGGAACGCCTTGATCAACACCTCGCCGTTCGTGCGCAAGCTTCGTGCGGCGAGAAAGATGCTCAATCGACCAAGCGCGATCGGCTCTTCCCTCGTCAGCTCATAGACTCCATCCTCACCTTCGAATCGCTTCATCTCGAATCAGCGAAAGGTTGCGAACGCGGGTGTCGCTAATATGCGGCCGCACGTCCCGCCTGCCAGTGTCGCTTCCGCCGCCGGAGGAGATCGAGGGAAGAGGCAGTTGCCGTCACGAACCCGCGGTACGGAAGCCGTTGCCTCTACTACGCTGCCACCGGTCGCGCTGATGTGCAGGCGACGGTGATCACGCTGCGGATCGAGTATGCGCAGCGCCTGACGCCATGCACGAAGGAGCTGCGCACGCTGCGGTACCGCGCAGAAATCGACGCGCTGACCGCACGCACGCACGACCTCACCGTCGTGCACGAGGAGTCTGGTCGTCGCGATACCATGCTCGTGCAACGCATCGACGTGCGGTAGGTCAAGAAGCCGCAGGCCCGGCGTTCACGCGGCGCTTTCCATTCGAAAGCCGCACCGTGGCCGCTCCCCGTGCTCGCAGCACTGTCGCACAGCCGCTCCCGTCACCTCCGCCAACATCGCCCCGACTGCCCGGCACGTCTCCGGCCTCCGGGCCACCACCACCGAGAGTGGACACCCGTAGCCGCGAATCGTCGGCACGCCGTCCTCCACGACGACATCGAGCTCCCCGCCCAGACTCGTGAGGATGCCTGCGGCGACTCGCACTCGCTCCGCGACAGTCCCTCGCGCTTCGCCCCCGGCGGCGGCCGCAAGCCGACGACCCGCACTGCGCAGCAGCTCGTCTGCCTGCGCGCTCGGCAGCTCCGCTACCATGGTGTCCAGCACCGCCGCCAGCACCGGCACGTACGCCGACGAGAGCAGCGATTCCGTGTCAGGATGCAGCTCGTACAACACTGCCGGCTTGCCAGCTCCCGGGCCACGCCGAACGCCATCTTGCCGCACGAGTCCATCGCGCTCCAGCGCGGTGAGCTGGGACCGCACCGCGTTGTCGGTCAGCTCCACGCTCCGGGCGAGCTCGTCCACGGTGCGCGCGCCTCGCCTGAGCAGCGACACGATTCGTCCACGCGTGCCCTCCATGATTCGCATCCCGAACTGCGATAGCCCCACGTCAGAACTCCTGGGTTGTAGCTGCCCTATGGTATGCGAGCTCACCTGTTCCGTCAATTAAGACCAATATATATTTGACTTATTGCTGTAATAATGGTTGCTTGGGTTTCAGATCGGCCCAGCCAGGTGGGCGAGATCACCCTGAAACCAGACCGGAGACTATCCATGCGTCGCCCAACCGCCGCTCTCCTGTTCGTGCTCGCCTCGCCAGCGCTCATCTCGTGCAACCGCGCGTCGACGCAACCAGAGCCCGAGCACCTCGATCCCGCACTGGTGGCTGAAGGAAAGCAGATCTTCCGCTTCGACACTTTTGGCAACGAGAAGTACTGGACCGACACCCTGCGCATGCACGAAGTCATCACCAAAGGTGTCAGTCCGCGGACGGCGTTGAGCGTGGGACTCAAGGTGGACGTGGACGCTCTTCCGCAGGCGGTGCGCGATGCGCTCGCCGCGGGTCAGGTGAACCTCGACGATCCCGCCGTCACGGTGACGCTGCTCAAGCTCAACGCCGTCGTTGGCGTGAAGGGACAGGTTTCGTCCGTCAATGGCCGAGACACGCTCACCAGGTTCGGCGTGACGTGCGCGCTGTGCCACTCCACCGTCGACAACTCGTTCGCTCCTGGCATCGGGAAGCGGCTGGACGGGTGGGCGAACACCACCCTCAATCCGGGCGCCATCGTTGCGCTCTCGCCCGCGGTGCCCGCCGCCACCAAGCTGGTGCTCAATGGGTGGGGCCCAGGCAAGTACGACCCTCGCACGAGCATCGACGGCAAGAGCACACCGCTCGTGTTGCCTCCCGCCTACGGTCTGCTCGGCGTGGACAAGGAGACGTTCACCGCCGAGGGCTCGGTGTCGTACTGGAACGCCTATGTGGCCGTCACGCAGATGCATGGCCAGGGCAACTTCAGCGATCCGCGGCTCGGCGTGAACGTCGTGCAGACGCCGGATCTGGTGACGTCCAAGCTGCCGGCCCTCCGGAGTTACCAGCTCAGCCTGCAGACTCCCACACCGCCCGCTGGCAGCTACGACGTGGCCGCGGCACAGCGTGGGAGCGCCGTGTTCACGGGCGCCGCGAACTGCGCGTCATGTCATGCGGGAAGCACCTACTCGGACATCAATTCAGGTCGGCTCCATGCGCCTGCCGAGACCGGAATGGATGGGCAGTACGCCGCGCGCACCTCGCAGAAGGCGTATCGCACGACGCCCCTGCGTGGGCTCTGGCAGCACGCGCCGTACTTTCACGATGGAAGTGCGGCGACACTCGCCGCTGTCGTGGAACACTACGACCGCGTGAAGTCGCTGCGTCTCTCGTCCCAGCAGAAATCCGATCTCGTCGAGTATCTCAAGACGCTGTAGCCTTCGGCGACGGTGAAACCGGCACTCAGGTTGATCATGTCGGTATCTTGCGGAGCAGATTCCTCCGCATTCTCCGACTCGCACGATGACCCCGACCCGCCTGTCCTACGGCTTCATTCTGCTCCTGCTGATTGCGGCCGACTACCTCCATGTCGCCACGCCGCTGGTCACCGTTTTCTTCAGCTACTTCGCACTGAGGACGCTCGACCTCGGCGAGCGAAGGTGGGTGGGCGTCGCGCTCTTCCTCATTGTGCTCACGACGATCGGCGTGGGCTTCTACTTCTTCCTCAAGCAGGCCATCATCGCGCTACCACGGATGGCCGAGACGACGATTCCGATCGTCCTGGGCTGGGCGGAGAAGCAGGGGATCGAGTTGCCGTTCGCCGATTTCCAGAGCCTGCGGCTCCTGGCGTTGAACGCCGTGAAGAGCCGGCTCGGTGGCCTTGGTACGTATGCCGGCGTCGCGCTGGTACAGACCGCCGCTGTGATCATCGGCGTGGTCGTCGCCATCAGCCTCTTTCTCAACTCGAGGTTCGACCTGCAGACCGACGATCCGGCGCAGAGTCACAACCTCTACACGCTCACCGGGCAGCAGATCACCGAGCGGTTCCGGACGCTTTATGAGAGTTTCGCGACCGTGATGGGTGCGCAGATCGTCATATCCGCGATCAACACCACGCTCACTGCCGCGTTCCTCCTGGTGGTCGGGTTCCCGAACGTGCTCGTCATCATCGGCATCACGTTCCTCTGCGGGTTGCTGCCGATTATCGGGAACCTCATCAGCAACACCATCATCGTCGGTGTCGCATTCACCATCGCGCCGAAGACGGCGCTCCTGGCGCTCGTGTTTCTCGTGGTCCTGCACAAGTTCGAGTACTTCTTGAACAGCAAGATCGTCGGCGACCGCATTCAGAATCCCATGTGGCTCACGCTCATCGGCATCCTGGTGGGCGAGAAGCTGATGGGGATTCCAGGGATGATCCTGGCACCGGTGCTCCTCCACTACATCAAGGTGGAAGGAAAGCGGAGCTACGTGACGCCGGAGATCGAGCGTCAGCCTGGGGTCAATTCCAACTAGCTGCTGACGGCGGCTTCTCCCTGGAACCCGGTTTCACTTCACCGCGCAAGCACCGGCCGATCCATCGTCGCGTAGAAATCCCTCATGATCGCCTCGCGATCGAAGTTCTCCCAGAGCACCACCGTTCTCGAGTTTCCTGGCCGCTCCCTCCACTTTCCATCCACCAACCGCGGCGCCGGAATCCGCACCGCCCGAGCCCAGCCGGGGTTCTTCACGATCGACACCGCCGCCATGTCGAACAGCGCGCGCGCCGGCGGACTCCCATTCAGATCGATGTGCTCGAACAGATTCACCGAGTAATCACCGAACGTGAAGAACCGCCCCCCATTCCGCCCGATCACCGCCGTACCGACGCGCGGCCCCTTGCCCGGCATCTTCGCGCGGATCTCCTCCAATGAAACGCGGACCGCCGCCGTCCCCGACGGCTTCCCCCACCGCACCAGCGCAATCTCGAACGCCACGTCCGAGTCGAGGATGAACTGCAGCGCCCCCTCATCGTTCTCCTGGTTGTATTCTCCCGGCTCCGGATAGTTGGAGCCGAGCCACACGATGCGCACCCTGGGCGCGATTGATGGGTCTTTCTTCAGCGCGAGCGCGATGTTGGTCAGCTTTCCCACGGGCAGTAGCACCAGCGGCTGTGCACCCGGCACGTGCGCCCGGCGGACGATCAAATCGACCGCGGTAGCGCCGTCGAAGTCGGGCCGCTGCACGTGCGGCGCGATCTCCGCGAAGGTGCCATTCGCCCCCCGAATAACCGCGAACCGCCGCTCGAGACCCGCGAGCTTCACGATCCGCTCGGCTTCCCTAGCTTGCATCTCCACGTCGCCCCCGCCGCGCGTGCGGTTGACGGTAATGCCTTCAACGTCGAACGCGTCTCCGCTGAACAGCATGTACGCGATCGCGTGCTGATCGTCGAGCTCGTTGTTGGCATCGGTGTCCAGGATGACACGAATGCGAGACGGTGTTGACGCCGCCCCGCCGAGGGACGTCGCCGCCGGACGCGTCAACACGGGCTCCGCATTGCGACGCGCAAACTTCTCCAACGCCCCGCGCGGCAGCGCCAACCCGTTCACAGTCCGGTGCCAGCTCTGGGCATTCCCGAGCATCACGGTGTCCGCTCCGCCGTAGTACCGCCACTTCTGCTCGATCTTCCTGTCGCTTCCCGTGACGTTCACGAGTACGGCGCGCGCGTTCCACGCGCGCAGGTCGGCGGCCGAGAGCCCGCTCTCGGGAGCGCTACCGCTGGTGGCGCACGCGCCGAGTAGAACGAGTGCCACGGCCAGGTGGCTCATCCGGATCAGCGGGATCAGGTGGACGTCCACGTCGCTCCAGGCTCAGATGCGCAGAAAGATCTTGCGACGATACATCCAGAGCAACATCAACCAGAAGATGACCAGCGACGCGCCGCCGATCGCTATTCGACGCGATTGCCGCAGCATCGAGGCGCTGCACCCGGGCGCGCTCGAATCCGTCCCCATCGAGGCTGTTTGATCAGCCCCGTGCCAGCACCCTCCGAGGGTGGTTAGGCAGGGGTCGCGACACGACGCGCCCCTGGGAGCTTCGGAGTCAGGGCCCCATCCGCTTCCCGCTTCGCATCCGCCAGCCGGTTCACGTCCTCGCCAAGCAGCCGCGCAGCTTCCATCAGCGTCGTGAGCGGCGCGAGGTCGCTCGCGTTGGCATGAAGTCGCAACAGGTCGAGCCGAATCGTCTCGAGCGCCGCCACACTTTCCCCAAGATGCCTCGACGCCGCACCGCGACGCGTCTCGAGCACACCCGCGTCAACGGATCCCATCGGGGCCAGCGCCGCGAGCTCGTCGATCTCCGCGCGTGCTTCCGCGGCGCGGGCCTCGAGCGCCGCGACCATCGCTGGCAATTCGGCCAACTGCGCGCGATATGCCTGCGGCAATACGGCGAACAACTCCGACGCGGCGACGCCGAGCGCGGCTTCAGTAGCGCGGAATACTCCGCCGCCAACAGCGTGCGAGCGATCGGGTGCGCCGAGCTTCCGCGCGAGCCATTCCCCCGCTCGGCTCTTCCAGAGACGGTCACGGATTCCCGTCTGCCACCAGCTGCGAACCTTGGTCGGAATGAACTGGACATCGAGCGCGTTGCTCACTGCCCCGAGCGCCATCGTGGTGAGCACGGGCGCGAAGAACCACATGATGCCGGTCTGGTTCTCGTGGATCACGCCCTGGAGCATCAGCCCGACAGTGACGGCGAGCCAGCTTGCCGACGCGACTGTGCCCATCCGCAGCAGTCGGTGCGAGGGAGGCTCTTCGTCCTGAAGCACGAGCGCATCGGTTTCGACTCGCTCGCGCCGCGCGACTTCGAGGGCCGATCGGAGGTCGGCGAGCGTGTGGCCAAGACGGAACTGACGGCGCGCCTGGTTGAGGTGGAACCCGATGATCGGCAGCAGTGGCAGCGCCGTGATTGCGATCAGGAGGAAGGGGTCGGCTAGTCGGTTTCCGCTCAGCCGGGCAATGAGGTTCCCCAAGGCGAGCACGCTGAAGCCTGCCGACCACCCCATGTACGGGACGAGCAGCGGGTTCCGTGCGCCGAGCCACGCGCGCAGCGTGGGCGGCAGCGTGGGTCGCGCCTCGGCCGTGGGAGCGAGCGCCGCCGCCAGCGCCTCACCATCAGTGAATCGGCCTTCGGGATCGCGAGCCAGGCACCGATCGATCGCGGCGGCCAGGGCGGGCGGTAAACCGGGGGCCGCGCGTTGGACCCCTGGTGGTGTCTCGGTGGCCTGACGGATGAGCAGCGCCGGCACACTCGGCGCGTCGAATGGAAGCCGACCACTCACGGCGAGGTAACCGACGACGCCGAGTGAATAGATGTCGCTACGGCCGTCGACCGGCGCGCTCGCTGCCTGCTCGGGACTCATGAAGTGCGCGGTCCCCATGATCTTGCCCGGGTCTGTGTCGGGACCGAGGCCTCCACCGCCGTGCGCGATGCCGAAGTCGGTCACCAGCGCGCGGCCCGTGCCTGCCTCGAGCAGGATGTTGTCCGGCTTGACGTCGCGGTGCACGATGCCGCGGCCATGCGCGTACGCCAGCGCCCACGCGACCTCGCGCAACACGCGCGTCGCGTCCGCAGGCGGAAGCGGACCGCGCGTGCGGAGTCTCTCGCCGAGTGTCTCGCCCTCGACGTAGCTCATGACGAAGAAGACGAAGCCGCCGGCCTCGCCGACGCGATGAATGGGGACGATGTGCGGGTGCGAGAGTCCGGCGGCTGTGCGCGCTTCGCGCACGAATCGTTCGCGGGATTCGGTGGTCTGCGCCAGGTGGCTGGGGAGCACCTTGATGGCGACGTCGCGATCGAGCTGGACGTCGCGCGCGAGGTAGACGATGCCCATTCCGCCGCGCCCGAGCTCCCGTTGGAGCGAGTACTCTCCCGCGAGTGCCGCCTGGAAGTCGAGAAAGTCGGGGGAGGGTTGCGTCATGCCTGTAGTACGACCGAGGAGAAGCGACGTTTCGCGGTGGCCGGCGTGCGATCTTCGTTGTCCTCTGACCGCTTATGGCCGGCGCGCGACCACTGTGTCCGGCAGGAACAGGGCCGCGTGCCCCCACGCCGGACCGGTGGCTCCATGTGGCCATGCCTGCGTCGCCAGACTCACGTATCCGACTTGCCCTTCGCCGTTGAATGTCGGGTCGAATGACAAGTGTCCGGTGGCCTCGTCGAAGCGCAGCAGATAGAACCCTTCCTCACCGCCGAGCTCGGCGCCGAGTACGAGTCGACTGGACAGCGGATCTCGGGCGAGCCAGTGCGGGTTGAAGGTGTCCGGTGTTCGCAAGCGAAAGACTTCACGAGGATGCGCCGGGTCGGCGATGTCGAGCACAACGACCGCGTGGAGTTTCCCGACGGGGTTGATCCAATAGTGACCGAACACGATGGGTATGCCACACGCGCCGCGGATGTCGTCGGGCGTCGCGGGAGGCGGCGTGTCCAGCGCGAAGAACGTGTCGAGACGCGGCTGGTCTCCGCCAATCTCACTGAGCCGATAGAACGTGCAGCCGTAGCTATTGAAGAAGACGGATCGATCTGGAAGGACCCGCGGACCAAAGCCCGCGCGCTCGGATCCGGCGACGACCGATCCACTCGAAAGCCGCCCCGCGGGCAGCTCGATGGTCTTGAGGAGCGTGAAGTCCGAGTATCGATAGATCTGCACGACGTCCGCTGACACCATCTCCATCATCGGAGCGCTCGTCACGACGAGGCGGTCGATTTCCGGCAGCAGCGCAAAGGCGTAGGGACGGACGGGCTTTGACCGCCAATTGCCCGCGCTTGCCGTGCGCATCACGACGCCATCAGCGCCGTATTCGGCAAAGCCACCGAAGTTGCCGGGCGTCACCGTTTCCGCGGGCGCGACGCTCTTGCCTTCGCTTCGCAGGAAGCCGACGAGGCGCGTGCCCGTTGGCGTGCGCGAGTAGTCGTGCGTAAACCGGAATGGCGGTGGCGGACTGAATGTCCTGTCGATCCGTGGCGCGCGTGGGTTCGACAGGTCCACGAGCATGCTGCTCTCGTGGTGATGGGCATTGAGGAACAGGAATTCGCCGGCAGGTGGCGTGGCGTACTCCATGTGATGCGGGAGGGACGCCTTGAGTCCAGTGGGCGTGGTCGCGATCACTTTGCCGAGTTGGGGACTTCCGGACCGCAGATCGACGACGGCGAGGAAATCGCTATCCCTTTCGTCCTTGTCACCTGCGGAAATCAGCAGGTATGGTGACTCGTCGTCCGGCTTTGTCGTGGCGTCGCGCACCGGTGCTGAGCAGCCGGTGGCGATTGAGAGAAGCAGCGCGGCGACTGGAAGGCTGAGCGTTCGCATCTTGAAAGTTACATGAGCGAACGTCGAGGGCGAACTACGTACCACGCATGCGGCGCGCCCTGAATTCGCCTTCCAGCGTCCACGTGTGGCCATCGGGGTTCAACGACTCGCCGGTCCAGCGAAAGGAGTCGGCGCTGATTTCGGAGAACATCCAGCGTGTGGTCGTACCGTCGGGGCGTGTGCCGATCTGCACCACGTCCTTGCCGACGCGACGGCCAATCTGACGCTCGTGATGATCACCGGCGGGATTCGTCCACGTGATGTGCCATGCCTCGATGGATGGATCCCACACACGAAGCGTCGTGCCGTACATGTTGAACTTCTTGTCCAGTTGAGACGCTCGGTCCTGGACACGCGGCATGATCCACACGTCCTGAATTGCACGTCCCTCGAGCGCCCATCCGAAGTGCGCTTCGGCGGTGACGCCTTGTGCTGAGACGTCGGTCGCCCAGAAGGTACGCACTTCGAGCTCCCAGCTGCCTACGAGCCAGCCGTACGCATCCGCCGACTCCGGAATCGCAGGCGACCGGTTCGCGGCCGCCAACAGAATGCTGCGAGCGTCAACGCGCGCTCCGTTTGGGGCATCAGTCATCACTCGCATCCTTTTGTGGGTTCATCACGAAGTCGTGAACGCGTAGTTCGCCAGCTCACATCGCGACGTCGTTCTGGACGTCGCGCTGGCAAGCTCCGCGATTGGCGTGTCGAGTCAAGTGCGCCGGGGCGGATGGCCGATGTGGTGGCGCCAGACGCCTCGCTCATGGGGCGAATCTTCTGCGCCGACATACAGAAATGTCAGACCGAGCAGATCGAGAAGCACCACGAGGCGCAAGGCGTGTCAGGGAAGCAGGCGGCGCGACGGTCTCGGCGCGCGTCAGCCAGCGTCACGCGCCGCGTGCGAACGGCGTGTACACCTTTCCCGTGTTGCCCGGGCACGAGACCGTGGGATTGAAGTTCGCGAAGACGCCGTCGGGATTCGTCGTCCACGCCCACACGTGCAGGTACCACATGTTGAGGTTGTCTTCGCGCTGCAGTTGCTGTCCCATCAGCACCGGTGGCACCGAGTCGCGCGGATACAGGCGGTAGGGAATGATGAACTCCACGCCATTCAGCTTGTACGCGCCGTCAGGCTTCCTCTCGTACAGCAAGATCTGCGGCTTCTCGATGGATGGCGTGGCCGTGAGATAGTCGCGGTTCGTATGGTGGTAGCCCATCGCGCCGTGGTGCTCGTGGATGAGACACGCGGGCACCTCGCGCGGATAGCCGGCTGCGACGGCCGAGTCGAGCGACTGAAATGCGCGCGTGGCCAGGCGGAGCGTCGCGAGGTCCGCGTCGACCTGCGGCGTGCTGCTGGATGCGACCGTCGGCGGGGCGACATGTGCGCAGGCCACCAACGCCAACAGCGTGAGGCCTACCGTGAGATGTCCGCTGTTCATTGATTGCTCCAGTCACTCTGTCTGCGTGTAGCGTAACTTAGCAATTTGCCTTACTCCAGGAGCAACGACTCGCAGGCGTCGCACCACGCGTCGGCTCGCGGATTCCCCGAATCCTCCGCCCGTTTGAGCCCCAGGCCGCTGCCACGTGCGAGCACGTCGACGCTCTCGCTTGCCCCATGCGAATCCGTGATTCAATTACGGAGGCATCCATTTCACTCACGGTGGCCTATGCAGGTGCGGCGCACAGTCCCGTACGTCCTCCTCCTCGCACTTCCAACCCTCGTTGGCGCACAGACGCCAACGATCGGCCTCATCACGAAGACCGAGACCAACCCCTACTTCGTCATGATGAAGTACGGCGCCGAGTCGGCTGCAAAGGCGAACGGCGCGCGGCTGCTGTCAGGCGCGGGAAAGGCCGACGGCGACAACGCCGGCCAGGTCGCCGCAATCGAGAACATGATCGCTGCGGGCGCGAAGGTCATCATGATCACTCCGAGCGACGCGAAGGCGATCGTCCCCGCTATTCGTCGCGCACGAGCGAAAGGCATCCTCGTCATAGCGCTCGACAGCCCGTCCGATCCCGTGGACGCCGCCGACGCACTCTTCGCGACCGACAACTATCGCGCGGGCACGCTCATTGGCCAGTACGCCCGCGCCGCGCTCAAGGGCAAACCCGCACGCATCGCCACGATCGACCTCATTCCAGGACACCCCGTCGGCGCGCAACGGCACAACGGCTTCCTCAAGGGCTTCGGCCTCGCCGCGCCAGATCGCAACGTCAACACCCTCGGCAAGCCCGCCGAAGTGGTATGCATGGCCGACGGTTACGGCGACCAGTCGCGCGGGCAGACGGCGATGGAGAACTGCCTCCAGAAGAATCCGGACATCAACGTCGTCTACACGATCAACGAGCCCACCGCGGCCGGCGCCTACAAGGCACTCAAGTCGCGGCGGCGCGAGAAGGACGTCGTGCTCGTCTCAGTGGACGGCGGATGCCAAGGCGTGCGCGACGTCGCCAGCGGCGAGATCGCAGCGACCGCGCAGCAGTATCCACTGAAGATGGCGGAGATGGGGGTTTCAGCCGCCATGATATTCATCACGACGGGGAAGAAGCCGAGCGGCTACACCGATACAGGCGTCGCGCTGATTGCGGCGAAGCCAGTAGCCGGCGTCGAGAGCCGAGATGTGAAGGCGGGACTCGCTCTCTGCTTCGGTCGCAAGTAGCACACACCGCATGAAGCTCCGCCTGCCGTCGCCCGCGACGCTCGGCCCACTCGTCGCGCTGGCACTGGCGTGCGCGTTCTTCGGCATGCGCAGCGACCGGTTCCTCACCGGCGACAACCTGTCGATCGTGCTCCAGCAGGTGATGGTCGTCGGCGTGATCGCGGTTGGGCAGACACTCATCATCCTCACCGCCGGCGTCGACCTCTCCTGCGGCATGGTCATGGCGCTTGGCGGCATCGTCATGACGACACTGGCGGTTGAGCATGGAGTCCCGGTTCCCATCGCCATCGGCTGCGGCATCGGCGCGACGACTGCCTTCGGCCTCTTCAACGGACTCCTCGTCACGCGGCTCAAGCTCCCACCGTTCATCGTCACGCTCGGCACGCTCAACATCGCGTTCGCCATGACGCAGTTGTACTCCGATGGGCAGACCGTCTCCGACGTCCCCGATTCGATGACCGCGCTCGGCGGCACGTTTCAAGTGGGCAATACGGCGGTCGTGTATGGGGCGGTCGTCATGCTGCTCCTCTATGTGGTCGTGACGTACGTGCTGACCCAGACGGCCGCTGGTCGCCATGTGTACGCCGTTGGCAACAACCCCGAGGCCGCGCGCCTCTCCGGCATCGCCACGCCACGCGTGCTGCTCGGCGTGTACGTCGTCGCCGGGATGTGCTACGGTCTCGCGGCGCTGCTGTCGGTCGCACGAACCGGCGTCGGTGATCCGAATGCGGGACAGGTTGAGAATCTCGAGGCGATCACTGCTGTGGTGCTGGGCGGGACGAGCCTGTTCGGCGGGCGTGGCGCAGTGTTCGGGACGCTCGTCGGCGCGCTCGTCGTCGGCGTGTTCCGCAACGGACTCACGCTCATCGGCGTGTCGAGTGTCTATCAGGTTCTCGTCACCGGGGTGCTTGTGATTCTCGCGGTGGCAACCGATCAACTCGCGCGCCGCGGCGGGAGGGCGACGTGAGCGGCGCAGTCGTCATGCAGGCCAAAGGGTTGGTGAAACGGTACGGTCACGTCACGGCACTCGACGGCACCGATTTCGAGCTCCGCGCGGGTGAGATTCTCGCGGTGATCGGCGACAACGGCGCGGGGAAGTCGTCGCTCATCAAGGCACTCTCCGGTGCGCTCGTGCCGGACGAGGGAGAAATGTTCCTGGACGGTCAACGCGTCTATTTCAAGAGCCCCATCGACGCGCGCCGCGCAGGGATCGAGACCGTCTACCAGGACCTCGCGGTCGCGCCCGCGATGTCGATCGCCGAGAACTTGTTTCTCGGCCGCGAGCTGCGTCGCGAGGGCGCGCTCGGCAACGTGTTCCGTATGCTCGACAAGCCGCGCATGATCGCCGAGAGCCGCATGCACTTGCAGGCACTCCAGATTGGCGTGACGTCGATGACGCGAGCGGTGGAGACGCTCTCGGGAGGACAGCGTCAGGGGGTCGCGGTCGCGCGCAGCGCGGCGTTCGCGCAGCACGTCGTGATCATGGACGAGCCCACCGCGGCGCTCGGCGTGAAGGAGGGCGGCATGGTGCTCGACCTCATTCGTCGTGTGCGCGATCGCGGGCTCGCGGTGGTGCTGATCTCGCACAACATGCCGCACGTGTTCGAGTTGGCAGACCGGATTCACGTCGCGCGGCTGGGCCGGCGCGTGGCGGTGCTGAATCCGAAGCACGTGAGCATGAGTGACGCCGTCGCCGTCATGACGGGTGCGATGCGCGCCGAGGACCTCTCGCCCGACGCGCTGAGCTGACCGATTGTCATCCCGAGCGACGTCGAGGGATCTGCACGTTTGAGGGGTCGAAGTGCAGAGCCCTCAACGCGCTTCGCTTGCTCGTGGTGACACGCTACGGCTGAAAATCGCGGGGGGAGAGCAAATAGTGGCGCGGCCTCGGCAGCCGAGGCGGTTGCATCCTCGAGCCGCGAGACCGTGACTGCGTACATCGCGGAACGAATAGATGCGACCAGATGCACGACGGGTGTGGTCATCCACGAGCGTCGGAGAGAAGAACTCTGTGCTATCCTAGTAGCTCAGCTGCCGCGCCGAGAGACCGGTAAGTCGACATACGCGTTTTGCCGTGAATGCGGCGGGCTCGGGCATTGGGACCGATTGACTGGAGTCGTTGCAATTTGAGCCCGCGATCGCACTGACTGCAAGACATCAATCCTGGACCTTGAACACCTTCATCACCTCGTCCCCGAGATGATTGATCACCTTTACCGCGATCCGCCCCTTCTTCGGTTTCTCGAACGGGCGTGAGATATCGCGGTTCAAGTGTCGCCCACACCTCGGGATCGATCTCCGCCTTGAGAGTCGTCTTCAGCGCGCTGTAGGGATCATTGGCGCCGAGGAAGTAGGCGTGGCGGACGAAGAAGCTCTCCTCGTCGTAGTCCGTGTCGATGAACCAGCAGGCGAAGCCGTCGGCGCCATCGCTCACGACCTCGCCCCGTCTGCGGCTTGAAGACGTCGACGCCGTTGACCTTGATCCGGACGCGCCCGTCGTCCCGGGGGAGGACGTCGATGTCCGGCCCGCCGAAGATCACGAACGGGTTGTCCTTGCCCGTGTTCTTCAGGTCCTCGGCCATGTGGAGGTCGGCATTCATGCGGGCCTTGAGGACCGGCAGCTTGCCGAGCTTGGCGAAGTCGGTGGTGTGTGCCTCGTAGTTGAAGGCGCAGGCGATGAGTACGTCGAAGCGTGCGTCGGCCGCTTCGCGCGCGGCGGCAACGAGGTGGGCGCGCTGGACCATGCAAGATTCGGGTCCGATGAGGATTGCCGCGCGTTTCTCGACGTCGCCTTCCATGTAGCGGCCGTCGGCACAGATGAGGTCACCGGCCCAGGGCGTGAGTGGGGTGAAGGCGATGCGATCCTCCTTGTGCGCCTGCTGGACGCCGGCGGTGCGGAGGTCATCGAGGATCATCTGCGGGAAGCTCTGTTTAGCACCCCACTCTGTGTCTCGCTCCTGCGCGGCATCGATGAGATCATCGTTCTCGTCGACGCCCAGCCATGCGGCATGGGCTCAGGCTTTCGAGTTGTAGGGCCCTGCGCATGAAAGCCTCGGTGAATTGCCGTTCAAGTAGGCGGATCTGCATGTCCTCGTGAAGCAGTGACAGGATACTTCAATGTATTCTGTTTGACCTTCTCCAAGATCACCGTGCCGAGGTTGACTTCTACGCGGGCACACAGAAGAAGCAAGCAAATTCCTACATCGCCTATTTCCGCCACTAACTGGTCACGCGGGCGTCCTGAAGCGACAAACGCGTCCGCATCCTCCGTCCGCACCCAACGGAGAACGGCGGCAAGTTCTCCGGCCTCAGATGACAGTGCCATTGCAAGGTTCTTCGGATCGTGAAACTGGCGCCAGTCTCGTGCGCTGGCGAACTCCTGAACGGTGTGCGTTATCGCTGATAGCGAGTCTTGGTCGTTAGCCGCGAAAGACGACATCATTGTGCCATTCGAGGAATGAATGTGAGGGACGTTGATCGCCGCGCGGCGGAAGGCGAATCGTCGAGCGGTCAAGGTCGTAGTAAACCTTACCGTTCATCCATGTCTCCTTCAATTTCGCACTTACTCGAAAATCACCAGACGGCGTTATCGTCGCGTACCCGAGATCGAACAGCTTGTGAAGGTCAGACCGGAGCAAGAGACCGTTGTCGATTCGATGCTCACCTCCGTTCGAGACCGGCTTGATGTGAGCCGCTTCGAGCACTGGCAGAGTTTTTTCACCGGTGATGGCGCAGCGTTTCTCGTATGCATCTGCAACGATCAATCTGAACGCGCCTTGGCCGAGTCTGGGACGAATCAGAGTTGGATTGCCGAACATCGGGGGGTCTAGATTCTCACTGATGGCAGCGGGGTGCTGCGATGCAAGCTGTCTCAGGCCCCATACCTGTAGAGAGCTTCCCGTTTCGCTTTCCAGCGTAAAGGCCTTCCCCTGCACCAAGTTGAGGTGATAGTCGGCTGGAATGGGGATCCAATCGCGCTCAGGCAGGAAGAATGGTTGTTCGAGGACGATGCACCCGATCGGAGTATCCGGCGTCGCAGGTGAAGCGCCATTCCTAGATCGATAACCGTTGATGGCGTCGAAAAGAGCGAGAAAGGATGGGACACCATTCTTCACGCCGAATGCGTCCCATGCACCGGAGAGGGGATATCGCGTCGCGTGCGCGAAAATGCCGCCACCAGCGATCTTGTTTATCGGACTCTTGAGTCGAAACAGGAACAGACCTCCTATGCCAAGTCCGCGAAACCCCGTCGACCCACCAGGCTGCCAGAAATTCACCTCATCGAGGTGGCTTAGTGCCTGCAGAAATCGGAACCACGCCAGGTCAGTCGGATACAAGTAGACGCTCACCTCGTTGCCTCTCGGTTTCGGTACAACGCAATAGCCGCCACTGTACAAATGCCACCGCGTAAACTCGAAGGCGTCCTATCTCGCCGTCCGAACCTGACGTTCCATCTCGTCGTAGTCCATTGAGAAGTCGGGTTGAAGGTGATCCCATGCGGCGGATCGAAATAGGATGCACTGCACGTTGCCGCGTAGCCCCTCCCGCTCGGTAAGACTCGGCATCACCTGAAGCGAATCAACGAGGATCATCCGGTTCGTCCAGTTCTGGTCGTGCCGATAGAAATTGGTCTTGTCAGCGCCCTTCGGCATGCCGTTGAAATTCGAGAAGCCCGCGCCGTGCGCACGCTCGTTCGTCTCGCAGCAGGTCGTCCATCAGCGCCTTGGCGTGCACCTTCTCCTAGATGTAGAGCGGCGCCTGCACCACGAGATCGCTCCAGTCCTGCTCGTCCCTCCCACGCCACACCAACTGCGGATCGAGGTCGCGGTTCCGTGCATAGCGCGTCTCCACCGGCTTCTGGTCGGCGTCGTTCAACACCGACTGACGCTCGGCCGTCGGGATGTTCTTGCGCGCTTGTCGGCGTCGTGCTTGAGGGTCTCGACGACTTTACGCGCGGGGGGCTTCTTGGCCATGTGACTCGCCAGGCTATGAGAATGCGCATGCAGCGTGCAGTGCAGACCCCTCGACTCGCTTCGCTCGCTCGGGGTGACAACAGGTGCAAATCCTTCGCCTTGCTCAGGATGACAGGTGTTCCGCAGTCAGGATCGCGGTCAGCGGCTTGTTGATGTAGTAGTAGCCGCGCCCAACCTTGTGCTTCTCGAGTATTCCGCTCGTCGTCAACGCGTTGAGGTACTTGGTGGCGGTAATTCGGCTCACGTCGAGATCGCGCTCGACGAACTGAATCTTCGTATACGGGTGCGTGAACAGGCTGTTGATCAGGTCTTGGCTGTAGATCTTCCGGTGCTCGCTGCGGATGCGGTGCTTGGTCTCCAGCAATACGCGCTTGATCCCCGTCACCATCGCGATGCCGTCGCGCGCACTCGCCTCTACCGCGGTCAGCATGTACGCCGTCCACTCCTCCCAGGCATCCCGCTCACGCACCGCCTGAAGCAGTCGGTAGTAGTCGGACTTGGTGCGCACGATGTGGCGGCTCATGTAGAGCACGGGAATGTCGAGAAGGCCCTGCGTCAGCAGGTACAACACGTTGATGATGCGGCCCGTACCACCGTTGCCGTCGTAGAACGGGTGAATGCTCTCGAACTGATGGTGGATCAATGCCATACGGATGAGTGGATCGAGGTCGGCAGTCGTCGGTGCGTTGATGAACTGCTCGAGGACCGACATGAGGCCGGGCACCACGTCCGGGTCCGGCGGCGTGTACACCGTTCGGCCCACGTTGTCTTTGAGCACCGTGCCCGGCACCTTCCGGAATCCTGCATCGTTCCGCTCCAGCTCCTGCTGGATTTGAAGGATGTGGTTGATCGTGAGGAGGCCGGTCCTGGTTACGGCGTCTAAGCCCACTTTCAGCGCCTGTCGGTAGCGCAGCACTTCCTTCGCCGCGGCATTCCCCGATTCCTCCGGGAGGGCGGCATCGCGGAAGAGCTCATCGTGCGTCGTAACGATGTTTTCGATGGCCGAGCTGTCCTTGGCCTCCTGAAGGCCGAGCGCGTTGATCAGGATGCCCGCGTGCGGAATCGATGCCGACACGCCCTTGAGCTCGGCAAGCTGCCGGCTCGCGGCAGCCATCGCCTTGAGGATGACCGGGGTCTCGAAACGGCCAGCATCAAGATCCGTGAGCGGTGGGATACCAGCCATCCTTATAGATACCCAGGGCTATGTGTATAAAATATTGGAGAATCTATATATGTTGTCGGCGAAATGTCTACATATCGGCCCGGATCTATACATGATCAGTCGTCGATGTCTCGCCCACGGTCCGTTCGATCATCTGGTCGAACTGCGCCTCCACCTTCGCCCTGAACTCGCTTTCCATGAGGTTGGCCAACTACTGCTTTAGCAAAGTCAAGCAATCGTCGGCGCATTTCCTTCTCGTCGCCCGATGCTACGCGGTCGAGCTCGGCGACGTACTCCCTGTGCCAAGTGCCGAGCGCAGGTGTGGCCTTCCGTTGGCCGACTGGTCTACTGAGGACCGGGAACGGGCCGTCTGCGACGAACGTTTCAGCTCCGGATAGCGCAGCAATCGCGGGAGACTCTGGATCGAGATACAGCCACGCGCTGATAAACGGCCCGCGCGCATTTCGCTTGTCGGAGTGAGCGGCCGCGCGGACGGCTTCAAGTAGAGGTGCGTGAGCCAGGGCCTGAGTCCCTGAAACAGCACGGCGGGCGCCTTCTTCTTGTATTTCGTGATCTTCACGCCCGCCGATGCGAAGTGTGCGATGGTGTCGGCCCACTGTGGCGCGAAATCCTTCATTCGCTCGGGATTCGTGAAGAGATCAGTCCATTGCCTGATGTCGCTTGGCCGCAGCCCGTGGTACTCCATGTAGCCTCGGAATTCCCATGCCAACCGGTCGTTCTCGTACTGCGAGACGATGGGATACAGATCCTCCCATCGGAAGTAGTCCCGTCCCCTATCTGTTGGGCGGAGGTACGCGCCAGACGCCTTGACAGCGGGGGAAATGTCGTGCGGTCCGGTGGCACTCACCAAGGCAAGGCGGGAAGTGCGTCCGCGTTGCGAGCACTCCGTCAGGTATCGCTCGAGTTGATTGTGACCGAGCGGGGCATCCAACTTGTGCTCACAAATCACATCCTCGCGATCTCCGACAATCACGAAATTTGGCATGTTCTCACTGTTACCGTACGCGTGCTTTTTCGCGCTCCGGAAAGTGTCGCCCTCCGTTCCAGCTCTAAGATGATCCAGCCAGGCTTGGCCGATCTCGCGATGGTTGTTCAGCAGATACGAGAGATGACCCGTGAACTTGTCCTCCGGCCCGTAATCCTTCGCGGAATGGATGAAGATGTTTTCGCGGTAGCTCTCCACGCTCTCTCCTAAGATAAGTTCGCCCGCCGCTGAACATGGTCAGCGGCGGGCGATTGTCCAGAGAGCAGACGCTTCTAGCTCCGCACCAACTTCTTGTACGTCACGCGATGCGGCTGATCGGCATCAGCTCCCTTCCGACGCCGCAGGTCGGCATCGTACTCCTTGAAGTTCCCCTCGAACCACACTGTCTCCGAGTTCCCCTCGAACGCGAGGATGTGTGTGGCAATGCGATCGAGAAACCATCGATCGTGCGAGATGACCACGGCGCAGCCAGCAAAGTCGACGAGCGCCTCCTCGAGCCCGCGCAGCGTATCGACGTCGAGATCATTCGTCGGTTCGTCTAAGAGCAACACATTGCCGCCGGATTTCAGCAGCTTTGCCAGGTGTAGTCGGTTTCTCTCTCCGCCTGACAGATCGCCAACCTTCTTCTGCTGATCCGTCCCGCGGAAGTTGAACTGCGACAGATACGCCCGCGCATTGATCTCCCGATTCCCAACCGTGATCTCGTCGCGCCCATCCGACACTTCCTGATACGCCGTCTTCGATCCATCGAGGATGCGTCCCTGGTCCACATACGCCAGTTCGACCGTCTCGCCGACCTTCAAACTCCCACCGTCGGGTGTCTCTTCGCCGATGATCATTCGAAACAACGTCGTCTTGCCCGCGCCGTTCGGTCCAATGACACCGACGATCCCGCCGCGCGGCAGCGAGAACGTGAGATCATCGAACAACACCTTCTCGCCATACGCCTTCTTCAACCCCTTCGCAATGACGACGTCCTGGCCAAGCCGCGGCGGCGGCGGAATCGTGATCTCGTGCTGCAGCACCTTGTCGCCCGTATCGGCTTCCTGCAGCTCCTCGAACTTCTGGATGCGCGCCTTGCTCTTCGCCTGCCGAGCACGCGGGGCCATGCGCACCCACTCGAGCTCGCGCGCGAGCGTGCGCTGGCGCGCGGACTCGGTCTTCTCCTCGATCTTGAGACGCTCGCGCTTCTGCTCCAGCCAACTCGTGTAGTTCCCCTCGTACGGAATACCCTTGCCCCGATCGAGCTCGAGGATCCACTGCGCGACGTTGTCCAGGAAGTACCGGTCATGCGTAATGGCGACGACCGTGCCCGGAAACGTGCCGAGGAAATGCTCGAGCCACTCGACGGACTCGGCGTCGAGGTGATTGGTCGGCTCGTCGAGCAGCAGCATGTCGGGCTGCTCGAGGAGGATGCGGCACAGGGCGACGCGGCGCTTCTCACCGCCGGAGAGCTTGGTGACGTCGGCGTCGCCGGGGGGGAGGCGCAAGGCGTCCATGGCGAGCTCGATGGTGTGCTCGAACTCCCAGCCGTTGACGGCTTCGATCTTCTCCTGGACGTTGGCCTGCTCGTCGAGGAGCTTGGTCATC
>JANOIJ010000323.1:0-1882 GCA_031407575.1 Gemmatimonadaceae bacterium | reverse complement strand
CTGCTCGAGGCCATGCGCCGCGATCTACCGCAGCAGCGCGTTCGTCTCCGCGCGATTTGCCGACGTCGATGAGTCGCCGTTCGACGTGTCGGGATCATTGCCGCCCCGGTGCGCCTCCCCTCGATTCGCTCCGTGCTCAGGCGAAGATTCTTCAGATGACACATCGTGGTGTCGAGCAGCTTTCACGATTCGGCTTCGCGACCCCTTGCGTGATGGTTCGCTAACACTACAGCGCTACCCATACCCGCTGCGTGACTCTCTTCTCTTCCGATGACTCGCATACGACGCGGCGTTGCGCCGCTGGTGATACGCCATGCGGCGCATCATCTCAGCCCACGAGCGCCAGTTGTTGTTCCATATCTTTATCGCGAGCGTGCTTGCCACCTCCGCCACCTGCTCGAACGTGATCCGCGGATTTTTCCCCCCGCAGCCGCGCGGTCTGCTCGGACAGGAACTGCATCGCGATTCGAGAGCACAGCCAGTGACGTATCAGGCTCGTGTATGTGCGCACCTCGAACGCGCCGAGACCCGCGTCCTGCTTCGCGCGCTCGAACCACTTCTCGACGTGCCAGCGCGCGAAGAGCGCACGCATGATCTCCTCGGGCGTCGCCTGCTCCGATGCGTTGCTCACGACGTACTTCAGCTCGCCCGTCGCGTCCTGACGGAGGAACAGAAGCCAGTACTTCCGGTCCGTCGGGATCGGCACTCCGCGCGGCGTCTCGGGCGCGTTGAGATGCACGCGCGCCGCCTT
Source organism: Gemmatimonadaceae bacterium (assembly GCA_031407575.1). Lineage (GTDB taxonomy): Bacteria > Gemmatimonadota > Gemmatimonadetes > Gemmatimonadales > Gemmatimonadaceae > AG11. The sequence goes on along the minus strand of JANOIJ010000323.1, from coordinate 1,131 downwards.
GTACTCCCACACGCACGTGCCGTGCGTCGTCTCCTTCACCTTGCAGGGCGTCCACTTCTGCTCCGTGAACGTCGGGCTGAGCCTGCAGAGATTGTCGACGCGTCGCGACGCATGACACTTCTGCCGCGTCGCGCACGCGGGACGCTTCACCCAGCAGCGGAAGTCCTTCGGCACTTCGCCGACGCCGCGCTGCCCGGCCCCGTCGAGATCGAACCAGAACTGCGAGACGCGTCCGTAGTCCTCGTCACAGACGAACCACGAGAACTGGACGCCGGCGGCGACGGCCGCCTTCACCTGGTCGATCGCCATCCTCCACTTCGCCTTGTGATGGAGCGAGTCGGGGATCCCCGCCTCGCGACGGCGATCGCGATCCGAGTCCCAGCTCTCGGGAAGAAAGAGATCGCTCGCGAGGACGCACGAGAACGGATTCTTCGGGTCGTCGTCGGTGTAGAGAAGGTGCTGCACGACGACGCAGTTGTCGACCTTGCCGCTCTCGCCGCAGTACTGGCGCTGCACGCCGGGGGTCTTATCGCCGCGCTTGGCATGCGAGGTCGCGTCGATGACGCCGATGCCGCCGCTGCGCTGCGCGAACGAGGGCGCGGGACGATCCGCGACGCGGCGCATCAGCATGCGATCGAGGCGCTCGTGGTCCCAGGCGAAGAAGGCGAGGAACTCCTGCATCGTGCGCACGGGAACGTTCGCCGAGAGCGCGATCGGCTCGACGCTCTTGCGCTTCAGGTCCGCGAGCAGGCCGAGGATATAGATATGCAGGTAGTCCCACGTGCGCTCGCGCTTGAAGCAGACGCGGAGATCGCCAAGCCATGTCCGCAGCGCAGTGTGCAACGACTGGATCTGATTCGAGTCCATGCGACGGCTCCCGTGATGGTGACGGGAGAACATCGGCTCAGTGGGTCGCGGAGCTTGAGCGGTTGTAGCGCTGTAGTGCTAGCGACGAATTCGCCCGCCGCAACAACTGCCTCAGAAGCCTCCGCAGAAGCGCGAAATACTCATTTGTTTAGTGGCACCATATTCGAGCGCCTTTTTGCAACAATGACCACATCGGCGCTGCCTATGGACGGAAGTACGTCGGCCGCAATTTCTGCGCTTGCTCGCGTCGGTATTGATGCCGAC
>JANOIJ010000283.1:0-6575 GCA_031407575.1 Gemmatimonadaceae bacterium | reverse complement strand
CAAGCTGAAGGCGGCGATCGAGGCCAAGGACTTCGAGAAGGAGATCGACGGCATCCCGGTGCTCAAGTACGGGTCGGTGATGGTGGGCGAAGTGCAGAAGCCCGGCCTCGGGCCGTTGCACACGGAGTTCGACGGCAAAGGCTACGCCTACACATCGATGTTCATCTCGTCGGAAGTGGTGAAGTGGAAGCTCGGGACGTGGGAAGTCGTGGACCGTGCGCCGACCTTCTACTCGATCGGCCACCTCATGATTCCTGGTGGGGACTCGAAGAAGCCGTACGGCAAGTATCTCGTCGCGATGAACAAGATCACGAAGGACCGCTACCTGCCGACGGGGCCGGAGTTGTTCCAGTCCGCGCAGCTGTACGACATCTCCGGCGACAAGATGAAGCTCCTGCTCGACTTCCCGACGATCGGCGAGCCGCACTACGCGCAGGCGCTTCCTGCGGCGCTGATTCAGGACAAGCAAGTGAAGTACTACAAGCTGGCGGAGAGCACGCACCCCGACATGATCAAGTCGGAGAGCGAGGCGAGCATCACGCGCAAAGGCAACCGCGTGCACGTGAAGATGATCGCGGTGCGCAGCCACTTCGCGCCGGACAACATCGAGGGCGTGACGCTCGGCGACACCGTGTACTTCCACATCACCAACATCGAGCAGGACTGGGACATCCTGCACGGCTTCGCGATCCTCGGCGCCACGAACTCGGAGCTGATCCTGAGCCCTGGTGAGACGAGGACGTTGAAGTGGGTGCCCACGCGCGCCGGCGTCTATCCCTTCTACTGCACGGACTTCTGCTCGGCGTTGCACCAGGAGATGCAGGGCTACCTGCGTGTGTCCGCGGCAGGGTCGACGGTGGCCCTGAGCGCCAACGTGAGTCCCAAGGCGCAGGCACAGCTGAGCAAGGCCACGGCCGCCGGCGGCGGGAAGTAGGGGTGACACATCTCACAGTGCGGTCGCGCATCCTCGTGGTGGTCTCCGCGCTGTTGCTGCTCGGGGTGTACGTGGTACCACTGTGGCGCATCCAGCTTCATGCGCCACAGTACCCCGAGGGGCTCGGCATGCTGATCCGGGTGAATACCATCACCGGGATCAAGCCGCCGGATCTCGACAACATCAACGGACTGAATCACTACATCGGGATGAAGGCGATCGACCCCGACGCGATTCCCGTGCTCAAGGTGATGCCATGGGTCGTGGGCGGGCTCGCACTCCTCGCGGTGATCGTGGCCGCCAGCGGGCTCCGCGTACTGCTGCTGGGATGGCTGGCGACGTTTGCCATTGCGGGCGCGGCCGGCATGGTGGAGTTCTTCCGGTGGTCGTACGACTATGGCCACAACCTGGCGGCGGACGCGATCATCAAGGTGCCGGGGATGACCTACCAGCCGCCGCTCATCGGGAGCAAACAGCTCCTGAACTTCACGGCGGCCTCCTGGCCCGCGTCGGGAAGCTATCTCGCGCTCGCGGCGTTTCTGCTTGGCGTCATCGCGTTACTCCCGCTCGTGAACGTGGCCGCACGAGGAGCATGGCGTACACACGCGACGCCTGCGAGGCTGGTCGATGCGTAAGCGCACACTCTCATGCCTCGTCGGCATCCTCGCGGCCAGCCCGATGGTAGTGGCGGGACAGCAGGCTGCCGAAGTCGTGGTGTCAAAGGCCGGTCCGGTGCAGTCCATTGGCGCGGCGCTTCAGCTCGTGCGCCGGGGTGGACGCGTCGTCGTGGAGCAGGGCACGTATCGCGAGCCGACGATCCTCGTCACGCGTCCGGTGGAGATCGTGGGTCGAGGATTGCCGGTGGTCGACGGCGAGGGGGCTCACGAGATCTTCACGATCACGGCCGACGATGTGACCGTGCGCGGACTGCACCTGACGCGCGTTGGCAGCAGCTACGTCGAGGATCGGGCCGCGCTTCGCGTTCGCGACGCGCGGCGCTGCGTGATCACCGACAATCAGTTCTCGGACGCGTTCTTCGGCATCTACCTCGCCAACGTGACCGGCTGCCGCGTCGAGCGCAACACACTGCGCGCGACGAGCACCAGCGAGACAACGTCCGGCAACGGAATCCACCTCTGGTCGTCGCGCGACGTGGTCATCGCGAGCAATCGCGTCAGCGGATTTCGCGACGGCGTGTACTTCGAGTTCGTGCATGGAACGGAAGTGCGCGACAACGTGAGCGAAGGCAACATCCGCTACGGGCTGCACTTCATGTTCTCGGACGACTGCCGCTACATCCGCAACGTGTTCCGCCGCAACGGGTCTGGCGTCGCCGTGATGTACACGCAGCGCGTGCAGATGACGGAGAACCGCTTCGAGCACAACTGGGGCGCCGCGTCCTACGGGCTGTTGCTGAAGGAGATCAGCGATGCGCGCGTGGAGCGCAACGTCTTTTACCGCAACACCACGGGCCTCGTGGCCGATGGGGCGAATCGCCTGATCGCCGACCGGAATGAGTTCGTGGAGAACGGGTGGGCGGTGAAGCTCGCGGCCAGCACCGTGGACGGACGTCTCACCCGCAACAACTTCGTGGCCAACACGTTCGACGTGTCGTCCAACAGTCGCGAACCGAGCACCGTGGTGGCGGGCAACTACTGGGATGCGTATCGCGGATATGATCTCGACCGCGACGGCACCGGCGACGTGCCTTTTCGCCCGGTTCGGCTCTTCTCGATGATCGTCGAGCGACACGAGCCGGCGTTGCTGCTGCTGCGCAGTGCATTCGTCGACCTGCTGGACGCGGCGGAGCGCCTGTTACCCGCCATGACGCCGACCACCCTGGCGGACGCTCGGCCCGCGATGCGGAGGGTGCCATGATCGTCGCGCGAGGGCTGGTCAAGCGCTACGGCAGTGTGCACGTGCTGCGCGGTCTCGACCTCACGATCGCGCGCGGCCGCGTGACCGCGATCGTTGGCCCGAATGGCGCCGGCAAGACGACGTTCATCAAGTCGCTGCTCGGACTCGCGCGTCTCGATGGGGGAACGATGACGTTCGACGGCGCACCGGTCGGTGACGACGAGGCTTACCGCGCGCGGATTGGCTACATGCCGCAGATCGCCCGCTTTCCCGAAAACCTCACAGGCGTCGAGCTGCTTGCGCTGCTCACGACGCTGAGGGGCGGCGCACACGGTGACGAACGCCTGGTCGATCAACTCGGACTCCGGAATGTCCTGGGCATGAAGCTGCGCGCGCTGTCCGGCGGCACACGACAGAAGGTGAACGCCGTCGCCGCCTTCCTCTTTGCACCCGACCTCCTGGTGCTCGACGAGCCGACGTCCGGACTCGACCCGGTTGCATCAGGCATCCTGAAGCAACGCATCATCGCCGAGCGCGAGGCAGGACGCACGATCATCCTCACGTCACACATGCTGGGCGAGATCGACGAACTGGCGGACGACGTCGTGTTCCTGAACGAAGGGCTGGTGCAATTCGCCGGCAGCGTGTCCGACCTGAAACGTGAAACGGCCCAGACGACGATCGAGCGGTCGATCGCCACGCTGATGTTGCGCGCGGTGGCGGCATGAGTACGCACACGTCCAGCACGTCGATGCCGGCGCTCGTCTCGGTGCCTCGCGTTGCGAAAGCCGTGTCCATCCGCGTGGGGGTCAGTGTCGCCGAGTTCCAGGCGCGCGACATGCTGCGCAGCCGGTGGCTCGCGGCGTATGGGCTGTTCTTCCTGCTCTCGACCGAAGGATTGCTCCGCTTCATGGGCGGCGACGCGCGCGCCATCCTCAGCCTCGCGAGCATCATGCTGTTCGTGGTGCCGCTCGTGACCCTGGTGTTCGGCACCGTCTATCTCTACAACGCCCGCGAGTTCATCGAGCTACTGCTCGCGCAGCCCGTCGGCAGGCTCGGCCTCTTCTTCGGTCTCTACCTCGGGCTGGCCGGTCCACTCGTCGTCGCGATCGTGGTCGGGATGAGCGTTCCATTTCTCGTGCACGGGTTCGGCGCGCCTGAGCACCGCACGATGCTCGCGGCACTCATCGGGACGGGCGCCGCGCTGACGCTGAGCTTTACCGCGACCGCCTTCTGCCTCGCGCTCTGGTGCGAGGACCGCCTCCGCGGACTCGGCGCGGCGATTGGCGTGTGGATGCTCGGCGCCATCGTCTATGATGGGCTCGTGATGACGATTGCCGCCGCCTTCTCCGACTATCCGCTCGAGAAGCCGATCCTGGCGCTCACGCTGGCCAATCCGATCGACCTCGCTCGCGTAACGCTCCTGCTCCAGATGGACGTCTCGGCCCTGATGGGATACACGGGCGCGGTGGTCCAGCAGTTCCTCGGCGGCGCAGTTGGAACGGTCGTCGCGGGCAGCGCCCTGGCGATCTGGATCATTGGGCCAATTGCACTCGGCGTACGCGCGTTCAGCAGAAAGGACTTTTGAGTCGGCAGTCAGATCCCACCATTGGCGCGGATGGCCGCGTCATTCAACGACACGCGAGGATGCATTCAATGAACAGACAGATCAGGCGCCGCGGCATCGCGGCATGCGCGTTTGGAGCGGCACTGTTCGCTGGTGCATGCAGCAAGGAGCCCGCAACGGTCACCACGGCAGAGAATCCGGCGCGCAAGGAATCGAGCGAGAGGGAGCACGAGGAGACGGGCCGCATCATCGTCGTCGAGGCGTACAGCGACGCGAACGGCAACTACTACAAGCCGAGTGAGATCGAGGCGCATCGTGGCGACATCGTGCGTCTCGTGCTCAAGTCCGGGGTGCACAACCTCAATTTTCTTCCGGACTCGAATCCGGGAAAAACGGGACTTCCACCCGCGAGTGACATGCTGCAGCTGCCGGATCAGACCTTCGATCTCAAGATCACGCTCGCCGAGGGACGCTACTACTTCCAATGCGATCCGCACGCCGCGCTCGGCATGAAGGGCCATCTCAAGGTCGAGGATTGACGGTGGCCGGCACGACAGAGCGCGCGAGCCATCCGCAGATCATTCAAGGTGGGATGGGCATCGGCGTGTCCAGCTGGGCGCTCGCGCGCGCGGTGTCGCGTCGCGGGCAGTTCGGCGTCGTCTCCGGAACGGCCGTGGACACCGTGATGATCCGACGTCTCCAGGATGGTGACGACGGCGGCCACGTTCGGCGTGCGATGCGGGCGTTTCCGTTTCCGGGGATCAGCGAGCACACCTTGCATCGCTACTATATGGAAGCGGGGTCGCGCGGAACGTCTCCATACAAGGCGTTGCCGATGTACAGGAAATCGGTGAGCCTGCTTCGCGACCAGATGACGATGCTGGCAAACTTCGTCGAGGTGTGGCTTGCGAAGGAGGGACACGATGGCGTGGTGGGCATCAACCTCCTCACGAAGGTCCAGATGCCGAATCTCGCGTCGCTGTACGGCGCGATGCTCGCTGGTGTGGACTACGTGCTGATGGGTGCGGGGATCCCCCGGGAGATTCCCGGCGTGCTCGATGCACTGGCCGAGCATCGCACGGTCCGACTCAAGCTCGACGTGGAAGGCCCAGCCGCTGCGGCGCCCGACGAGATCGTGTTCGACCCGCATGCGCACTTCCCGAATGCGGTCGGACCCCTCCTGCGCCCACGCTTTGTGCCGATCGTGTCTGCGAGCTCGCTCGCGACGACGCTGGCGCGGAAGGCATCGGGCAGCGTGGAGGGATTCATCGTGGAAGGTCCCACGGCTGGGGGGCACAATGCGCCCCCGCGCGGCGAGCCACGGTTCTCGGATGATGGCGAGCCGCTCTATGGTGAGCGCGACGTCGTGGACCTCCAGAAGATTCGCGACTTGGGGCTACCGTTCTGGCTTGCGGGTGGCGCTGGTACGCCGGAGGGCCTGCGGGCCGCGCTGGCCACCGGAGCGGCCGGCGTCCAGGTGGGAACGCTGTTCGCGTACTGTGACGAATCCGGTTTCACGCCCGAGATCAAGGCTCGCGTGCTCGCGGGCATTGCCGAGGGCCGCGTGCGCGTGCGAACGGATGCGCGTGCCTCGCCAACCGGCTATCCGTTCAAGGTCGTCCAGGTGGACGGGCTCGAGCAGCAGGACGAGAGCCGCGTGCGCAACTGCGACCTTGGGTATCTCCGCACGGCCTATCGCGCGCCCTCTGGCAAGCTCGGGTATCGCTGCGCTGCCGAACCGGTCGACCAGTATGTGGCGAAAGGGGGCGACATCGCCGATACGGTGGGTCGCCGGTGCCTCTGCAACGGACTGACCGCGAACATCGGCCAGCCGCAGCCTCGTGTGACAGGCGACGAGCTCCCCTTGCTCACGAGCGGCGACGACCTGGTCGCACTCGACAGCTTCGCGCGCGGTCGCGCGCGGTACTCAGCGGCGGACGTGATCGACTATCTCTGCTCGGCTGTCATCCTGAGCGTCTGCGAAGGATCTGCACCTGGTCACTGCGCAACAACAGATGCAGATCCGATGTCTCGGTAGTGCGCCGCGTCACGCGAGAGGCAGGCTGATCCTCGACGGATGCACGGTCGCGTCCCGCGCGCGCCTGGCGGCCCGTTGCAGCGCAACCGGCCCGTCGATCGTACGCCAGATCACGTAGGCAAATGTGTACGCGCCGGCGGCAGACAGCGTGCCGCCCATCGCCAGCACGATCGTACCCA
>JANOIJ010000244.1:0-2512 GCA_031407575.1 Gemmatimonadaceae bacterium | reverse complement strand
GCCGTATTTGTAATCCTGCCCCCAGCGAAGGATCTGCACCTTGTTGCCAGGGTGAACCGCGCGAAGGACGTGCTCCGTTGTTGTCATCCTGAGCGCAGCGAAGGATCTGCACCGTTGTCGTCAACTTCGCGAAGGATCTGCACGTCAGCCGTCACGAGCGCTCGGTATACCGGCGCAGCGTCGCCGACTCCAGTCCCTCGCGCACCTCGGCCAGCTCGATCGTCTCCAGCACATCCGCCGCGAAGGCGTACGTCAGCAGCTCGCGCGCCGTGCGCGCGTTGATGCCGCGGCTCTTCATGTAGAAGAGGGACGTCTGGTCCAGCCGCCCCACGGTGGCGCCGTGCGTGCACTTCACGTCGTCGGCGAAGATCTCCAGCTGCGGCTTGGTGTCGATGCGCGCGCGTTCGGACAACAGCAGCGTGTTGTTCGTCTGCTTGCCGTCCGTTTTCTGTGCCTCGGGGTGCACGTACACCTTGCCGTTGAACACGCCATGCGCCTCGCCGTCGAGAATGCCCTTGTACAGCTCGCGGCTGTAGCAATTCGGCTCGATGTGCTCGATGCGTGTCTGGTGATCGATGTGCTGCTGGCCGTCGCCGAGGTAGAGCCCGTTGAGCGTGGCGCCACAGCCTTCGCCGCGCAGCTCGGTATAGACGTTCGTGCGCGAGAGCACCGCACCCGTGGCGAAGCTGAACGAGAACAGGTGGCTGTCTCGCGCTTGCCGGACATCGAGTGTGCCGACGTGAAACGCCTGCGCGGACTCGCGTTGGAGCTTGAGGTGCGTCAGCGTGGCGCCGTCACCGACGCTCGCTTCCGTCACCGCGTTGGTGAAGTAAGCGCCCTCGGCGAGGCCGGCGTAGCTCTCGATGACCGTCGCCTTTGCGTGGCGGTCCAGCACGATGAGGTTGCGCGGCTGCGCCGTGGCCTTCACTGCAGCGGCGTCGCTGACGAACAGCAGGTGGATCGGCCGCGCCAGCTCGATGTCGGCGGCGACGTGGATTACCGCGCCGTCGTTGATGAACGCCGTGTTGAGCGCGGTGAACGTGTGCGCGTCGTACGCGGCGATCTTGCCGAGATGCTGCTCCACGAGGAGCGGCAGTTCGTCGTACGCCTGCGCGAGTGGCATCACGCGCACGCCGTGCGGCAGCGGGTCACCACCGGAAAGGGCCGCGTCGTAACGACCGTTGACGAAGACGAGCATGCGCCATCCGGCGCGGAAGACAAACGGCGCGAGTTGCGCGCGCGTCACGGTTCCCGCCGGCTTCGCCACGGGGGCGAACGCGCCATCGACGATCTGTGACACCGAGGTGAAGTGCCAGTCCTCGTTGCGCGTTGTCGGGAAGCCCAGCGTCTCGAAGCGCGTGATCGCCGCGAGGCGAAGCGAACGCACCGACTGCGGCGCGGACGCGCCGCCGTTGGCGGAAAAGCTCTCGAACCCCTCGAGATATCGCTCGATCACGCGACGACCTCTTCGGTGAGCCAGTCGTAACCGCGCGCCTCCAGTTCCAGCGCGAGCTCCTTGCCGCCGGAGCGCACGATGCGGCCGCCCGCCAACACGTGCACGTAGTCGGGTACGATGTGGTTGAGCAGGCGCTGGTAGTGCGTCACGACGATTGTTGCGTTCGTCGGCTTGCGCAGCGAGTTCACGCCATTGGCGACAATGCGCAGCGCGTCGATATCGAGGCCGGAATCCGTCTCGTCCAGGATCGCCAACGTCGGCTCGAGCACCGCCATCTGGAGGATCTCGTTGCGCTTTTTCTCGCCGCCGGAGAACCCTGTGTTCACCGAGCGCGTCAGCATCGCGTCGTCCATCTCGACGAGCTTCATCTTCTCGTCCATCAAGTCGGCGAAGCTGAGCGGATCGATCTCCTCGTGTCCCTGCGCCTTCCGGATCTCGTTGTAGGCGGCACGCAGGAAGTACGCGTTGCTCACGCCGGGAATCTCCACCGGATACTGAAACGCGAGGAAGATGCCCCGCTGCGCGCGCACCTCGGGATCCATGGCGAGCAGGTCGTCACCGTTGTACGTGACCGTGCCGCTCGTCACCGCGTAGGCGGGATGGCCAGCCAGCACCTGCGCCAACGTGCTCTTCCCGGAACCGTTGGGGCCCATGACCGCGTGCACTTCGCCTGCGTTCACGGTCAGGTCGATGCCGCGAAGAATCTCCTTATCGCCCACCGTGGCCCGCAGGCCCTTGATCTCTAGCATTTCTGACTAATGACTGAAGAGAGAAACAATCAATGAGAACATTGTCCAGATCATACCACATTCGTTAACCGCAGAACCATCGTCCAGATCCTATCGCATTCGCTAACCGCAGAGGACGCAGAGGAGCAGAGGTACGCAGAGGACTGCGGAAGGATCAAAACCGCCTTTGTTGTCGCAAAGAGTCTTGTTTTTCTTCGCCGTTCCGCTGCTCCTCTGCGTCCTCTGCGGTGAACGAGCGGTCGAGATCCAAAGTCTTACCCGACCGACCCCTCCAACGTGATGCCCAGCAACTGCTGCGCCTCGAGCG
>JANOIJ010000234.1:0-2808 GCA_031407575.1 Gemmatimonadaceae bacterium | reverse complement strand
AATGACGATGGTGGTGACAGAGGGCTTGATCCACTTCGCGTTGGAGCGCGGCGTGGTGCCCGCGTCGTCGAAGTGGGAGGTGCCGTCGGCAAAGAAGCGGTAGTCCGACTGATACACGCGCACGGGCTGCGACTGCGTGGTGAGGTTGCGGATGAGGATGCTGCCTTCGTAGCGCTGGCCCGGCGCCGCGGCGTGCTCTTCCACCGTGCTGCCGACGACGGCGATCTGGGCGTCGGCGCGGAGCGGGTTGGCCAGGGCGCCGAGGAACAGCGCGGCCAGGACGTAGCGGAAGGGCGAGAGAGGGGGCATCGGGGAGATGCGGAAAGTGTCCCGTCGTCCTACGGGTAGTTCACCAACGTGAGTGCGACGATGCGCGACTGGGAAGGTACCACCCCTGCGGCCACCGTGGCGGACAGACGATACGTGATGTTGCGCGTCTGATTCCAGATGTTGGCGAAATTGATGACGACGTCGCGCGCGGTAGTGCTGAGGATGACCGCGCCGCTACTGGAGGAACCACCGCCGACGGCGGGGAACGTTGCGGTGAGCGTGACACCGGCAGGCATTGGTGTGTTGAGACTCGCTACGATCTTCTTGGCACCTCCGAAAATGGTTCCGACGGTGAAGGTCGCGGAGGCGTCGACGAAATCTGTGGGCTGTTGGCCCGCGATCGCCATGTTGATGATGAGATTTTGTGCGGGTGCCGCGCTCGCTGACAGGGCATTGAAACCCTGCCCCGTCGCCGGCCTGCTATTGAGAGCCAGGCCGAGGACGAGTAGCAGTGCACGGGCACGGAGCATTGGAAGATCACTCCGTCGGACCGTCTGACGTCAGACGCCGCCGGTGATGGTGTAGGTCACGACCTTGGTCGCCGAGGCGATGACGCCCGCAGCTGCGGTCGCGTCGAGCCGGTACGATACGCCCAGCGAACCCTGCGCCAGGCGCGTGATGCCGGTGACGAGATCCACGGCGACGGTGCCGAGGGCGAGGAAGCCAGCGCTCGTGGCCAGCGCCGGGGCGGCCAGGCTCGAAGACAGCGTCAGGCCGGCGGGCATGGCGGTCGGGATGCTGGCGGTGATCTTTGCGCCGGTCTGGTTGGTCGTGACGGCCCAGGAGGCGGTCGCGTCGGTCACGCTCGTCGGCGCGGAGCCGGCCACGGCGGTGGTGATGGTCAGCGACGGGGCGCCGACGAAGGCGATCTGGTTGATCGCGTTGACGGCGAAGGTCACCGTCTGGGTCGCGGTCTGGGCCTGGGCGGCCGGTGCGGCAACGAGGACGGCGAGAAGAGCGAAGGTGGAACGACCGATTTTGTTAAGCATTGTATGAGTCTCCGTGGGAAGTGATGTGAACTGCTACACGGAGAAGATGTCCCGGTCACTGTTACAGGATATCACCAGCAGCGTTACGCTTTTGTCATCGTTGGCGACCCCTGAACATCGATCATCGCCCATGACAGGGTGCTGATTGGGGGAACGATGAGCTTTGAGCTGTCTGTAACCCCGAGCCTCGCGCTTGAGCTCGAGCTTGAGCTCCGGCTCGAGCTCGTGGCTCGTGGTTACTGACAGCTCAAGGCTCGTAGTTTTGTAGTCAGGACCAACCGAGATTCCGGACAATGCCCCGATCGCTGCTCCACGACTCCACGTGTGTGTTGTTCGCCCTCACTGTCAGTGCCTGTGCGTCAACTCCAGTGACGTCGGGCGGCGGTGTTACTCCCGCATCGAGAGGCGTGGTGGCAAGCACCACGGTCCCGGTGCCCGGTGGCTGTAGCGTGCCCCGCGTCGGCCCCGCCGACGCCGTGGGCTGCTACCTGGCCGGCACCGAACAGATCGGGTCCGTCGTCGAGACGCCGCTCTACTGGTATCTCGACGTCTATCCGACGCGGACGGCGGCCGAGGCGGCGCGGCGCTCGCGCGGCACCGTCGCGGAGGCGCACGGACGCGTGTGGCTCTTCACCATCGCGGACGCGGCGTGGCAGGCGGTCGGGGGTGAGCGTGTCGCGCGAGTGGGGCCGCTCCCCGTGACGACAGGGCGGAGGTACGCGGCCCACTACCTCGAGGGCGTCGTCCCCGCCGCGGCGCGGACCCCCGTGCACCGGCATCCGGGCCCGGAGGCATGGTTCGTCCTCGAAGGCACGCAGTGCCTGGAGACGCCTGACGGTTTCACGGTCGTGCGCGCCGGCGAGAGTTTCGTCGTCGCGGAAGGGAAGCCGATGCTGCTCACTGGCGCTGCGCCGTCGATACGGCGCTCGCTCGCCCTCGTCCTGCATGACGCAGCGCAGCCCTGGACGATCCCGACCACGGAATGGACTCCGAAGGAGACGTGCCCCCGCTGACCCGGTGCCGAGCTCGCGGCAAATATCTGGCAACAGATGGTCTTGGGGGGCCGCCGCGGCGCGTCACTTGGCGATGGCGTTGTCAACACGGGCGTGCGGTGTTGGTGGCGTTCTGAGCCCAGGAGTCTGCGTGGAGACGATCGACTGGGCGAGCGCGGTACTGCAACAGCGAAAGAACCTTCTGTGCGCCTTGCGGTGTCCGCCGCCGCCGCCGGCCTGCCGCGGAAGTGCGGCAAACCGGAAGCGAGTAGCAGAGCAATTACGACAGCGTCACACCATCCTCGTATCCTTCGGATGGGTCAAGCAGCGTTCAGACGCCGCCGGTGATGGTGTAGGTCACGACCTTGGTCGCCGACGCGACGACGCCCGCCGCTGCGGTCGCATCGAGACGGTACGAGACGCCCAGCGAGCCCTGCGCCAGACGCGTGATGCCGGTGACGAGATCCACGGCGACCGTGGACAGCGACAGGAAGCCC
>JANOIJ010000217.1:0-4369 GCA_031407575.1 Gemmatimonadaceae bacterium | reverse complement strand
GCGCTGCTCGACTATGCCGAGCGTCGCGTGCGTGCGCGGCTCGCGCCGCTGGAGGGTGCGCGTGGCAGCGCCACTGATCGTCTCGAGGGCGATGGCGTCACGGACGACGACGTCGTGATGCAGGTTGCGCTCGACGTGCGCGACGGGAGCTTGCGTCTCGACTTCACCGGCAGTGCACCGCAAGTGGCGGGCAACGTGAACTGTCCGGCCGCGGTCACGCGCGCTGCCGCCGTGTTCGCGCTTCGCACCTTGCTCGACGATGACGTCCCGACGAACGAGGGCACGGCGCGCGCCATCGTGCTGGTGCTGCCGGACCGCAGCGCCGTGAACGCAGCGTGGCCCGCCGCGGTGGCGGCAGGAAACGTCGAGATGTCGCAGCGCATCACCGACACCATCCTCGCTGCGCTGGGCAGCGCGGGCGTGGACGTCGCTGCACAAGGGCAGGGTACGATGAACAATGTCACCTTCGGCGGACCCGGCTGGACATTCTACGAGACGCTCGGTGGCGGGCAGGGTGCAAGTTCGCGCGGGGCAGGCCCATCGGGCGTGCACGTCGGCATGAGCAACACGCGCAACACGCCGGTGGAATCGCTCGAGCGGTCCACGCCGCTCCGCATCGAACGCTACGCGCTGCGCGAGGGATCGGGTGGCGCCGGCGCGCATCACGGCGGCAACGGGGTCGTGCGCGCCTATCGCGCGACGGCACCATGCACGGTCACGCTGCTCACGGAACGGCGACGTCACGCACCGCGCGGCGCGGCCGGAGGCGGCACTGGGGCTGTCGGCCGCAACCTCCTCAATGGCGAGCTGCTCCCCGCCAAGTGTCGTCGCGCGCTTCAGCCCGGCGACGTCGTGACGATCGAGACGCCAGGTGGCGGCGGCTACGGCGAGTCGGCGCCGTGAGCCTTACCGCCAGGGTACTCATCGGACTGGTCGCCGGCCTCACGCTCGGCGTCCTCATCCCGATGTCGGGCAATGTGCAGTTGCAACGGATCCCGGCCATCATCGAGCCAATCGGCACGCTGTGGGTGAACGCACTCCGCATGATCGTGATTCCGCTGGTGATGTCCGCGATCATCAGCGGCATCAACGCGCTGCCGGATCCTCGCAGCGTGGGTCGCATCGGCGGGCGGGCCGTGGTGCTCACGCTGTTCATGCTCGCGTGCGCCTCGGCCTACGCGATCCTCGTGGGACCGTTGGTGATGTCGCTGCTCCCTATCGACGCGGCAACAGCGGAGGCGATGCGCGCCAGCGCGACCGGTGCGAGCGAGGGCGCCGTGCAGAGCGCGCAGAAGATCGTCGGGTTCAGCCAGTGGCTCGTGGACCTGGTGCCGACGAATCCCATCAAGGCCGCGGCGGACGGTGCCATGCTTCCGCTCATCGTGTTCACGATGCTGCTCGGGCTCGCCATCAGCCGCACGACCGCGGAGCATCGCGACGTGCTGCTCCACATCGTTCGCGGCGTGCTTGACGCGTCGCTCGCGTTCGTGCGCTGGGTGCTCGTCGCGGCGCCGCTCGGTGTCTTCGCGCTGACGATTCCGCTGGCCTCGCGGCTCGGGCTCGCCGCCGCAGGGGCGGTGGCGTACTACGTCGTCGCGATCAGTGCGATGCTCATCGGCTTCATGGGCATCCTGTACCTCGCCGCGTGGGCGATCGGTCGGCAGCCACCGCGCACGTTCGCGCGCGCCTGCGCACCGGCCCAGGTGGTGGCGTTCAGCGCGCGCGCCTCGATCGTCACGCTGCCCGCGATGCTCGAGGGCGCAGACCGCGTGCTCGGCCTGCCACTTCCCGTGCGCTCGTTCTTCCTTCCCCTGGCCGCGGCCACCTTCCGTATTGGTAGCGCGATCGCCATCCCCGTCGGCGTGCTGTTCATGGCGCGGTTGTATGGCGTCGACCTAGGTGCGCCGCAGTTGGTGACCATCGCGCTGATGGCTGTCGTCACCACCTTCAGTGTGCCCAGCATTCCAGGCGGGACGATCATCGTCATGGTGCCCGTGCTGCTCGCGGCGGACCTTCCCGTGGCGGCGGTGGGCCTGCTGCTCGGCGTGGACACCATTCCGGACATGTTCCGCACGGCGACGCACGTTACCGGCGACATGACGGCCGCGACGATCCTTGCGCGCTTCGAGCCGGCGGCGGACTGACGCGCGTGCCGGAAAGTGAGCGCCGCGTCGCGTGCCTCGCTCGGTGCTTGTCGCATCGACCGCGTTCGCGCTGGCGTCGAGCGAAGTGCGAATCGAAGCAGTACCAGGTTCTTGAGGTGCGACAGAGGCCGATCTGAGCAGCAACAGCCGCCGATACTGCGGAACAGCGGCATACACCCGACGGCAGCAAGCAAAGCGCAGGTACCGCCGCATGGTCATGGAGCTACGAATGCGCACGGAGCAGTCGGCAGTTGTCCGCATCAGGTCGGTTCCTTTGGTAGTTCGGAATCTCGCGGCACTCGGCCTTCCAGCGATCTCGACGCCCTCGATGTCCCTCAAGGACAGGCACGGAATCAACGCGATGAGTCGAATCGCTGCAGGACATCCGCTGGCTCCGCGCCAGCGTACTTCCTCTGGGCAATTCTTCGCCGGGAGACGCGCCTTTGTCCGGTTGTGCGAGAATGTCCGAGGAGTTCATGAAGACCATCGCACTCGTGAGGACCGCACTCTTGCTCTGCGTCGTCGCGCTCGCCTGCACGCCGCGACAGGGGCTCGAGAACGCCGTGTTGTACGATCGCGTGCGGCGCGTCGCCGGCATCGCGTACGGCACGGACGCTCGGCAGCGGCTCGACGTCTATCATGACCGCCGCACGCCCCACGCGGCGCCAGTGGTGGTGTTCATCTATCCGGGCCGCTGGAAGTACGGGTCGCGGCGCGACTACCTGCTCATCGGCAACGCGCTCGCGCGCCTGGGATGGGTGGTGGTCGTGCCCGACTACCGGCTCTATCCCACTGTGCGCTTTCCCGCGTGGGTGAACGACGGCGCCGCTGCCGTGCGATGGACGCGCGACCACATCGCGCGCTTCGGCGGCGATTCCGCGCGCATCGTGGTCGTCGGGCATTCGGCGGGCGCGCACACCGTCGCCATGCTTGCCCTCGACGAGCACTTCCTGCGCGACGCCGGCGTTCCCGCGGGCGCGGTGCGCGGATTCGTCAGCCTCGCCGGGCCCGTCGATACCACATGGACCGACCCCGACGTGCAGGAGCTCATGGGTCCGCGGGAGCAGTGGCCCTCGACCCACGCGTACAACTTCATCGACGGCACGGAGCCGCCGTTGCTGCTCCTCCATGGCGGCGGCGATCGCATCGTGTCCGCCGACAATTCCATTCGCCTCGCGGCGCGCATCCAGGCGCGCGGTGGATGCGCGCGAAGCATCGTGTATCCCGAGACCGGCCACGTGCAGATTGCACTCGCGCTCGCATTTCCGTCGCTCGGCGGCGCGTCCGTGCAGGACGACGTCCGCGGGTTCGTGCGTGATCCCGCCGGCTACACGTGCGGGCCCGGCGCTGGAACGACCGCCCTACGACCTCGTCACGCAGCGCGCGCCGTAGCCGCTGCTCACCGGCTTCACGCCGTTCGGTGAGAACGCGGGACGGTCCACTTCGAGCTGAATGTACGGATGCACCTTTCCGATCCACGGGATCGTGTCCACGACGCCACTCGCCACCGTCGTGATCAGCGCCGACCCCGTGGCGAATCCATTGGGACTTGCATCCGTCGCGATCACCTTCACCGGGTAGCCCGACCGGTTTTCGACGACCAGCATCTCCGTGGCGAGGCAGCGTCCCTGGACGGCCGTTCCATCCGAGACGCTTTGGTTGGCGGTTCGGCCTCGCGTCCCGTGCGAGCACGCGGCGACCGTGGCGAGTGCGACGAGGGCCACGGCGAGGCGAGGTCCAGTTGTGCGGTAGGGCATGAGAGCGCTCCAGCGTGATTCCGAGGGTGGTGTCCATCGTTGTATACAAATATACGCGGATGTTTCGGTGTGCGTTGAGGCGAACGCAACCGTACCGCCGGATTACGGGTGATTGAGCGCGTCGAACACCCGGGCGACGATGAATGCGTCCAGCAGCGAGCGATCCAGCATGCCCTCCTTCGCCTCCATCTCGAGAATCGACAGCGCGTGCTCCGTCGGCACCGCGCGCTTGTACGGACGGTCCGTCGCCGTGAGGGCGTCGTAGATGTCGGCGATCGTCATCATGCGCGTCTGTACCGGAATCGCCGCAGCCAGTACCGCGTTCGGGTAACCGCGTCCATTCAACTTCTCGTGGTGGCGATACGCGATGTGCGGAATGTTGCGCAGCTCGCGCGTCCACGGAATCTGCTCCAGGAACCGGTACGTGTGCGTCACGTGCGACTCGATCTCGCGACGCTCGGCGTCATC